>QFOL01000634.1:0-658 GCA_003241215.1 Agrobacterium fabrum
CGCGGAAATTTCCGCAATTCTGAAAGATCAAATCAAAAATTTCGGCAACGAGGCGGAAGTCTCGGAAGTCGGCCAGGTGCTTTCCGTCGGTGACGGTATCGCCCGCGTTTACGGTCTCGACAATGTTCAGGCCGGCGAAATGGTCGAGTTTCCCGGCGGCATTCGCGGCATGGCGCTCAACCTCGAAGCCGACAACGTCGGTGTGGTTATCTTCGGTTCGGACCGTGACATCAAGGAAGGCGACACCGTAAAGCGGACTGGCGCTATCGTTGACGTTCCGGTCGGTCCGGAACTGCTCGGCCGCGTCGTTGACGCTCTCGGCAACCCGATCGACGGCAAGGGCCCGATCAATGCCGCCAAGCGTTCGCGCGTTGACGTCAAGGCTCCCGGCATCATTCCGCGCAAGTCGGTTCATGAGCCGATGTCGACCGGCCTCAAGGCCATTGACGCCCTGATCCCGGTTGGCCGCGGCCAGCGCGAACTCGTCATCGGCGACCGCCAGACCGGCAAGACCGCCATCATTCTCGATACGATCCTGAACCAGAAGGCCATTCACGATAATGGTCCTGACGGCGACAAGCTCTATTGCGTCTACGTCGCTATCGGTCAGAAGCGTTCGACCGTCGCCCAGTTCGTGAAGGTTCTGGAAGAGCGCGGC
>QFOL01000634.1:665-1586 GCA_003241215.1 Agrobacterium fabrum
CGGCGACAAGCTCTATTGCGTCTACGTCGCTATCGGTCAGAAGCGTTCGACCGTCGCCCAGTTCGTGAAGGTTCTGGAAGAGCGCGGCGCGCTGCAGTATTCGATCATCGTTGCCGCCACGGCTTCCGATCCGGCTCCGATGCAGTACCTCGCTCCGTTCGCCGGCTGCGCCATGGGCGAATATTTCCGTGACAACGGCAAGCACGCTCTCATCGGTTACGACGACCTTTCCAAGCAGGCCGTTGCCTATCGTCAGATGTCGCTTCTGCTGCGCCGTCCTCCGGGCCGCGAAGCTTATCCGGGCGACGTTTTCTACCTTCACTCCCGTCTTCTCGAGCGCGCTGCAAAGCTCTCCGACGAAATGGGCGCTGGTTCGCTGACGGCTCTGCCTGTCATCGAAACCCAGGGTAACGACGTTTCGGCCTTCATTCCGACCAACGTGATCTCGATCACCGACGGTCAGATCTTCCTTGAAACCGACCTGTTCTACCAGGGCATTCGTCCGGCCGTTAACGTCGGTCTGTCGGTTTCGCGCGTTGGCTCTGCCGCTCAGATCAAGGCGATGAAGCAGGTTGCTGGTTCGATCAAGGGTGAACTCGCCCAGTATCGCGAAATGGCCGCATTCGCCCAGTTCGGTTCGGACCTCGACGCTTCCACGCAGCGCCTGCTTAATCGCGGCGCCCGCCTGACCGAGCTTCTGAAGCAGCCGCAGTTCTCTCCGCTCAAGACGGAAGAACAGGTTGCGGTGATCTTCGCCGGCGTCAACGGTTACCTCGACAAGGTTCCGGTTGCACAGGTCGGCAAGTTCGAGCAGGGCCTGCTTTCCTACCTCCGGTCGGAAGGCAAGGCGATCCTCGACACCATCCGCACGGAAAAGGCTATCAGCGACGATACCAAGGGCAAGCTCAAGGGCGCTCTTGA
>QFOL01000185.1 GCA_003241215.1 Agrobacterium fabrum
CATTTCTCTCTCCTCTTTTGTTTGATCACGCCATCTGGCGTAACTGAACTGTATATTTAGAGGATTCTAATTCAAGCAAAGGCTAATATTACAATAAACAATTAACTTTAATACTGGCGATATTAATCAAATTTTATACATCGCGCACCGGTTCCTTCGCTTCTTCTTGCATCATTGCCGCCCAGCATTCGCGCTACCGCAGTAAAACGGCGCAGAAAACTTTATTAACCATCCAAATATAAGATATTGCTTAATTAGAGACCGGAGATGCGAATGCGGCTGGGGGGTTATATCGCGCTTGTTCTCGGGCTTGCCTGCGCCTGCGGCGCGCGGGCGGGTGAAAAGGCCGATGAGCACAATGTCACCTATAAATCCGGCATTGCTTATGACAGCAATTATTTCGCCGACACCAACCGGCTGAGCGCAATTTCGCTGCGCGCCGGCTTCGGGCTCAACGGCAAGGTGGCGCTTGACGGCGCGGAGCTGCGTTATTCGCTCGAACACGAGGAGGTTCGCCTGCCCCGCTACCGTTTCGCCAATGAACATAACACCATCGCGGCACTGGGGCTGACGAAACGCTTTTCCGAAAAGCTGGAATGGGCCGTCGAGCTGCGCGGCACCCGCAGCGATGCCGGCGATATATTCCTGCACCTGCCTGAAGAAGACATCGGCTACCGGCAACTGGATCACAAGCTGGAAGCGTCTTCGCAGCTCGGCATCCTCGCGCTTGGCGGCAAGAACACGCTGACGGCGAGCCTTGCCAGCCTGATGAAGGGCAAGGCGCGATTCCGTCCGGCCTATTTCATGCCCACCCGACTGGAAGCCAACGAGGCGCTTTTATCGCTGAAAGCCGAACATGCGCGGTCGCTCGGCGGCGGCGAGGCCGGGCTGACGCTTGCCTATGACCGCATTCTTGTGCCTGAAGCGCAGCAGGAAAAATATGAACGCTTCCCGGCCCAGACGCTGCGGGGTTCCCTGGCTTATGGTTACAAGTTCTCGGATCGGCTGGCGGTTCTGGCCGAAGCGGGCTTCACCACCATTTCCGGCGATGAGATCAGCGACAAGGTGAAGCGCACCCGCCCGTACCTGCGGGCCGAAGCGGAAATGAAGGCGACCGACCGCCTCGCCTTCGGCATCGGCTTTTCGCAGGACTACGCACTTTTCGATCCGGATGACCCCATTGCCGAATTCCATCGCCGCTGGCAGCTGGTCATGAAGAGCAGGCTCACCGAAAAGGTCGGGCTCGATCTTGCGCTGCACCGCGTCCACAAGGACTGGATCTATTACAACTACGATAGCAGCGAGCGCAGGCTCGTCGCCACGCTCTCTTTCGATACCGGCAAGAACAGCAAGCTGGAGCTGGAATTCAACCGCCTGCTGCATGGCGAGCGCGACACGGACCTCGCCTATAGCGGCTCCAGCATCATGTCGCGTTTCACCGGCACATTCTGAAATCTCCCGCTGGCCTGCCTGAAGGGTCAGGGAACAGATCGGGTCGAAATTCGGTCCCATTTTCTGCTACAGTCGGGCCTTCAAGATTCGAAGGCAGGACAGACCGGATAATGAACAGACGATTATTGCTCCTTGCGGCTGGCCTGACCTCCATTCCCGTCGCCGCCGCCGCGCATCCGCATATCTTTGCGGAAGCCCGCATGGAAATCGTCGAGGGGCCGAACGGCACCGTTCAGGAAGTGCGCAACATCTGGCGTTTCGACGAGATGTTCTCGGCAAGCGTGGTGATGGATTACGACAAGAACAGCGATCTGAAGCTCGACAAGGACGAGCTGGCCGAAATCGGCAATACCGTCCTGGAATCGCTTGCCGAATATTCCTACTACACCTTCATCACCGCCAATGGAAAACCGGTGGAATTTTCAAAACCGGACGCCATTCACGTGGATTACCAGGACCAGCAGATCCTGATGTTCTTTTCCGTGAAACCGACCGCGCCGCTCGCCGTCAAGGGCAAGCTCAGCTTCGGCGCCTGGGATCCGACCATGTATACTGCGATCGATTTCGCCAAGGACGGCGATATCGCCACCGAGGGCAAGGACCTGAAGGCCTGCAAGCACCATGTCGTGCGTCCCGATCCCGACGAGGTCATCTCGCAGAACCAGAGTTCGCTGACCGACGCCTTCTTCAACGATCCGACCGGCACCGACATGACCAAGCTCTTCGCCACCCGGCTGGAAGTGACATGCTGAACCGCCGGGCCGGCCTCTTCGCCGTCGCCATCGGCCTCTTCGCCGTGGCCGGCGCGGCGCATGCGCAGTCGCCGCTCGGCATCGGCTCGGCCGAGCCTTCCTTTTCCGTCGGCGGCCCTTTTGCACCGCTGATGCAATGGATCAACGTGCACCAGCAGATGTTTTATCGGGCATTGACCGGGGCGCTGAAGGCCATGCGCGAGGATGGCTGGGCGCTCAGCTCGCTGATCGGCCTGTCCTTTGCTTATGGCGTTTTCCACGCCGCCGGCCCCGGCCACGGCAAGGCGGTCATCTCGTCCTATATGATCGCCAACGAGACGCAGCTGAAACGCGGCATTCTCATTTCCTTCGTTTCGGCGCTCCTTCAGGGGGCGGTCGCCATCGGCCTTGTCGGCGCGGCCTGGCTGGTGCTGCGCGGCACCTCCATCACCATGACGAAAGCGACGCAGGCGATGGAGATCGCCAGCTTCGCCATGGTGGCGCTGTTCGGCGCCTGGCTGCTGGTGCGAAAACTCTGGTCGCTGCGCATCCGGCGCGAGCCGGTCGCGGTTTTCGCCGCGGCGGGTGAAACCATGGCCGCCAGAACCGCCGGCATGGGAACGGGGCTGCGGTTTCAGGGCAAACCGGTTTTTGCCGATCACGACCATGACGGCACAGGCGATCTCTGCACCGCCTGCGGCAAATCCCATGCGCCGGATCCGATGCTGCTTAAGGGCAAGAACTTCAGCCTGCACGAGGCATGGTCCGCCATCATCGCCGTCGGCCTCAGGCCCTGTTCGGGCGCAATCATCGTGATGAGCTTTGCGCTTTTAAACAGGCTTTATCTCGGCGGCGTGCTCTCCGTCCTCGCCATGTCGCTCGGCACGGCGATAACGGTGTCGCTGCTCGCCATCATGGCCGTCTCGGCTAAAGGCCTCGCGGTGCGTTTCGCCGGCCCCGGCAGCCGCAGGGCGGCCGGCATCAGCCATGCGATCGAGATCGCCGGTGCGCTGTTCGTCCTCATCATGGGGCTGTTGCTGCTCGGCGCGTCGCTTAAGCTCTAACCGTCACGGCGACGCTGGTAACGGGCGCGCAGCCAGAACAGCAGGAAAAAACACAGCACCGCCACCGTGCCGAAGGCGGCGGCGAGCCAGGGCGAATAATCGCCCAGCCACAGCATGATCTTCGGCATGACGAAAAAGACCAGCCCGAAACCGACAATGATAAGGGCGGCGGCGATGGCCGGCGACCAATCCTTCTTGCCGGGGCTCGGCTTTTCAGGCGTCGGGTTTTCAGGGGCCGGATTTTCAGGCAATGGCATCGGCAAACTCCGCACGGATATCCTCAAGCTTGCGCTTCTGCGTTCCATCGGCCGCGAAATTCTCCGGCAAGAGCCAGGTTTCGAAGGCCTTGCCGATCAGCGGCCATTCGCCGTCGATCATCGAAAACCATGCCGTATCGCGGTTCTGCCCCTTCGAGATCATATGCTGGCGGAAGACGCCCTCGAAGGTGAAGCCATAACGCTTCGCCGTGATCTTGGAGGGCTCGTTTTCATTGTGGCATTTCCACTCGTAACGGCGATATCCAAGATCCTCGAAAACATGTTTCGCCATCAGGTAATGCGCCTCGGTGGAAAGAGGCGAGCGCTTCATCTTCGCGCCATGGGCGACGGAGCCGACCTCGACCACGCCATTGGCGGGATCGGGCCGCATATAGCTCGCCATGCCGACGATATCGCCGGTGGCGTTTTCAACGAAGACCAGCGTGACCCAGTTGAGCTTCTCGCCCGCGCCGACAAGCCAGTCGCCGAAGGCGTCGGCATCGGGAAAGGCGCTTTGCGGGAAATATTTGAGCAGCGCATTCACTCCCTCGCCGCCAAGGGCGGCCCAGAGCCTTGCGAGATGTTTTTGACGATCGAACGGCTCGGCCGTCACGTAACGGCCCTTCAGCACCACCGGCTGCGGCGGCGGACATCCCCTAAAATCACTCAGATCGCGCATTCTCTTCCCCATTTGCTGGGAGAAGGATTAGGGCAAGCGGGGCGGGATGACAACAGTGCTTGTGGGTGGGATGCGGTGGCGTTGGTGGGTGTGGCTCACCCCCCTCTGCCCTGCCGGGCATCTCCCCCTCAAGGGGGGAGATCGACCTGCGGCGACCTCTCGGCCGTCTTCAACGTTGCGAGTGAGCGAGTGTTTCCTTCTGGCTGATCTCCCCCCTTGAGGGGGAGATGCCCGGCAGGGCAGAGGGGGGGAGCCGCGCCCGCCGAGGCTAACCTCAAACCTTCGCCGCCACCACCGTCGCCTCGATATGATCGACCAGCGCATCCGGCAACCCAAGCCGCCCGGCCAGAAGGTCGAGATAGCCCCGCTCCGCCCGCGTATCGGCCTCGATGGCAAGCCGCGAGGCAGTGTAAAGCTCCACTTTCTGCTCTTCCGTGCGGGCGGCGGCCACCAGAGCGTCTATGTCGAGCGGATCGGCCAGTTCCTTTTCGAGGAAGCGCTCGGCTTCGTCATCGAGGCCGGAGACCTGCACCTTGTCCATGATATTGGCGCGCTCCTTCTCATCGATATGACCGTCCGCCTTGGCGGCGGCGATCATCGCCTGGATGAGCTTCAGCGCGAAATCATTGGAAAGCGCCGGCGATTGCGGATGGAAGGCGGAATCGGCGGGCGGAGCGAGAAGCTCCGGTTCGGGTTTCGGCGCGGTTTCAGGCGCCTGGCCGGACTTGTAATTCTTGTAGGCGAGGTAGCCGAGGCCGGCGATGGCGGCGACCCCGCCGATGGTGGCGACATTGCCGGCGAGCTTGCGGCCGGTCTTGGTGCCCAGAATGGCGGCGGCGAGAGCACCGGCTTTCAGGGGATTGTTCTTGGCGATATCGGCGGCCTGCCCGGCTCTGTCACGGACGCTTCCCGAAAGGCCCGGCACCTGCGAACCGAGGAATTGTTCAAGAAGCTTCTTGGCGTCGAACATCAAAATCTCCTGTAAGGGTCAAATCTACAGGGGAGATAGGAAGCCGCAGGCCGAATATAAATGTCAAACCCGCTCACGCCTTCGTGAACGGGTTTGAAAAGACGTGGGTCAGCCGCGCAGCGCGGCGGCTTCCGCCGCAAGCTTGGTGATACCCGCCCAGTCGCCGGTCGCCACCAGTTCGCGCGGGGCGACCCAGGAGCCGCCGACGCAGACGACGTTCGGCAGGGAGAGATAGTCATTGGCGTTCTTGAGCGACACGCTGCCGGTCGGGCAGAAGACGGTGCCGGCGAGCGGCGAGGACAGCGCCTTGAGGTAAGGCGCGCCGCCGGCCTGTTCGGCCGGGAAGAACTTCAGCACCTTGTAACCCTCGTCGCGCAGCGCCATGACCTCGCTGGCGGTGGCCGCACCCGGAAGCAGCGGCACCCTGGAACCGCGCGCGGCTTCCAGCACGCTTTTATTGATGCCGGGGCTGACGATGAAGGTGGAGCCGGCTTCCGCCGCCGCCTCGAAATCCCTGGCGTTCAAAATGGTGCCGGCGCCGACATTGGCACCCTCCACTTCCGCCGCAACCGCGCGAATGGCGTCCAGCGCCGCGGGCGTGCGCATGGTGATCTCGATCGCCTTCAGGCCACCCGCAACCAGGGCACGCGCGAGCGGCACTGCGGAAGCGGCGTCATCCACGATCAGCACCGGCACGACCGGCTGAAGTTTGAGGATGGAAAGAAGTTTTTCAGAGTCCTGGGCCAAGATGAGCCTCCCTGCGCTATTGAAACGATTGAAATTCCGTCTACGAATTAGCCTGCCTCGGCTTCCATGTCGAGGCGCGGCGATTGCATTTTTATCCAGAGACTTCAATCAATTCGCTTCATAATTGTGTCACATTGCGATAATCTGGCGACCCAGCTTGCGGAGACAGCATGGCCAAGGAAATTGAACGGAAATTTCTTGTTGCAGGCGGTGATTGGCGCAATGAGGTAACCCATAGCATGGCTTTCCGGCAGGCATATGTCGCCTCGATGGAAAACCGTTCGGTCCGGGTAAGGATCGTCGACCAGCGCGATGCGACCCTGACCATCAAGATCGGCGCGAGCGCGCTTGTCCGCGACGAATATGAATATTCCATACCCCTCAAGGACGCCGAAGAGCTGATGGCAAGCGCGCCGGGCGTCGTGATCGAAAAGACGCGCCACACCGTCGATCATGGCGGCTTCACCTGGGAAGTGGATGTTTTCGAAGGAAGATATCGCGGCCTGGTCGTGGCCGAGGTGGAAATGGATGACGAGCGGGCCAATCCCGACCTGCCGGCCTGGCTTGGCCGGGAAGTCACCGGAGACCGGCGTTTTTCCAACCAGTCGCTCGCCATGGACTATCCGAACGGAGACCTGTCGGATGCCCTTCAGAATTGATCCGAAAAAAACCTTCACCGACGAGATCCGCCGGGCCGGGCTGGAACTGATCGACGATACGATCGCCATCCTGCGCGACCAGCCTTCCGGATCGCACGAGGCGGTGCACGATGCGCGCAAGCGGTTCAAGCGGCTGCGCGCCCTTTACCGCCTCATCCGCAAGGCAGCACCCGATTTCGCCGAGGAGGAGAACGCCCGCATCCGCGATATCGCCCGCTCGCTTGCCTTTGCCCGCGATGCGACGGCGCTGGTGGAAACCGCCGAATATCTCGAGGCCTTCGCCCGCTCGGATGCGCAGGGCGAAGCGCTGCGATCGATTACCGCCATGCTGCGCGCCCGTCGCGACGACGCCATCGACAACGAGGCCGGCCTTGACGAGGCCATTGCGGCCGCCATTGCCGGCTGTGAGGAGGGACGCGAAAAACTTGCAGCCCTGTCGCTGCCGGATGAGCTGAAAGATACCGCCCGGCTGCTGAGAACCGCCTGGTCGAAACAGAGAAAGAGGGCGCGGAAGGCGCTCTCCGATTGCCGCGATGAGGCCGATGTCGAGCATTTCCACGAATTGCGCAAGGCCGGGCAGGCCTATTGGATGCATCTTGGCCTGATGCGCCGGCTCTGGCCTTCCGCCATGCGCGCCAAGCGGGCCGATACCAAACGGCTGGTCGATATTCTCGGCCATGAGCACGACCTGTCGGTCCTCACCGCCGTCGCCGACCGCGAACCGGACCGTTTCGGCAATGGCGAGCGGCTCGCCCTGCTGCTCGACGCCATCATCCAGCGGCAACAGGCGCTGCGGACTGAAGGTCTTGCGCTGGCGGACGAGGTGTTTTCCGAATCCGCCCGTACCGAAAGCCGTATCGTCGGCCTGTTATGGCGGCAGGCGGCGAAATAGGCTGGAGACGGCGTGAAAACGTCCCGTCGGGCTCGGCGTCATCCTCGGGCCAGTCCCGAGGATCTGCAACGTTTCGATTTTGCGCGGCGTGATTAGATCCTTGGGACAGGCCCAAGGATGACGGAAGACAGGTCTTGCGCTTTCGCCAATGTCGGATTTGAGGCACGAAGCGCCTCCCATTTGCCCCACTCCGGCAGATATTTGACGATTTTCAAAATACCCGGAACCGCTGATAAATATTGCTTTGCGGCCGCC
>QFOL01000186.1 GCA_003241215.1 Agrobacterium fabrum
CCCCGACCCGAAACGCTTCATTCCCGGCGCCACCGGCGATTGGGAAATCGTGATCGGCATGGAGGTGCATGCGCAGGTTCTCTCCAATTCCAAGCTGTTTTCCGGCGCATCCACCACCTTCGGCAATGCGCCGAATTCCAACGTGTCGCTGGTGGATGCCGCCATGCCCGGCATGTTGCCCGTTATCAACGAGGAATGCGTCAAGCAGGCGGTGCGTACCGGTCTCGGCCTGAAGGCGAAGATCAATCATCGCTCGATCTTCGACCGCAAGAACTACTTCTATCCGGACCTGCCGCAGGGCTACCAGATCTCGCAGTTCAAGGACCCGATCGTCGGTGAGGGCACCATCACCATTTCGCTCGGCCCGGACCGTCAGGGCAATTTTGAAGATATCGAAATTGGCATCGAGCGTCTGCACCTGGAGCAGGACGCCGGCAAGTCCATGCACGACCAGCACCCGACCATGTCCTTCGTGGATTTGAACCGTTCGGGCGTGGCGCTGATGGAAATCGTCTCCAAGCCGGACATGCGCTCATCGGATGAGGCCAAGGCCTATCTCACCAAGCTGCGTTCCATCGTGCGTTACCTCGGCACCTGCGACGGCAACATGGATGAAGGCTCGATGCGTGCCGACGTCAACGTCTCCGTGCGCCGTCCGGGCGAAGGTTTCGGCACGCGCTGCGAAATCAAGAACGTCAACTCCATCCGCTTCGTCGGTCAGGCCATCGAATATGAGGCGCGCCGCCAGGTCGCCATTCTGGAAGATGGCGGCGCCATCGATCAGGAAACCCGTCTGTTCGATCCCGGCAAGGGCGAGACGCGGTCCATGCGCTCCAAGGAAGACGCGCATGATTACCGTTATTTCCCCGATCCGGATCTGCTGCCGCTCGAATTCGACGATGCTTTCGTGGAAGCGCTGAAGGTCGATCTGCCGGAACTGCCTGACGACAAGAAGGCCCGTTTCGTCGCTGATCTTGGCCTGTCGGTCTATGACGCCTCGATCCTCGTTTCGGAAAAGGCGATTGCCGACTATTACGAGGCCGTCGCCGCCGGCCGCGATGCGAAGGCCGCCGCCAACTGGGTCATCAACGATCTGCTCGGGGCGCTCAACAAATCCGGCAAGGATATCGAGACGACGCCGGTTTCGCCGGAGCAGCTGGGCGGCATCATCGATCTCATCAAGGCCGAGACCATTTCCGGCAAGATCGCCAAGGACCTGTTTGAGATCGTCTGGAACGAGGGCGGCAACCCGGCGGAAATCGTGGAAGCCCGTGGCATGAAGCAGGTGACCGATACCGGCGCCATCGAAAAGGCCGTGGACGAGATCATCGCCGCCAACCCCGATCAGGTCGAGAAGGTGAAGGCGAAGCCGACGCTTGCCGGCTGGTTCGTCGGCCAGGTCATGAAAGCGACGGGCGGCAAGGCCAACCCGCAGGCAGTGCAGGCGCTGGTCAAGGCCAAGCTCGGTATCGAGGAAGAGTAAGCGGACGCTGCCTCGTGCTCATAGGTATCGAGGCAGAAAGCTCTCATCCGTCATCCTCGGGCTTGTCCCGAGGATCCAACGACCCACAAGGTCCAACGTGCTCAGATCCTCGGTACAGACCCGAGGATGACATCGAATAAGACGGACTGACATTGTTTTGCCGGGATCAAAGCCCGGCTTTTCTGTTTCAAGACGGAGCCCCATCATGTTTTTCATCCGCACAGCCAGTCTGCGTGACATTGAGCCGGTCAGGGCCTTGCTCGCCGAAACCTGGCACGCCACCTATGATGCGATCTATGGCGTCGACAGGGTGAACCAGCTGATTGCCGCATGGCATTCGCCGCAGGCCATGAAGGACCGTATCGAGAAAAAGGGCGGCGAATTTCTGGTGGCTGACGACGGCAAGCGGATTGGCGGCATGGCCTATGGCTCCATGTCCACCAAGATGGCGAAGACGGCCCTGCTGCACCAGCTTTATGTGGCGCCCGACCTCCAGCGGCAGGGCGTCGGCCGCGACCTCTTCGCCGAACTCGAAACCTGTTTTCCGGATGCGGAGATCATGCGGCTGGAAGTCGAGCCTAAAAATACTGTCGCAATCGCCTTTTATGAAGGCGTCGGATTTGTCGAGGTGGACCGAATCGAGCGCATGGCGGGCATCGAGGGTTTGCCCGGTATCGTCATGGAAAAGAGCCTGACCCGATGAATGCGACATTGCAGAAACTGATCATCCGCACGGCGCGCGCAGAGGATGTCCCGGCCATCGCCGCCCTTTTTGCCGCCGACGAGATCGGTGGCCATGGCGATACCACCGATGAAGCGGCGTTGCCGGACTATCTCGCGGCTTTCCGGGCCATAGCGGCATCGCCCACCGAAACGCTCTATGTCGCGGAACTGGACGGCGAGGTGGTCGGAACCTTCCAGACCGCCATCCTGACCAAGCTCGTTGGGCGAGGGGCAAGATCAATGCTGATCGAGGCGGTGCAGACACGCTCCGATATGCGCGGTCGCGGCATCGGCGCGGTGATGATCAATCATTGCCTTGAAGAAGCCCGCCGGCAGGGTCTGAACGCTGCGCAACTGACGTCCAACATGGCCCGGCTGGACGCTCACCGCTTCTATGAGCGATTGGGTTTCGAGAAGCGGCATTTAGGCTTCAGGATGAAGCTGAAATAGCGCGGATATATCTCGAAATGCTGGACAATTGCCGTGAGGGGCGGCATAAGCATGTCTTGTGCCGTGCATTGAAAATCGCTGCGGCGCATTCAAGCCCGAGGAACACATAATGAAGACTCTCCTGACGCAAATCTTCACCTGGTGGAACGGCCAGACGATCGGAACGCGGTTTCATACCTGGCGTTTCGGCAAGAAGGTGGGGCAGGACGAGCTGGGCAACACCTATTACGAAGGCGGCACCACCTCCTGGGGCATGCCGCGCCGCTGGGTGATCTACAATGGTTATGCGGAAGCGTCAGCCATTCCGCCCGGCTGGCATGGCTGGATGCATTACCGCACCGACGTGCCGCCGAGCCAGGAAAATTACGCGGCGCGCGACTGGCAGAAGCCGCATCAGCCGAACCTCACCGGCACATCCAAGGCCTATCGCCCTCAAGGGTCGCTGGCAGTCGCCGGCGAGCGCCCGCGTGTGACCGGCGATTACGACGCCTGGACCCCCGGCAACTAAGCTGTTGTGATGCGCGGTGTTGTGCAAAACATCGCGCTGACGCCGGCCTCACCGGTTTTTGCCACATTCCGCCCTTAGGCGTTGATCCGGTCGGCGTCGCGACAAAGGCAAATTTTGGAGACCACTATATGAGGAAAATCACGCGGGATCGTTCTTTGCGTGCGCTGACAGTGTCGCTGTTTGCCGCGGTCTCTGCCGTTATCCTCGTATCCCCAGTCTCCGCCGCCCGGCTGGAAAACCGCGTGGCGGTGTTTTCCGGCATCGACAAGATCACCGGCCGCATTACCTCCTTTGATGTCTATATCGACGAGACGGTGCAGTTCGGCGCGCTTCAGGTAACGCCGAAGGTCTGTTATTCCCGCGACCAGACGGAAGCGCAGAAGATCGATGCTTTTGTCGAGGTTGACGAAATCACGCTCGACCGCAAGATCAAGCGGATTTTCACAGGCTGGATGTTTGCCGACAGCCCCGGCCTCAATGCGGTGGAACACCCGATCTATGACGTGTGGCTGACGGGCTGCAAGCAGGACTCGGAAGTTCCCGCTCCCTCAACGGCAAGCAAATAACCTTACGTAACGATCAGAATTGCAGGCTCGGCCGGTTGACGGCGAGGTCAAGCATTTTTGCATAGTCCTGCTTGGGTACGTCGATTGCACCGAATGTCTTCAGATGTTCGGTGGTAAATTGCGTATCGAGCAGTACGAAGCCCCTTGTTTTAAGCCGCTCCACCAGCTGCACGAGGCAAATCTTCGATGCATTGGTGCGACGGGAAAACATGCTTTCGCCGAAAAAGGCGGCCCCGAGTGAAACGCCGTAGAGCCCGCCGACAAGTTCCCCGCCTTCCCATGCCTCGACGCTGTGGGCATGGCCGATCTGATGCAGCTCGGTATAAAGCCTGCGAATGGTGGCGTTGATCCAGGTACTTGGCCTGTCAGGCGCTTCCGCCGCGCAGCCAGCCATGACAGCTTCGAAGGCGGTGTTGAAGCGTATCTCGAACGGCTTCCTGCGCATCGCCTTGGCGAGGCTTTTGGAAATGTGGAAATCATTGAGCGGGATGATGCCCCGGATTTCCGGCTCGACCCAGAAAAGTTCCGGGTCATCGGCCGAATCGGCCATGGGAAACAGGCCGGCGGAATAGGCGCGCAGCAGAATATCGACCGTTATGCCGTTATTTCTGCTGCGCCGCCCAGCCATATCGTCTTAGTGAGACGCGTCACCGGCCAGATATTTTTCCAGCCAGTGAATGTCGTAATCGCCGTTGAGGATATCCTCGTTCTCGAGAAGGTCCTGGAAAAGCGGCAGCGTGGTCTTGATGCCATCAACGACGAACTCATCCAGCGCCCGACGCAGGCGGCGAATGCATTCGTCACGGTCGCGGCCGTGAACGATCAGCTTGCCGATCATGCTGTCGTAATAGGGCGGGATCTTGTAGCCCTGATAGGCGCCCGAATCGACGCGTACACCAAGGCCGCCCGGCGTGTGGAAATAGGTCAGCGTGCCCGGCGAGGGTACGAAGGTGCGCGGGTCCTCGGCATTGATACGGCATTCGATGGCATGGCCATGGAATTCAATATCGTCCTGCGTGACCGACAGGCCCTGGCCGGAAGCGACCCGGATCTGTTCCTGCACGAGATCCATGCCGGTGATGGCTTCCGTCACCGGATGCTCCACCTGCAGACGGGTGTTCATTTCGATGAAATAGAACTCGCCGTTTTCATAAAGGAACTCGATGGTGCCGGCGCCGCGATATTTCAGCTTGCGCATGGCGCTCGCGCAGATTTCGCCGATCTTCATACGCTGTTCGACGGTCAGAGCCGGCGAATTGGCTTCTTCCAGCACCTTCTGGTGACGGCGCTGCAGCGAGCAATCGCGTTCGCCAAGGTGAACGGCATTGCCTTCACCATCGCCGAAAACCTGCACTTCGATATGGCGCGGCTTGCCGAGGTATTTTTCCATGTAAACGGCGTCGTTGCCGAAGGCTGCCGCCGCTTCGGAACGGGCCGTCGCAACGGCCTCTTCCAGATCGGCTTCGGTCTTGGCCACCTTCATGCCGCGACCGCCGCCGCCCGCTGTCGCCTTGATGAGGACCGGGAAGCCGATCGTCCGGGCGATTTCGAGCGCGTTTTCAGGCTTCACTTCGCCATCGGAGCCGGGAACCACGGGAATGCCGAGCTCCTGCGCCGTCTGCTTGGCGGTGATCTTGTCGCCCATGATGCGGATATGTTCGGCGGTCGGTCCGATGAAGGTGATGCCGTGCGCGTCGAGAATATCGGCGAACTTGGCATTTTCCGACAGGAAGCCGTAGCCGGGGTGAACGGCGTCCGCACCTGTTATTTCGCAGGCCGCAACGATCTGGTGGATGTTGAGGTAGCTGTCACGCGAGGGCGGCGGGCCGATGCAGACGCTTTCGTCGGCAAGGCGCACATGCATGGCGTCCGCGTCGGCCGTGGAATGCACGGCCACCGTCGGAATGCCAAGCTCTTTCGCGGCGCGCAGGACGCGTAGCGCGATCTCGCCGCGGTTGGCTATGAGGATCTTCGAAACCATGCTGAACCGCCTTTATTCGATGACCACGAGGGCTTCGCCATACTCCACGGGCTGAGCGTCGTTGACGATGATTTCCACGACCTTGCCGGACTTGGGAGCCGGGATCTGGTTCATGGTCTTCATGGCTTCGACGATGAGGATGGTCTGGCCTTCCTTGACGGTTGCACCCACTTCGATGAAGGGACGTGCGCCCGGGGCAGGCGACAGATAGACCGTACCGACCATGGGCGAGGACACGGTGTTGGCCGGGTTGCGGGCAGGCGCTGCGGAGGCCGCAGGGGCGGCCGGCGCGGCTGCGACCGGTGCGGCAACGGGGGCTGCTGCCGGTGCGGGCGCATAAGCAGCAGGCGCTGCGGCGTAGACCGTGGCGGCGGGAGCGGCGCGTGAAACGCGGATGCGCAGGTCGTCCTGCTCCACTTCGATTTCCGAAAGGTCGGTATCGTTGAGGATATTCGCGAGCTCGCGGATCAGTTCCTTGTCGATACCCTGTTTCTTTTCAGACATGACAAACCCTATTCTTTGTTTCTTTTTATGCCGTGATGTTCTTCAGCGCGTGAAGCGCCATGATGTATCCATATGGTCCGAAACCGCAGACCATGCCCTTCGCCGCCGGGGATACCATCGATTTGTGACGGAACTCCTCGCGGGCGTGGATGTTGGAAATGTGCACTTCCACGACGGGCGTGGAAATCGCGCGAATGGCGTCGTGCAACGCGATCGACGTGTGGCTGTAGGCGCCGGGATTGATGACGACGCCCGCCGCCCGCTCGCCCGCCTCATGCAACCAGTCCACCAGCACGCCTTCGTGGTTGGACTGGCGGAATTCCACTGCGAAACCGAGATCGGCACCGGCTTGAAGGCAATCGTTCTCGATGTCCTTCAGCGTCTTGCCACCATAGATACCCGGTTCCCGTTTTCCCAGCATGTTGAGATTGGGGCCGTTGATGACGATGATGATGTTGCTCATTCACGTTTCCATAAGAAAATCAGCGACAGCTATAGACTGCGCAGCGGTCAAGGAAAAGCCCCCGAAGGCCGTAAAGCGCCGGCTTGGCCGGCATCTCACAGGGAATGTGGGGGCTTTTTTGCAATCAGGAGCAGGTGGCTTTTCCACAGCTGCGCATATTGGCGATTTTTTCCTTCAGGGGATCGGCGCCGACCGCGCCAAAAACCGCCTCGTCACCGACGATATAGGACGGTGTGCCGGTGATGCCGAGGCTGCTTGCCAGCTTGTAGGTTTCCTGCACCTGCTCGTCATTGGGGTTTTCCGCCATCGACTTGCGGATATCGGCTTCCTTGAGGCCAAGCGAGGTGGCGACTTCCATGGCGCTATCCTCATTGGCCCGTCCGCGGCCGCCGAGCAGGGTGCGCTGGAATTCGGCATATTTGGCCGGCGCGAGCAATTTCACGGCGTTGGAAACGCGGTGGGCGGCGACCGATTCCGGTCCCAGGATCGGGAATTCCTTGAGGACGACGCGCACCTTCTTGTCGCTCTTCAGAATATTGTCCATGTCGCCCATGGCGCGTTTGCAATAACCGCAATTATAATCGAAAAATTCGACCAGCGTGACGTCGCCATCCGGATTGCCAAGCGCCAGGTCGTATTTCGATTCGAAAATGGCCTTCTTGTTGTCGGCGACGGCTTCCGCCGCCTTGGCGTTGCGCGCCGCATATTGCTTGCGCTCAAGCGCATCCTGAACCTCGAGCATGATTTCCGGGTTCTCGATCAGATATTGCTTGATGAACTCGCCCATTTCTTTCTTCTGCTGCTCGTCGAGCGCATGGGCGGGCAGGGTGACGAATGTCGTTGAAAGGGCCGTTATACTGGCGAGAAGGGTGGAACGGAGAAAATGCGCCATATCGGTCCTCATTCTGTGCGGCCGAAGCCTCTTGAAATCTTATGAAGGCAATTACCTTACTTTAAGCCAAATGCCATACGGCAAAAATACTTGTCCGCATTATGGTCGCATGATTGTGAAGATT
>QFOL01000187.1 GCA_003241215.1 Agrobacterium fabrum
CCGCACCAAGGATCGCTGGGACGAATATATGTATTATGCCGGCATTGCCGAGACCATCGGCGTGCGCGTCAACATGCTGACGCCGGAGCAGGTGAAGGAAATCTGGCCGCTCTGCGAAACGGACGGCCTGCTGGGCGCCATCCAGCATCCCGATGACGGTTATATCCAGCCCGCCGATCTGACGCAGGCGCTCGCCAAGGGCGCGCGTGATCGCGGGGCGACCATCTATCGCAACACCACCGTCACCGCCATTGAGCAGCTGGAAGACGGTCACTGGAAGGTGACGACCGACAAGGGCGAGATCGTCGCCGAGCATATCATCTCCTGCACGGGCTCCTTTGCCCGCAAGACCGGTGAGATGGTCGGCATCAATATCCCGGTTATTCCGGTCGAGCATCAATATATCGTCACAGAGCCGCACCCGGCCATTCAGGAGCGCCGTCGCCAGGGCCTGCCGGAAATGGGCGTGCTGCGCGAATCCGACTCCGCCTGGTACATGCGCGAGGAAGCGGGCGGCCTGATCCTCGGTCCTTATGAAGTCGGCGCGCCGGTCTGTTATGTCGACGGTCCCTCCGACGACAGCGAATATGAGCTGTTCCAGGAAGAACTCGACCGCCTGATGCCGCATATCGAAACCGCCATGGTGCGTGTTCCGGCCTTCGGTGAGGTGGGCATCAAGAAGGTCTATAACGGTGCTATCGCCTATACGCCCGATGGCAACCCGATTGTCGGCCCCGCACCGGGCCTGAAGAATTTCTGGCTGAATGAAGGCCATTCCTTCGGCATCACCGCTGCCGGCGGCGCCGGCTGGCAGCTGGCCGAATGGATCGTCGACGGCGAGCCGACGCTCGACCTGATGGGTGTCGATCCGCGCCGCTTCGGGCCTTACGCTACGGAAGGTTACCTCATCGCCAAGAACGAGGAAGCCTATGCCAACGTCTTCACCATGCATTATCCGGACGAAGAGCGCTCCGCCGCCCGTCCGCTGAAGACGACGCCGGTTTATGACCGCCTGAAGAAGCTCGGCGGCGTGTTCGGCTCCGTCTATGGCTGGGAGCGCGCCAACTGGTATGCGCCGGAAGGTTATGCGCTGCGCGAGGAAGACCTCGGCGTGGGTGCGGATGTCATCACCAGCCACAACCATGCGCCGGCATTGGATGACGGCCGTATCGTCGAGAAATGGTCGTTCCGCCGCTCGAACTATTTCGAACATGTCGGCAACGAGGTGAAGAATGTCCATCAGAATGTCGGCGTGCTCGATATGTCGGCCTTCGCCAAGATGGAGGTCTCCGGCCCCGGTGCGCGGGCATGGCTCGACAGCATTCTCGCCAATGCGGTGCCGAAGAAGCGCGGCCGTATCGCGCTCACCCATCTTCTGACGCCGAATGGCGGCGTGAAGGCGGAATTTACGGTCTATGAATGGGCCCCGGGCCGTTTCTACATGGTTTCGGCCGGTGGTCTCGAAGCGCATGACCATGACGTGCTGCGCCGCCTTGCGCCGACCGACGGTTCCGTGGTGCTGCAGCCGATCACGCAGAAATACGGCGTGCTGGTGCTTGCCGGTCCGAAGTCGCGCGATCTCCTGAAGAAGCTGACCCGCACCAGCCTTGAGAACAAGGATTTCCCCTGGCTCACCGGCAGGCAGATTTCCGTCGGCGTGGCGACGGCGCATGCGCTGCGCGTCAACTTCGTGGGCGAACTGGGTTGGGAACTGCACCATCCGATCGAGATGCAGAACTACATCTTCGACCGGCTGATGGAAGCGGGCGCCGAATTTGGCATCAAGCCTTTCGGCATCCGCGCCATGGTCTCCATGTCGCTCGAAAAATCCTATCGCAACATGGGTCGCGAGCTTTCGGTGGAATATAACGCCTATGAATCCGGTCTCGACCGCTTCCTGCGTCCGGAAAAACCCTTCATCGGCCGCGATGCGCTGGTGGCTTACAAGGAGGCCGGCGTCAAGTGGGTGTTCTCGACGCTCACCGTATCGGGCAATACGGATGTCGATGCGCGCGGTTCGGAAGCGATTTTCGATGAAAGCGGCGCGCTTGCGGGCCGTGCGACGAGCGGCGGTTTCGGCTGGCGTCTCGGCAAATCCATCGCGCTCGCCATGCTCAAGCCGGAATATGCGGCCGTGGGCACCAAGCTCAAGATCCGCATTCTCGGCACCTCCTATGATGCCGAAGTGGTGGAAGAAAGCCCGTTCGATACGGAAAATGCGCTTCTGCGCGCCTGAGACAAAATATCCCTTCCCGCAGTCGGAATACGGCCCCTCGTGGGCCGTATTTCCGTTTAAGTAAGCATATGCTCAACTGCTTTCCCAACAAAAGTGCTATTAATCATTCTGAAAAATGCGCCTGCTATTTTCCCCTGACATTCGATGGGGGATCGGGGCAGAATGAATTTTCTCGGCATCACGGGCATGCAATATTCTGGCGTGCCTTTTACCAACAGCCGCATCTTGCTGGCGGAAGACACCAATGTGTTCACCCAGATGGTGAGCATGCGGCT
The DNA here is from genome assembly GCA_003241215.1 of Agrobacterium fabrum. Lineage (GTDB taxonomy): Bacteria > Pseudomonadota > Alphaproteobacteria > Rhizobiales > Rhizobiaceae > Agrobacterium > Agrobacterium fabrum_A. Next base: position 2,512 of record QFOL01000187.1, read on the forward strand.
GAAGGAATTGCTCGGCGTTTCCGTGGAAGTGTGCCGCAATTTCGAGGAATTGCAGGCCTGCTACGAACATTCGCCGGAGCCGGTGACGCTCGCCATTTCCAACATCAACCTGCCGGGGGCGGAAAAGGGCGAGGCGCTGGAATATCTGATCGATCTTTCGATCCCGACCATCGTTTTCACCAGCACCTTTCATGAAGCGACGCGCGAGACGCTGATCGCCAAGGATGTGGTCGATTATATTCTGAAAGACAATATTTTCGCCGTTGATATGCTGACGGAATCCGTCTGCCGCTTTCTCACCAACCACCGCCATCACGTGCTGATCGTCGATGACAGCCCGACGGCGCGGGCGCTGCTTTCGAGCCGTCTCAAGCGTTATAATTTCCGCGTCAGCCTGGCGGATAGCGGTGCGAAAGCGCTCGATATACTGAAGGCCAATCCCGATATCGGCCTCGTGGTGACCGATTACAACATGCCCGATATTGACGGTTTCGAGCTGACGCGGCGCATCCGCACCGTGCGCGGCTCCCATGAGCTGCGCATCATCGGCGTGTCCTCCTCCACCAACCGGCTGCTTTCGGCGCGGTTCCTGAAGGCGGGCGGCAATGATTTCATGCTGCGGCCCTTCATCGATGAGGAGTTCTATTGCCGCGTCAACCAGAACCTCGATACGCTGGTGCAGATACAGCTGGCGAAGGCGGGGGTAAGGCCGGCGGCCTGAGGCGGAATTGCCCGAGGGCGGTTTTGCCTGTCAAAGCTGCGATTCCAGTGGCAGAAAGCGCATGATGCCCGCGACGACGCGGCGGCTGACGGCCGCGTCGGGTTCGCGCCGATAGGTCTTCGTCCGCCCCTGTTCGTCCGTCATCCAGAGGATGTGCCTGCCTTTGTCGATCGCCAGTTCGAAGCTCATGCTGCGGCGGATTTCCTCGGCGAATATCTCGTCCATGCGGGCAACCAGCGGGGCTGAGTTGAACACGACGCCCATTTCCGTGTTGAGCGAGGCGGAGCGGGGATCGAAATTGAGCGAGCCGATATAGCCTGTCCTGCCATCGCGGGTGAAGGCCTTGGTGTGCAGGCTTGCCTGCCCCGAACCGCGCAGGGTGAAGTTCGGCTGATCCGCCTGCGCGCGCAGCTCATGCAGGCGCACCCCGCCAAGCAGGAGCGGCTTGCGATAGCGGGCATAACCGGCGTGCACGGCCGCCACGTCCGTTGCGGCCAGCGAATTGGTAAGGATGGCGACAGAGACGCCGTTTTCCGCGAGCTGCAGAAATATCCCAACCCCCTGTCTGCCGGGAATGAAATAGGGGGAGGTGATGTGCAGGCTGTCGCTTGCCGCCTGCATCAGCGGCAGCAGGCTTTCCATCAGGAAATTGTGGCCCTTGCGGCGTTTGCCAGCTGCTTTCTCAGGCGGGTCGGCGAGAATATCCGCCGCCTCGACCCAGTGCAGACGGTCCGACATCAGGAAATGGTCGCGGTCATACTGGCTTTCGACGCGTTCCAGATAGGGCTTGGCGGCATCGCTCTTCGGCAAGGCGTCCAGTTCGCGCCGCAATCGGGCAAGTTTGCTCGGCCGTCGCGCCAGAAGCGACCGCACGGGAACGGAAACGGCGCTGTTCCAGTAATCGTCGAAGATTTCGGTGGCGTCGGCGACGATCCTGCCGAAACCGAGAATGTCGAAATCGTGGAAATTCGCGCGCTCGGCCGCATCGAAATAGGCGTCGCCGATATTGCGCCCGCCGACGATGACGGCCCGCCCATCGGCAATCCAGGCCTTGTTGTGCATGCGGCGGTTGACGCTGCGGAAACGCAGCACCAGTTCGATGCTGCGATGCAGCATATTTTCCCGCGCCCGGGTGGGGTTGAACAGCCTCAGCTCGATATTGGGGTGGCTGTCGATGGCGTGGAAGACGCGGTCTGAGATGGAGACGCCGAGATCGTCGAGCAGCAGTCGCACGCGCACGCCGCGATCGGCGGCGGCGATGACTTCGCGCATCATCAGCCGTCCGGTCAGGTCGGCATTCCACATGTAATACATGAGATCGAGGCTGCGTCCGGCGGCCCGGACCGTGGCGACGCGGACGGCAAAGGCATCGAGATTGGAATGCAGCAGGCAGAGCGCATTCTTCTCGTTCCAGCCGTTCCTTATCGACTGCCAGTGCCGGTCCAGCGCCGTTTCGTCCTCGACAGGGGGCAGGGCGGTGGAAGGGCGCTTGGGAATGGCCTTTTCCCGCTGCTTGCCGATGACGACGAACAGGCTCGGTCCAATGACCAGAAGAAGAATGACGATGAAGACCGTAAATGCAGTCACTTGTTTTGATCGCTCCCGCCCGAAGACTATCAGGCGGGATGAAAACGCGCGAGTGGGTAAAGCGTTCACATGCCAATGCAATGCGTCATGACAGGCAGCGTCGGTTTCCGACGCCTATCGGACGCCGAAAGCCTTGCCGAGCCTGTCGCCGAGGGCGCGGGCGCCGGAGAGGGCCGGACGCCGCTCGGCTTCGCCCATGTCGGCTGGCGGAGCGGTCGAAACTTCATTTCCGGTCAATCGAAACTGGGCGATCAGCCGGTTCAGTGCGGTGACCTCGTTTGCAAGCGCGTGGCTGGCCGCCGTCTGTTGTTCGACCATGGCTGCATTCTGTTGTGTGCCCTGATCGATGGAGTTCAGGGCCGCGCTTATCTCGTTCAGCCCCGTCGCCTGCTCACGTGACGAGCGGACAATCGCCGTCACGTTCCGCTCGATCTCCTGCACCTGCCCGACGATGTCCGCCAGGGCCGCGCCGGTATCTCCGACAAGGGTGACGCCCATATGAACCTGCTCGCCCGACTTGGTGATGAGCGCCTTGATCTCCTTGGCGGCATTTGCGGAGCGTTGCGCTAGCTCGCGCACCTCCTGGGCAACCACAGCGAAGCCCTTGCCCGCTGAACCCGCACGCGCCGCCTCGACGCCCGCATTCAGCGCCAGAAGGTTGGTCTGGAAGGCAATCTCGTCGATAACGCCGATAATGCTGGAAATCTCGCGCGACGAGCTTTCGATGCCTCCCATCGCCTCGACGGCGCGGCGCACGACCTCCCCGGATTTTGCCGCCCCGATGCGGGTGCGTTCCACAAGTTGGCCGGCCTCGTCGGCACGCGATGTCGCGTCCTTGAGCGAGGTTGTTATCTCTTCGAGCGCAGCCGCCGTCTCCTCCACGGAAGCCGCCTGCTGTTCGGTGCGTCTGGCGAGATCGTCGGAAGCCGCGCGGATTTCCTCCGAGCCGGATCGAATGGCCTCGGCGTTTCTGTCGACGGCGGAAAGCGCCAGTTGCAGTTTTTCAAGCGATGCGTTGAAGTCGTGGCGAACCTGATCGAGCGACCCCGCGAAGGCGGCCTCGATGCGATGGGTCATGTCGCCATCGGCAAGCTTCTGCAAGCCCTCCGCCAGAGCTTCAACGGCGGCGCGCGTCTGCCGGTCGCGTTTGGCGGCCTCGGCGGCGTGTTCTGCACGCTCCTCATCGGACAAGGCCCGGTTCCGCTCGGCCTCTTCCTCAAGGCGAACCTTGGCGATTGTCGCGTCGCGCAGGACGGCAAGCGAGCGGGCCATTTCGCCGATTTCATCGCGGCGGCTGGATTCGGACAGGTCCACATCCGTCCGCCCCTCTGCGATCCGGCTGGTTGCGGAGATAACCTTGTTGAGACGCTTGCCGAAACGGGCTGCAAGCAGCCAGCCGATGGCGACCATGGCCCCGGCGGCGATGGCGATGACAGCAATGGAGGTGACGGCGAGCGTGGAGAGATGGGCGAAAAGCGTTGATTTCGGTACGGAGACGATGGCGAACCAGGTCGTGTCCGGCAGGACATGGGCGGGCACGGCCAGCATCATGTGGCGAATGCCGGCGGCATCTGTCAGTTCGCGGGCGGTGCCCGGGTTGGTGATCAGGGCCTGCCACGCGGCGGCGTCCAGGCCGGAATCCTTCAGGGCCTTGCCATGCGTCGTGGCGTCGGGATGGCTGACAATACTGCCGTCCCTGCTGAGAAGCGCGATATAACCCTCGCCGAGCGGTTTCAGCTTCGCGAGGTCGGCGGCGAGGGAATCGAGTGCAATGTCGACACCGATCACGCCCGCAAACTTGCCGTTCAGCATGAGCGGCGCCATGAACGACGTCATGAAGACGTCTTTGCCGTTGATGGGGTAGACGTAGGGCTCGGTCATGAGGTCCTTGCCGGTCCGTCGCGGAACGAGATAATAATCGCCCGCTCCGGGGGTCTCGTAATCGACAAGCGGCTCCTCGACGGCCTTTCCGTCCTTGCGTGCGTAATAGGGCACAAAACGGCCTGTGGCGTCATGGCCCGGTGTGTTGGCGAATTCCTTGTCCATGCCGTCGAAAGCGTTGGGTTCCCAGCCGGTGCTGATACCCACCGCAAAGGGGCTGTCTTCGAGCAACCGCTTGAACAGGCGGTCTATGGACTGACGGTTCGGGTTACCCGTTTCCTTCTCGGTGTGGAGCGCAGAGCGCATATTCGCACCCAGCGTCGTCGCATGCGCAAAAAACGTCTCGACATTGGCGGCGCTGGTGTTGGCGGCGTTGTGCATCTCGGAGATCGAGCGTTCTTCCACCGCCCGATAGGAAAGCCATAAAAGCACGCCGGCGGTCGCCACGGTCGTCAAAACACCGGCGAAAACGATGGCGAACATATTGCGGGCGGTTGCGGTTTTCATAAACATCCTCATTCTCCAATGCGCCGGTTTGAAAACACGGCGCGAGCAATCGCTTCACAGGAATAAAAGGACATGCCGGACCGGCCGGCGGGAGACAGCGAGACCATTTCGCGCAGTTCCATGAGTTATCGGTTGAAGGTTTAAGAATCGATAAGGCTTGCGGGAATTTCGGTCACGATAATTACTCGGCTAATTATATTCGGCGGTGCGGCGGGCAAGGCTGGCGTACGACACAAATGCGGGAAGGACGATTGCGAATCTCATAAGTGTGTGCTTATGTGTCTCCATGACAGAGAACGATATTTTCCGGGCGCTGGCCGATCCGACACGCCGAGCTATTTTCGAAAAACTGGCGGATGGCGCCATGAATGCCTCCTCCTTGCGCGAAGGCATGGAAATCAGCCAGCCGGCCATGTCGCAGCATCTTTCGGT
>QFOL01000188.1 GCA_003241215.1 Agrobacterium fabrum
GCGGATGCAAACAAAACCTTTCCGAATCGGCACGCGCGGCAGCCCGCTGGCGCTCGCGCAGGCTTATGAGACGCGCAACCGGCTGATGGCGGCGCATGGCCTGCCGGAAGACATGTTCGAAATCGTCGTGCTATCCACCAAGGGTGATCGGATAACTGACCGCGCTCTGTCGGAGATCGGCGGCAAGGGCCTGTTCACGGAAGAACTGGAGAGCCAGCTTCTGTCCGGCGAACTCGATATAGCAGTGCATTCCTCCAAGGACATGCCGACCGTCTTGCCCGAGGGCCTGCATCTCTCTGCCTTCCTGCCACGCGAAGACATGCGCGACGCCTTTATCGGCCGCACCGCGCCGAAGCTTCTGGAGTTGCCGCAGGGCGCCGTTGTCGGCTCCGCCTCTCTGCGCCGTCAGGCGCTGATCCGCCGCCTGCGGCCGGATCTGAGCGTCATCGTTTTTCGCGGCCTGGTCGATACCCGCCTGCGCAAGCTTGAAGAAGGTCAGGCGGATGCAACGCTTCTCGCCTTTGCCGGCCTGAAAAGGCTCGGCAAGGAGAATGTCCCGACGGAAATTCTTGACCCGAAGGAATTCCCACCTGCTCCGGCCCAAGGGGCAATCGGTGTGGAAAGCCGCATCGGCGATACGCGCATGGACGAACTGCTCGCCCCCATAAACGACAGGCTCACGCATGACGCCGTGACCTGTGAGCGCGCCTTTCTGGCCGCGCTTGATGGTTCCTGTCGCACGCCGATTGCCGGCTACGCCACCTGCGATGGCGACGAACTCTATTTTTCCGGCCTCATCCTCACGCCCGACGGCCAGACGAGCCACGGCATCGAAATCTCCGGTAACCGAAGGGATGCGGCGAAACTTGGCCGGCAGGCCGGCGAAGACGTGCGCGCCAAGGCGGGCAGCAATTTCTTCGAAGGCTGGGGCTGAGCCGATGCGGATCGTCGTCACCCGGCCGCAGCGCTCGGGCGAAAGGACGGCCGCAAAGCTTGAAGCGCTCGGCCATGAGCCTGTGCTTCTTCCGCTGTTTCATCCCGTCCATCATGGCGAACGCGCCGTCTCGGCGCTATCCGGCCCGCTGGCGGCCATTGCCGTAACCAGCGCCGAGGCGCTGCGGGCGCTGGAAACATCACGGAACCAGCTGGTACCCGTTCCGTCAAAACCGCTTTTCGCTGTCGGCGGAACAACGGCGGAAGCGGCGGAAAAAACCGGCTTCGAACAGATTTTCACCGCCTCCGGCGACGCCGTGAGTTTGACCGCGCTGGTGGCTGAGCACCAGACTCTGTTTTCCGAGAAAGAGCCCCTGCTCTATCTCGCCGGCTGGCCCCGTGGCGCCGTCTTCGAGGAAGGCCTTGCCGCCGGCGGCATTCCCTTCAGAACGGTGGATTGTTACGAGATGCTGCCCTCCGACATTTCGGAAACGATGCTTGAAACGGCGCTTGTCGAACGCGCTGCCAATGTGGTCCTGCTCTATTCATCGGAAGCGGCGCGGGCCTTTTTCCATCATGTATCGATGGAAAAATACGTGGCGGCACTGGCAACGACACAATTCATCTGCATCAGCCGCAACGTGTTTTCTCTCGTTCCGGAAATCTTCCGCGCAAAGGCCATCGCCGCCAAAGAACCGAGCGAGGCCGCGATGTTCGAACTTCTGCACCATAACTCTGGAACCTAATTCGAGCTCACCTCTTTCCTTTGCCGTCGTCACTGACTAGGTTTAGATTACTGCAGGCAGAAATGAGGTTGTCATGGTATCGGGAAAGCCGCCACGCCACTCCAAGTCCAAAGCCGAACCGGTCACCATCGACCTGGACGCGAAAGACGTGAAAGCAATTTCCGCCGACGAGGACGCTGCCAAGACGGACGAAAAGCCCGGCGACAAAACACCTGCGGCCACCGCAGAGCCGGGTGTTTCGGAGACAAAGCCCGAAGCAGCCGTAACAGGCAACCCCGCCCCCATCTGGGACCAGCCCAAGAAAACCCCTATCGAGCCCGAACCCAATGTCGGCAAAGCGGAATCCGTAGCCACGGCACCGAAGGCTGAAAGCCCCGCAGTCAAGCAGAACGAGTCGGTCTCGACGGCCCCCGTTCCGCCCAAGGCCGATACAAAACCGTCGACGGGCACCGCCGAGACGAGCACCGCTGCGGCAGCCGCCGCAAAGCCGGCCTTTGGCTCCACGGCTTCCTCCAGCGCATCCAGCGGCGCCACCGCCGCAAAACCATCGGCCACGACCACGTCATCAGGACCGGCAAAACCCTCCGCACCACAGCAGGCGGAACGCAAACCGGCGGCGACCTCCGGCTTGATCGCGGCGGGTATTGTCGGCGGCCTTGTGGCGCTCGCCGCCGCCGGCAGCATGCAATATGCCGGCATCCTGCCCTCCTTTAATGCAGGTAATGCGGGAAGCGAGGAGATCGCCACGCTGAAAACCGATCTGGGCAATCTGCGGCAGCAGCTTGCCAATGCGCCAGCGGCAGACACCTCGGCGCTGGAACAGCGCATCGCAACCCTCGAAGGCGCAAAGGGTGAGGCCCCGCAGGTGGATGGGCTGTCGGAAAAAATCGCCGCGCTGGAATCCACCCTCCAGTCGGAGCGATCCGCGCAGGCCACGGCGACGGCGGAACTGACACGCCGCCTTGCGGATGCGGAAGCCAAGATCAACGAGCCGCGCGACGATATAGAAGTCGCCCGCGCCATCGCTTCCGCCGCGCTGAAGGCCGCGATCGATCGCGGCGGGCCGTTCCTCACTGAACTCGACACGCTATCCAGGGTAACGCCCGACGATCCGGCCATCGCATCGCTGCAATCCTTCGCCGCAACCGGTGTGCCGTCACGTTCGGAACTGATGCAGAAATTCCCTGACGTCGCCAATGCAATGCTATCAGCCATCAACCAGCCTGACCCCAATCAGGGCATTATGGAACGCCTAGCGGAAAGCGCCTTTTCGCTGGTGAAGGTGCGCCCGGTCGGAAATATCGAGGGTGAGACCCCCGAAGCCAAGATCGCGCGCATGGAAAACAAACTGCGCAACGGCGATCTGCAGGGCGCGGCACTTGAATGGAACGCGCTTCCCGATGCCGCCAAGACGGCATCCGCCGACTACAAGAAATCGCTGGATGCACGCATCGAGGTCGAAAATCTGGTCGGCGGCACGTTGAACCGCGCCATCACCAGCACCGGCAGGCAGGGGTAAGGGCATGACCAGAATTCTGACTTTCGCCGTTATCGTTCTGGCTCTCGGCTTCGGTTTCTCCTGGCTGGCCGACAGGCCGGGCGTCCTTTCCATCGTCTGGCAAGGCCAGCTGATCGAAATGAGCCTGATGGTCGCCGCTTCCATCATCGCCGCGCTGGTCGCCGCCGTCATGCTGGTCTGGTGGATCGTCAATGCCATCTGGACCTCGCCCAACGCCGCCCGGCGCTATTTTCGTGCGCGCAAACGCGACCGTGGATATCAGGCGCTGTCGACCGGCCTCATCGCCGCCGGTGCGGGCAATGCCATCCTCGCCCGCAAGATGACCGCCCGCACTCAAGGGTTGCTCAGCGCCGATCAGGAGCCGCTGATCCATCTGCTCGATGCGCAGGCTGACCTGATTGAAGGCAAATATGACGAGGCGCGCCGCAAATTCGAGGCCATGGCCCGCGATCCAGAGACCCGCGAACTTGGCCTTCGCGGCCTTTATATCGAGGCTCGCCGTCAGGGCGCCTATGAAGCAGCCCAGCAATATGCCGAGGACGCAGCGGAAAAAGCCCCCTATCTGCCCTGGGCAGCGCAGGCGACGCTGGAAAACCGTTGTCGCAACGGAGAGTGGGATGACGCCATTCGCCTTCTCGACCAGCAGAAGGCGGCCAGCATCATCGAACGCGGCGAGGCGGAACGTCTGAAAGCCGTGCTCCTCACCGCCAAGGCCGGCGAAAAGCTGGAAAGTGATCCGGTTGGCGCGCGCGAGGACGCCAAGCACGCTCTCAAGCTTGCCAAGGGCCTGGTTCCAGCTGCGCTGATCGCGGCGAAGTCCTATCTGCGCGAAGACAATCTGCGCAAGGCCGCCACGGTTCTGGAACCCGTGTGGAAAAACGATCCGCACCCGCAGATCGCCGAACTTTATGTCCGCGCCCGCAGCGGCGATACCGCCATCGACCGGCTGAAACGGGCGGAGCGGCTTGAGAGCCTGAAGCCCAATAACATCGAGTCGTTGTTTGCGGTGGCGCAGGCGGCGCTCGACGCCAAGGAGTTTGCCAAGGCGCGGACAAAGGCGGAAGCCGCCGCCCGCATCGAGCCGCGCGAAAGCATCTTCCTGCTGATGGCGGATATTGAAGAAGCCGAAACCGGCGATCAGGGCCGGGTGCGTTACTGGATGGCGCAGGCGCTGCGCGCGCCGCGTGATCCCGCCTGGGTGGCCGATGGCGTCGTTTCGGAAAAATGGCTCCCCGTTTCACCGGTCACCGGCCGTCTTGACGCCTTCGAATGGAAAGCGCCTTTCGGCCAGCTCGAAGGTCCAGTCGAAGACCTGATGATAGAAAATGCGATTGCCGCCGCACCCGCAAGGGCCGAACCGGCTGCGAAAACGATCATTGTCGAGGCTGCTCCCGAGCCCCTTGCCGAGCCGAAACCTGCTGCCGCCACACCCATCGAGGTAAAGCCCGTCGTATCGGCGCCGAAGGAGAAAAAGCCCGTCACGATCGAGGCGCCGCTTGAAACCGACGCACCGGATGAAAAAGCCGAAGCCGTGCCGTTTTTTGGCGGCGCGCCGGATGATCCCGGTGTCAAGAAACCCGGCGCGGAAGCCGAACCCAAGACCCGGCTCAAACTCTTCTGACCAACAGGATATCGATGTTCCAGCAAATACAGTCGTTTATTCAGAACCTCGTCGGCCCGCATGGGGATGATTTCAGCCCTGATGATCTGCGGGTGGCGGTGGCTGCTCTCTGTTTCCAGGTGATGGAAGCGGATGGCACCGTCTCGAGAAGCGAGCGTGACCGGCTGCGTGAAATCCTGCAGGATTATTACCATCTCGATTCCGGCAAGCTCGACGCGCTTCTTGCCGCCGGTCAGGAGGCTGGCAAGGAAGCCGTCGATTATTACCGCTTCACCACCGATATACGCCGTCATCTCGACGAAGATCAGCGCGTGGAGCTTATTGGCATATTATGGGATATTGTTTACGCTGACGGCGAACGAAGCGAAATGGAAGACCATGTGATCTGGCGCGTCGCCGATCTGCTCGGTGTTTCCGTGCGCGACAGGGTTCTGCAACGTCAGCAGGCCGCCACGAGGTCCGGCCCCGCTGAAGAAAGCGAAAACGAAGACGATGCTGTTTGACCCTTCCAGGCAACAGAGAAAACAACCATCGCTGCTCATCGTCCTGCATCAGGAACGTTCCACGCCCGGCCGCGTCGGCCAGATGCTGGTGGAAAAAGGGTATCGTCTGGATATAAGACGCCCTGCGCTCGGCGACGACCTGCCGCAAACGCTGGAGAAACACGCTGGCGCCATCATCTTCGGCGGCCCGATGAGCGCCAACGATTCTCATGACTACGTCAAAGCCGAAATCGACTGGCTGAAGGTGCCGCTGAAGGAAAACAAGCCCTTCCTCGGCATCTGTCTCGGCGCGCAGATGCTGTCCAAACATCTCGGCGGCAAGGTGGAGGCCGACAGGGAGGGCAAGGTGGAGATCGGCTGGTATCCGCTTCATGCCACCGAACATGGACGGCTTCTGATGCCGCATTGGCCGAAGATGGTCTATCATTTCCACAAGGAAGGCTTCGAGCTGCCACGCGGAGCCGAACTTCTGGCCTCGGGCGAGACCTACCCCAATCAGGCCTATCGTTATGGGAAAAATGCCTGGGGCCTGCAGTTTCACGCCGAACTGACCCGCGCCATGATGCACAGCTGGGTGGTGCGCGGCGCGCAGCGTTTCGGCATGCCCAATGCGCAGGTCGGCAGCCAGCATCTGGAAGGCCGCATGCTGTTCGACACACCGCTCAGGGCGTGGCTCGGCAATTTTCTCGATCTGGTTTTTGAGGGCAAGGCCCAGCGCTGAAGCTTTACGCCATCAGTGTGGCGCGTCGAGACTATCGATCTTACGCAGCTTCGAGAAGCCGAGCGCCCAGATAACCGCTACAGCAAGCGTGCCCGCCCCGCCAATGACAACGGCCGGCACGGCTCCGACGACATGGGCCATGGTCCCGGCGCGGAACTCACCCAGCTCGTTCGATGCGCCGACAAAGACCACGTTCACCGCATTCACGCGCCCGCGCACCTCATCCGGCGTCCACAGCGCGATCAGTGTTTCCCGCACGTAAACCGATACCATGTCGGATGCGCCCATGACCACCAGCGCGGCGATGGACAGCCATGCTGTCTGCGAAAGTCCGAAGACCACGGTGGAAACGCCAAAGAGACCAACGCCGGTAAACATCAGCAGGCCGGCATGGTGTCGGATGGGTTTGAACGCCAGAATAACCGCAACGGTAATGGCCCCGATGCCGGGTGCCGCGCGCAATAGCCCGAGGCCCCATGGCCCGAGCGTCAGCACTTCCTTGGCAAAAACCGGCATCAGCGCAACGGCGCCGCCCAGCAGCACCGCGAAAAGATCGAGCGAGATAGCACCGAGAACGATTTTTTCCTGCGCGATGAATTTGAACCCGGCGAGCATGGTTTCGAGGCTGATGGCTTTTGCCGGGCCGCGTTGTTCCGGCTTGCGGATCGTCAGCGCCAGCATTGCGGACACGACGAAAAGCACCAGCGCCACACTATAGGCGACGGAAGCGCCGAGGCCATAAAGCAGGCCGCCGGCGACGGGGCCAAGAATGGACGCCATCTGCCAGGAAGAGGAATTCCAGGCGATGGCGTTCGGCAGATCCTCCACCGGCACGAGATTGGGCGCCAGTGACTGGACCGCCGGCCCCATAAAGGCCCGCTCAATGCCGAAGACGACGAGAATGGCGAAGACCGGCCACGGGGAAAAACGATGCGTCAGCGTAAGACCCAGAAGCGCTACGGCGCATAACGCCGCGACCAGCAGGCATATCGCCATGATGCGCCGGCGATTGTGCCTGTCCGCCACCGTTCCGGTGACGAGGATCAGGAGCAGCGAGGGCAGGAACTGGAAAAGACCGATCAGGCCGAGATAAAAGGCGTTGCCGGTCACCTCATACATCTGCCAGCCAACGGAAACGCTGACGATCTGGATGGCGAAGGCCGAGAAAAACCGGGCGCTGAAGAAACGGCGATAGGAACTATGCCGGAATGCGCCGAAGCGATTTTCGGCAGAAGGGAGAGACATCGGCTGGGTGCTCGCGAGACAATATGAGATGTCTGCAATAGAGCGATATGACAAGAATCGCCAGCCATATTGGCGCAACACTTGCCGGTTCACGAGTCAATGTCTAAATGTCTTGCAACCAAGATACGGAGATATTGATGCTTGCCCTGTTTCAGACCATCGATCTGGCCTTGAACCTCTACACCTGGGTGCTGATCGCCAGCGCCATTTTTTCCTGGCTTTACGCCTTCAACGTCATCAATTCCCGCAACCAGTTCGTGAACGCCATCGGCAGCTTTCTGTTCAATGTCACGGAACCGGTTCTGCGCCCCATC
>QFOL01000189.1 GCA_003241215.1 Agrobacterium fabrum
GCTGAGGGAGGCTTCGATGGCGATCACCACTCCCGAAAACCGGCAAAGCCCCTGGCGCTGGCTGGTCGTCGCGGTTCCCTATTTCTGGCTGCTGCTGTTCTTCGCCGCGCCGTTTTTCATCATTCTCAAGATATCGCTGTCGGATACAGCGATCTCCATGCCGCCCTATACGCCGGTCTTCGAAGGATTTTCGAAGCTCGGAGCGTTCTTCTCCGAACTGGATTTCGAGAACTACCTGTTCCTGACGGAAGATCCGCTCTACATCGACGCCTATCTGTCGTCGCTGCGCATCGCCTTCATCTCCACCTTCCTGTTGCTGCTGATCGGTTATCCCATGGCGCTGGCCATGGCGCGCGCGCCGTCATCCATCCGCCCGACGCTGGTGATGCTGGTCATCCTGCCGTTCTGGACCTCGTTCCTGATCCGCGTTTACGCCTGGATCGGCATTCTGAAGCCCGAAGGCCTGCTGACGGTGCTTTTCCAGTCGATCGGTCTTCTCGGGCCGGACCAGCAGGTCAATATCTTCCGCACCGAAACGGCGATCTTCATCGGCATCGTTTATTCCTATCTGCCTTTCATGGTGCTGCCGCTTTATTCGGCGCTGGAAAAGCTCGACAATACGCTTCTGGAAGCGGCGGCCGATCTCGGTTGCCCGCCATGGAAGGCTTTCTGGAAAATCACCTTCCCGCTGTCGCTGCCGGGCGTCGTGGCCGGGTCGATGATCTGCTTCATCCCGATAACGGGCGAATTCGTCATCCCCGATCTCCTGGGCGGCGCGCAGACGCTGATGATCGGCAAAACGTTGTGGACCGAATTCTTCGGCAATCGCGACTGGCCCCTGGCATCTGCCGTCGCCGTGCTGCTTCTGCTGTTGCTGGTGGTGCCCATCGCCATCTTCCAGAACCAGCAGAAAAAGGTGGGGTGAGGCCATGAAGCGCGGAAAATTCGACATTACCGTCCTCACCCTCGGTTTTGCCTTTCTTTATATCCCGATCATCATCCTGATTGTTTATTCCTTCAACGCCTCCAAGCTCGTCACCGTCTGGGGCGGCTTCTCGCTGCAATGGTATCGCTCCATGTGGTCGAATGAGGGGCTGATGGATGCCGCCTGGGTGACGCTGCGCGTCGGTATCCTCAGCGCCACCATCGGCACCATCCTCGGCACGCTGGCGGCGCTGTCGCTCACCCGCTTTGCCCGCTTCCCGGGCCGGGTGCTGTTTTCCGGCATGATCTATGCGCCGCTCGTCATGCCGGAGGTCATCACCGGCCTGTCGCTGCTGCTGCTTTTTGTGGCCGTCGGGGTGGATCGCGGCTTCTGGACGGTGGTCATCGCCCACACCACCTTCACCATGTGTTATGTGGCGATCGTCGTGCAGTCGCGTCTTTTAACCTTCGATCGCAGTCTCGAGGAAGCCGCCCTCGATCTCGGCTGCCCGCCGGTCAAGACCTTCTTCCGCATCACCCTGCCGCTGATCTTCCCGGCCGTCATTGCCGGCTGGATGCTGGCCTTCACGCTGTCGCTCGATGATCTCGTCATCGCCAGCTTCGCCACTGGTCCCGGTGCGACGACGCTGCCGATCAAGATCTATTCGCAGGTGCGCCTTGGCGTGACACCGGAAATCAACGCTATCTGCACGATCCTGATCGGGCTTGTGACCATCGGCGTGATCGTCGCATCCATCGCCTCCAAGCGTACCGAATTGCAGCGGATGCGCGACGAACACGCAGCTGCGCGACACTGATCTAAAGTCCTGTTTCGATTTCTTCGCGTTACTGTTGAAATCATGATGAAATTAGAAGCTTTTAATTTAGTTTCGGCGCTTTACGGTCTCAGAATAGGAATTTTCGTCGGTAATTGCTCGATTTTGGTTTTAACTCCTTGTTAATAGGAGTTGGCGGAAAGTAAACCCAACGCAGGGCTGTCAAATTTCTGATGGCCGGGATTGATAATTTCCATATCGCGAGGTTGTCCCCCTTTCTCTCGTTGAAAAAGCACAACTCATCCAGGCGGCCGCAGGGCCGCCTTTCTTTTTGCCGCCATCGCCATGCCTTTCAGCGGTTTTCCGGATGATCCATCGATTTCGAGACGAGCAGCACGGGAATGAGCCCGGCGAGAATGATGATGATCGCCGGTACGGCGGCATCCTGCACCCTTGATCGGGAGGCATCCTCATAAACCAGCGTGGCCAGCGTGTTGAAACCGAAAGGCCGGAGCAGGATGGTGGCCGGAAGTTCCTTCATGGATTCGATCAGAACCAGAAGAAAGGCGGTCAGCGCTGCCGGCCGCATGTTCGGCAACAATACCTTGAACAGCGTCTGCGCCCGGTTGCGTCCAAGCGTTCGTGAGGCCATGTCGATATGCGGCGAAAGCTTCTGGAAACCGGCATCCAGCGTGCCTTCCGCCATGGTCATGAAGCGCACGGCATGCGCATAGATGATGGCGAAGGCGGTGCCGGAGAGCAGCAGCCCGGTGGAAAAACCGAAATGTGCGCGGATGAAGCCGTCGACGCCATTGTCGAGGCTTGCCAGCGGAATGAGGACGCCGATGGCGAGCACCGTTCCCGGCACGCCATAGCCCATGGAGCCGAAGCGGGCGGCCACCTTCGACGTGCGCGAGCGCTCGGTGCGGATGGCATAAGAAAACACAAAAGCGGCAATCAGCGTCACGAAGGCGGCGGAAAACGAGACTTCGAGACTGTGCCCAAGTGCTTTCAGAAGTTTCGGCGCAAACAGCGCGTCAAGCCTCCTGGCGGCGTAACCGCCGAGCACGATGACTGGAATGAAAAAGCCGCTCGCCACGGGCACGAAGCAGAACAGGCCGGCGCACCAGCGCCGCCAGCCGTTGAGCGACTTCAGCCGGTGGCGCTGCGCCATGCTGGTCGCCTTCGGCGCACCGAAGCGCTGTTTTTCGCGGGCATTGCGTTCGATGACGATCAGCGCGCCGACGATGATGAGGATGACGGCGGCAATCTGTGTCGCATTGGCGAGATTGCCGCGATTGAGCCAGGTCTCGTAAATGGTGAAGGTCAGCGTCTGGACGCCGAGATATTCAACCGCGCCGATATCGTTCAGCGTCTCCATCAGGACCAGCGACAGCCCGATGGCGATGGCCGGCCGGGCCATCGGCAATTGCACGGAGAAAAACACGTTCAGCGGTTTTGCGCCAAGCGTGCGGGCCGCTTCGGCCGCAAACCGCCCCTGCATGGAAAAGGCGGCGCGGGCCGAGAGATAAACGTAAGGATAGAGGACCGAACTTAGAACGATCACCGCACCGCCGAGCGAACGTATGTCCGGAAACCAGTAATCGCGGATGCTGTGATAACCGAAAGCGGCGCGCAGCGCGCTCTGCACCGGGCCGGTAAAGTCGAGAAACTCGCCGAACGCATAGGCCGCCAGGTAGGACGGAATGGCGAGCGGCAGGACAAGCGCCGCGGACAATAACCGCCGCAGCGGAAACTCGAATGTGGTGACCAGCCAGGCGCAGACTATGCCGAAAAATGCCGTCGTCGCGGCCGTCATCCCCAACAGCAGGAAGGTGCGAAACCCGGCGCGCGGCAGGACATTGGCGAGAAGATGTTGCCATCCTTCCGTGCTGCCGGTCAGCGCCAGCCAGAAGATCGCCAGAATGGGCATGGCGGCAATGGCCGCGACGATGACCGCCGCGATGGGCAACACCGGGAAGCGTCTTGTTGCCGGAAGGGAAACCGTCATGGACATGCCAGTCTACTGTCGTGCAAAGGCCTCAACCGGCAACCATTGTGCCGGCGGCTTCCGCATTGCTACGCCCGCATGGCCTCAGTTGGCAAGAACCCGCTGCGACGGAAAGGTGATTTCCACCAGCGTGCCTTCATTCGGCGTGGAGGTGATGGAGAAATTCGCCCGGTTGGCGTCCACCATCGCCTTGGTCAGCGGCAGGCCGAGCCCGGTGCCGTCGCCGCGCACACGCTTGCCGGAGGAGGCCACCTGCCGGAACGGTTTCATGGCCTGCTCCAGTTCCGCCCGGGTCATGCCGATGCCGGTATCGCGGATGCGCAGCGACACGCTGCCATTGGCCTCATAGGCGGTGGACACCACGATCTGGCCGCCGGATGGCGTGAAGCGGATGGCGTTTGACAGGATGTTCAGCACGATCTGCTTGATCGAGCGCAGGTCGGCGACGATCTGCGGCACGGATTGCGCCAGCGCCGTGCGGATGATGACACGCTGGTTGTTGGCCTGCGGCTGCACCAGCGAGACCGCCTCGGCCACCGTTTCGTTGAGCGGCACGGCAATGAAGTCCACATCCATCTGCCCGGCCTCGATCTTGGAAATATCGAGCAGATCATTGACGATATCGAGCACATGCCGGCCGGAACGACCGATATCATTGGCATATTCCACATAACGCGGATGGCCGATCGGTCCGAAACGTTCGGTCGCCATCATGTCGGCAAAGCCGATGATGGCATTGAGCGGCGTGCGGATTTCATGGCTGACGCGGGCAAGGAAATCGGTCTTGTGGGCATTGGCGGTTTCCGCCGCCCGCTTGGCGTTACGCAGTTCCTCTTCCGTGCGCTTCCATTGGGTGATGTCGCGGATCACGGCGCAATAGCCATGCGAGGATTTAAGCCGCCCGATGGTCATGAACAGCGGCAGGAAGCCGCCGGACGCCTCACGGCCGATCACTTCGCGGCCGTCATTCAGCACGCTGGCGACGCCGTTATTGGCAAGGCCGGAAAGATAATCCAGCACGGCACGCTGGCTCTCATGGGCAAACAGCGTCACGAAAGGCTTGCCGGCGATTTCGCCATTGTCATAATTGAACAGCGCGCTGGCGGAACGGTTGAGCGAACGGATTTCACCTTCGTCTCCCAGGAGCACCACCCCGTCGGTGGCCGTTTCCAGAATGGAATGCAGCTCCTCCACCTCGCCCTGCAACAGGGAGAGACTGCCTGCTTCCGCGTTTTCGCCGTCGCCGGCCGCGATATTTTCGTTGGCGGCCGCAACAGGCGCCGGCTTTTCCTCCAGCGGCACCAGCGACAGCATCAGCGCCTTGGCTTCTTCCCAGCGGATGGATTGCAGACGTGCCTTGACCGGGATGATGTCGTTTTCAGCGCTGACGACGACCATGCCGCCTTCGTTATCAGGCATGTCCTCCAGCTCCTGCCGTTGCAGCAGCGCTTCCAGACCGCCGACCTCTTCCAGTTCGGAAAGGGAGCCATAGCCCGTCAATCGCAGGAAATCCGGATTGGCGTGGATCAGCCTGTCGCCGGCATGCACCAGAAGCGCAACCGGCATCTGGTCCAGCGTCTCGGCTGTCAAGGCATTCGCGGGACGGACGGAGGGGCTGACCATGGCGGCGGCAATATCGGCCGCCGGCCGCTCGTCAGCATCCGCTTCCGATATTTCCCCGGATCCGCTTTCATCCGTCGATGCGCGAATGGCCGTCGGCTGCTCGCCGCGAACGTAGTCAGCGAAGAGATCGTCTTCTTCCGCGGGTTCGGTCGTCTTTCCGTCGTGTTCCGTATCGGCGAATGTCTCTTCCTGTGCCTGTGCATCGATACCCTGCTGGATGTTCTGCACGGCCTGCTCGGCGGAAGCGATCTCCGTTTCCGTTTCCCGGTTTTCCTCGGAAGCCGCCTCGGTCTCGGTCTCCGTCTCCGCCAGGGCACGGCCGATTTCGCGGAAAGCGGCCTGCTCGCCTGCCGTCAGGCCCTCGCGGGAACGCGAACGGCGCTCCTCCAGATGGACGACTTTGTCGGAATAGGTTGCCTCCAGCGCAGGCGTTACAACCGGCGCTTCGAATTCCGGCGGGGTATAATCGTGGTGTTGTTCTTCGGCCGAAACCACGTCCGCCGCATCGGCCGCCGTAGCCGAGACCTCATCCTCGCTGATCGAACCGGAATCTTCTTCTGCCTCGTCATCCTCATCGATAAAGGCCAGCAATTCGTGGCTTTCATCCTCGATGGCGGGCTGCGGCAGCGCCTCCGTCGGATAGGCCTTTTCGGTTTGCAGGAAGGTGAGGCCCGTGGCATGCGGGTCTTCGGTGGCATCGGCAAGGCGCACGATACCGAAACCGCGGAACCCGTCGAATTCGCGGGAGCGCGTATAGGTGGGCAGGGCGGCAAGATCGATCGGCACCATCAGCGATGTGCCTTCCACCGGCCAGAGGATCGTCTTGCCGGACCAGGTATCGCGCCGTCCGAGAAGTTCGCGAATCTTGCCATCGGGATCGAGATTGAACAGGGCCGCAACATCGGCAAAGCCCATGCCTTCCACAGCCGCCGCCTTGGCGCCCACGGCCTCTGCAAACTCATGCGAGATCGAGCTGAAACGTCCTTCCGCATCGATTTTCCAGACGAAACGGGAAGCGCGCGCACCGGCATTGAAGACAAAAGGCCGTGCTTCTTCGGCGGCATCCGTCTCCGTCGCGGTCTTCTCGTCCGCCGCTGGAGCTACCTCCGCCGTCGTGGTTTCGACTATCTCATCGCCCGCGGATACGACGCTCGCCGCATCGATAACCTCTTCGGCATGGTCGTCGGCGTTTGCCCGCTCGGTTGGAACCTCTGCTTCATCCTCATCGAGTTCGAAAAGATCGGCAATGTCGTCCGTCATCGCCACATTCGCAGCCGCATCGGCGTCCTGCACGGAAAGCACCGCCGGGAGCTCCGCTTCCTCTTCCGGCAGGGGCAGAAGGCCGTTTTCATCCTGCTCGGCTGCCGCCCCGTCTTCGGGATCGGACGGCAGTTCCTGCACCTCTTCCAGATCCTCGATACCGGCAACGGCATCGAGCACGGAGTCGAACGAGGCGGCAGTTGCGACAGCGGGCAGACTTTCCGCGACCGGTGAAACGGGCTGGACGGCGTCCGGCGTTTCCTGCGGCTTGTCTTCGGCAAAACCGTTGACGGGATCGAGTGTACCCAGCGCAGTTTCGACCACGAACATCAGGTTCAGTTCGGGCGACGCCGTGATCTGGCCGGTGGCGGCGGGCAGATAGCCCTTGCCGGTTGGCACCGGTCGCTTGACGAGATGACCGGACTGGCCGGCGGCCCTCCTCACCAGTGTGCGTGCAGTGTGCGGGGTGATGCCGAGCGACGAAAAACCCGGTGAGGCGGCGATAATCTCATTGTCGCCGTTCAGAACCGCCATATGAATATCCGGGTCGTCGAAACCTTCGATCATGCGCTGGGCGCATTCCGCCATGCCGGGTGCGGCCTGATCGGTGAGGGCGGAAAATAGAATGGCAGGCTGGCCGGGCTCGGCCGCGATGATTTCCGCTCGCGCGGTGACGGCAAGGCTGCGGAAACCCGATGTGATGCGGATGGTGAATGGCAGGCTGTCACCGGTATTCGAAAGCCGGGCTGCGGTCGCTGCCAGCTGTCGGAAGGTCACGTCCTGCCGCTTCGGACCCTGCTCCAGAAAATCGTAAACCATCGGCGTGCCGAACAACGCCGCGCCCCGGCCATTGGCCCAGAGAACATTTTTGAGGTCGAGCGAGAACAGCGCCATGGCCTCGCCGCGCCCGAAACCTTCACGCACCCGTTCATGCACTGCGATATCGATAAAGGGATACTGGACGGCGGGCATGTCGAAACCTATTCTGGCACTACCGGAC
>QFOL01000190.1 GCA_003241215.1 Agrobacterium fabrum
TTCTCCGCCACCTGTGCCGCAAGCTCGCGCGTCGGCTCGAGGATCAGCGTGCGCGGCATTCTGGCGCGTGCGCGGCCCTTCTCAAGCAGGGTCAGCATCGGCAGAACGAATGACGCGGTTTTGCCCGTGCCGGTCTGTGCGATACCGCAGATATCACGCTTTTCCAGCGCCGGCGGAATGGCGCCAGCCTGAATGGGTGTCGGCGTCGTGTAGCCGGCATCTGCAATAGCGGAAAGAACTTTTTGGCTCAGGCCAAGATCAGAGAATGTTGTCAAAGGAAGAACTTTTTCCGTTCTGGTTCGGTAAGAACACCTGCGTGCCGCGACGGACGACACTTGCAAAGACTTGGCGCGGGGATAGGCCCAAATTGCCGGAAAGTCAAGGAAACAACGGGAAAAGCGCGCGAAACAGCGGGGTTCGCGCGGGGCTTTTTAGCCTTTGGCGCGGATTTCAGCGATTTATCGTAAAAAGCGCAAAAAAAGCATTAAAATCGGGCTGCTATTTTAAATAGGTTTTGAGTTCCGTTCCGGCGATCAGGAACCGCATGGGATCGACCGGCGTATCGTTGCGGCGCACCTCGTAATGCACATGCGGACCGGTGGAGCGACCGGTGCTGCCGGCGCGGCCGATGACGTCCCCGGCTTCGACCTTGTCGCCTGCTTTCACCAGAATGGCGGAGAGATGGCCGAATCGCGTCGAGACGCCCTGGCCGTGATCGATCTCGACCATATTGCCGTAGCCGCCGGAATTTTCCGCCACCGTTACCCGTCCCGCGCCGGTGGACTTGACGTCAGCACCGGTTTCGGCGCGAAAATCGATGCCGGTATGTAGGGCCGGGCGGCCGAGAAACGGATCCATGCGGTTGCCGAATCGGCTGGTGATCGCCCGGCCGGGCGCCGGGTTGCCGAAGGGCAGGTTGGTCGCTGTTTCCTTGACGATGTCGAGCCTGTTCAGCGCATTGTCGAGATTGGTAAGCGACAGGTTGAAAGGGTCGGTTTCACTGCGCTCAGGCTCGGCATAGGGGCCGCCTATGTCGTTCGTGCCGTTTTCCTCGATTTTCAGGCCCGCCTGCCGGATGATGTCCTGCATCGCATTCGCCTTGTCTTCGGCGTCGCTGGTCAGCCTGGCGATGCGCGATATCTGCTGGCGTTCGATATCCTTCAGCGACAGGGTCACCTTGGAAAACACCCGGTCGGCGCGGTCGGAAGGTGTTTCGCCGGCTTCGGGCACGTAAGCGGCGCGCCTGTCGGCTGCGGCGGGCTTTTCCGCCTGCGGCTTGCGCGGCGCCATCAGCTTTTCGATTGCGGACAGGCCGCCGGAAAGATCGGCGCGTTTTTCCGGCGCCATGGCGTTCGAAAGAGACGAGGGCGCGGCCGGGGAAGCGGCGATGCCGGAATTTTCGGCGCGTTCCAGCAATTCACTCATGCGGCCGTGCCGCGAGGTCAGCGCCGCCTGCTGTTCCAGCAGTTTTTCCACTTTCTTTTCAACGACCTGCTGATCGAGCAACTGCCGGGAGGTGACACGGTCGACCTGGGCTCTCAGCGCTGCGATGCGGTCTTCATAGTCGTTCTGCATGCGGGTCTGGCGGGCCATGGTCGCACCGATCAGGTCGTCACGCAAAATGAGGTAGCCTGTGGCGCCGAGATAACCGAGCGAGAAAAGGCCGATCGTGCAGCCGGCAAGCGCCGCCATCCACGGCCGGATGGTCACATGCCGCACCCTGTCGCCGCGCGCGAGAATGAGCACGTGGGGCTCACGCTTTTTGCCGAATACCCGGTTTTCCGCCGTATCAGTCACAATCTCTCTCCGGACTGGCCGATTTCTTAAGGGGAAATCATAATTCGTTAAGGTTAACGAAGTTTTGCCGGAGAGGCGTTTCGGCGTTGTCGGCTATTGGCTGACGGATGTGAGCGAGCGGTAAAAGGAAGGCGTCAGGCCGGCCTCGGCCCGTGCAAGGTCATTGAAGGGCGGTTTCAGCGGCCCGCGGAAATTGGCGCGCACCAGCTGCCTGAAGGTTGCGGCCGGGTCCTTCTTCTCACGCGCGCAGAGGAAGCGGAACCATTTCGCGCCGATGGCGACATGGCCCTTTTCGTCATTATAGATGACGTCGAGAACGGCGGCGCTTTCGAGGTCGCCGGTCTCGCGCATCCTGGCCTGCAGGGCGGGGGTGACGTCCAGCCCGCGCGCTTCGAGGATGAGCGGCACGACCGCAAGCCGGGCGGTGAGATCGTTGCGGGTGGAGTGGGCGGCCTGCCAGAGCCCGTCATGGGCCGGCAGATCGCCATAATCGGCGTCGAGGCTTCTGAGCCGGTCCCGCACCAGCCGGAAATGTTTCGCCTCCTCGAAGGCGACCTGCATCCAGCCATCGAAAAAGGAATGCGGCACCGGCTCGCTGGCATAACGGGCGACAATGTCGAGCGCGAGATCGACGGCATTGAGTTCGATATGGGCGATGGCGTGCAGCAGCGCGATGCGGCCCTTGACGCTGTGAAGCGAACGGCGCTCCACGGCGGTCGGCGGCACGAGTTCCGGCTTCTCGGGCCTGCCCGGCCGTTCGGGCAGCGGCGGGTCGAGCGGGGAACGCAGCGACAGGCGGCGCTCGAACCACCGCGTCGCGGTTTCCTGCGCGAGTGCGGTCTTTCGGTCGAGATCTGCGCTTGCGATCGCCTCTGTGGCGCCGCCGCGCAGGGACATGATCTGGAACGGTGGCGTCACGGCGACACGCTCCTCAGAGCTTCCTTGCCGCCTCAAGAACGGACTGAGCGTGACCGGCGACCTTCACCTTATTCCAGATTTCCGCGATCTTGCCGTCAGGTGCGACGAGAACGGTCGTGCGTTCGACGCCCATGTATTTTTTCCCATACATGCTTTTTTCCTTCCAGACGCCATAGGCTTCCAGAGCCTTCCGCTCCTCGTCGGAAGCGAGCATGACGGAGAGGGAATGTTTTGCTGCAAACTTGTCGTGGCTTTTGACGCTGTCGGGCGAAATGCCGATAACGACGGCGTTGGCGGCCTCGAATTCGCCGCCCAGCGCGCTGAAGTCGATGGCTTCGGCGGTGCAGCCGGATGTGTCGTCCTTCGGATAGAAATAGAGGATGACGGCCTTGCCTTGAAGTTTGGACAATGTCACCGTCCCTTCACCGTTGCGGGGCAAAGTAAAATCGGGAGCCGGGCCGCCAATCGTCAAGTCTGTCATAATCTACCTTTCTTTCGCCGGGATGTTGAGGGAAAGTCGCCACATTCGATATATAGCGAAACCGCGCGTCGTCCAGATCACGATTGCGATTTCAGGCTGAATCGATCTGAAATCCGAATCGCGATCCGGACTAAAGAATTAGGGCGGGTTTTCAGACGAAAACCGCTTACACTTTTCGCCATCCCGCTCCGGTGTTGCGGCGAAACAAAAGCTATTCAGGGGCAAACACGGGCGTATGGCTGAAGTCAGGGGTGAAAAGGTTACGTTCAGCAGGCGCGATATCGTTGCGCTGCATGATCTTCCATCGGCGCAGGCCGAAGATCCCATCATCGTGCATTGCCCGGCGCCGCGCTCCATGCTGCGCGCCTTCGTCAAGATTTTCGTGGCGCTTTTCGTGCTGGCCTTCCTCTCCATCGGCGGCATCATTCTTTCCGTCGAGACCGGATCGATCGATGCGACGCTTTCCAGCCAGGCGCAACAGGCGCTGGAAAGGGCGCTCGGGCCCCACTACAGCGCGCGGATCGGCTCCTCGGCTATCCGGTTTTCCACCGGGCTGCGGCTGGCGTTGGTGGCCGAGGACGTGGATATCATCGAGAAAGAATCCGGTCAGCATCTGAGCCGGGCGCGGGCAATTGGCATGGCGCTCGATCCCATCGCGCTTCTGGGCGGCCGTGTATCGGTTGAGAGCCTGGAGGCTGACGGGATGGAGCTCGATACGGCGCTTTTGCCCAAGGGTAACGGGTTCGATCTCGCCAGTGTCAAGCTCGACGCCGTGCCGCAGCAATTGCAGGAGGCCTTCGGGCAGCTCGACAAGCTCGCCCAGGCTTTTCTGAGCAGCGGCACCGAGGAAATCGATATTTCCAGCGTTTCGGTTCACCTGCCGCCCGGAGAGTTGGGCAAGCCGCGCACCGTCGAAGTGCGTGAACTGTCGCTGACGCCCGATCAGCAGGGCGGATATTCGCTGGATGGCGAGACGCTGTTCAACGGTGAAATTGCCAGCGTGTCGCTGCAGACTTCGGGATCGGGCGGCCGGATAGACGGTTTTGAAGCCCGCATCGACGGCTTCGATATCGGTCCGTTTCTGGAGAAATACGATCCCGACGGAAATCTCCATGAGGGCCTGAACGTCAAGACGGGTATCAATATTGTCGCCCGGCGCGCCATGGAAGGGCAGGAGCCGCGGCTGGAGATCTCGCTCGGCCTCGGCAATGGAACGCTGATGATTGGCGGCGAGTCCCAGACCTTTACGGCGGGCACTGTCCGTGCGCGTTATGATTTTGCCAAAAGCACCCTGGTCATCGACAATTCCCGGCTGGACCTCGGACGGACGGTCATTCCGGTTGCCGGTGAGATCAGCGATACGGACGATGGTTTCGGTCTTTCGCTGCGGATCGACAACGGGCTTGCCTCGTCCGAAGCCTCCGGCGAGGCCCCGGTTCCTTTCAGCCTCAAGGCGGACGGGCGGTTCACGGCGGCCACCAAGCAGCTTGAGGTTCCCTCGCTTTATGTCAGCGGTCCGCTTGGCGACATGGCGGGATCGCTGAAAATCCGGTTCGGCCAGGGCTCGCCGGAAATCAGCTTCGCTGGACAGATTCCGAAGATGGAGGCCACTGCGGTCAAGCAGCTCTGGCCGTTCTGGATGGCGCACAAGCCACGTGACTGGGTGGTGTCCAATCTTTATGGCGGCACCGTCACCAATGGTTCGATCGCGATCTTCATCCCGCAGGGGCGCATGTGCGGCCCCGGCTGCCCGCTGGTGCTCGGCGAAAGCGAAATGCAGATCCGTTTCGACATTGACGATACGCGGCTCAACACCACCGGCGACATTCCGCCGCTGCGCGATGTCGATGCGCATTTCGACCTTGTCGGCGGCAAGATGGCGGTCGACATCAAGCGGGCGACGTCCTATTTCCCGTCCAACCGGTCCCTGACGCTGGAGAACAGCCGGTTCCTCATTTCCGCCGTTTACGACAAGCCGCTGCTTGGAAATCTGGAACTGAATGTCTCGGGTGCGGCCGATGCCGTGGCGGAGCTTGCGACGCTGAAACCGATCAATGCGCTCAAGGATACGCAGTTCAAGCCCGAGGATTTCACCGGCGATGTGAAAGCCAATGCGAGGCTGACCGTCGGCCTGCTCTCCAGCCACAACCCGCCTCCGCCCGTATGGACGGCCGATCTTGACCTGAAGAACCTTGCGCTGATGAAGCCCTTCGCCGGCCACAAGGTGACCGCGCTTGACGGTTTCATGTCATTGAACGACCACCAGCTCAAACTGGAGGGCAAGGGCCGCGTGGACGACGTGCCGATGGATATCGTGATGACGGAGCCGGTGCGAAAGAACAGCGATGTCGTGCCCACCCTGTCCCTGAAAGCCACCTTGAACGAGACGCAGGTCGCCAAGCTTGCGCCGGAACTCTCCTCGGTGCTGGGCGGCACGACGATGGTCGAAGTCGACGGCGCAGACCCGAAACGCCAGGACATCCGGCTTGATCTCACCAAGGCGTCGATCATCCTTCCCGGGCTCGGCTGGAGCAAGGGCATCGGCATTCCCGCCAGCGCCAAATTCACCACGGAAACGGTGGACGGACGTACGACGATCAGCGACTTCTCCCTGGACGGCGACGGTTTCGGGGCTGCCGGCGATATCGCCTTCAACAAGAGCGGGCTGATTTCAGCCGATCTCAGCCGCGTGCAGCTGTCGCCCTCCGATAACTACGCCGTTTCGGTCGCCGCTTCGAAGAACGGCTACATCATCAATGCATCAGGAAAATCCGCCGATCTCAGGCCCTTCATCTCGAAGCTGCGCAGCTCCTCCAGCAGCGGCGACGGCGTATCCCGCTCGCAGCCCACGCTTGCGGTCAAGGCGCAATTCGACAGGGTCTATGGTTTCAACGATGAAATCCTCGCCAATGTCAGCGCCGATGTCAGCGTGCGGGACGGCAAGGTGCGCTCGGTCGATGTGCGGGGTGTAACCGGCAACGGCCAGGCGGTTGTGGCGCAAACCACCAATCGCGGGGCGACGGGGACCGTGACGCTGACCAGCAGCGACGCGGGGTCTCTGGCCCGGTTTGCCAATATCTACAGCCGCATTCGCGGCGGTCTTCTCAACCTTGCGCTGACGACCTCCAATGGCAGCGACTGGAGCGGATCGCTCGACCTGCGCAATTTTGCCGTCGTCAACGAAGCCAAGCTTCAGGACATCGTCGCCACGCCGACGGGCGAGGACGGCAGGAGCCTCAACAATGCGGTGCGCCGCAATATCGACGTCAGCTCGGAGAAGTTCCAGCGCGGTTTTGCCCGGTTGGTTTACGTCAATGGTTCGGTGGCGGTGGAAAACGGCGTCGTGCGCGGCGAACAGATCGGCGCGACCTTCCAGGGGCTCTTGAAGGACCAGAGCGGCCGTATGGACATGACCGGCACCTTCATGCCCGCTTATGGCCTGAACCGGCTGTTTGGCGAGCTGCCCTTCATCGGCATCTTCCTCGGCAATGGCCGCGACCGGGGGCTGCTCGGCATTACCTTCAAACTATCAGGCCAGACGGACCAGCCGAAGCTGACGATCAATCCGCTGTCGCTGATTGCGCCTGGTGTCTTCCGCCAGATTTTCGAATTTCAGTAAGAGGGCCCGCATCACAAGGTGGCCACACACTCGACGTCATCCTCGGGCTTGACCCGAGGATCCATCATTGCGCCGGGCTGTGGATCCTCGGGTCAAGCCCGAGGATGACGGGGAGGGGTGGAATTTATGACGGGGAGGGTGGAGTTGTCCCGGGGGATGCTTTCGTTCCCCCGGAAGAACATCTTTCTGCGCCCTTATGCCGGGCGAACCAGAACGTGCTTCTTCTTGCCGACCGACAGCTTGATGACGCCATCGCCGGTCACTTCACCGGAACCAACCGTCTGGCGCTCATCGGAAACGCCGATGTCGTTGATCTTCACCGCACCGCCCTGAACGTGGCGACGGGCCTCGCCGTTCGAGCCGGCGAGGCCGGCACGGACGATGAGCGAGAGGACGCCGAGGCCGGCTTCGAGTTCGGATGTCGGAACCTCGATGGAGGGCAGGTTTTCAGCCAGCGCACCTTCCTCGAAGGTCTTGCGCGCCGTCTCGGCAGCTTCCTCGGCAGCGGCACGGCCGTGCAGGATGGCCGTCACTTCGGTCGCGAGGATTTTCTTCGCCTCGTTGATCTCCGATCCGCCAAGCGCGGCAATACGGGCGATCTCATCCATCGGCAGGGTGGTGAAGAGCTTGGCGAAGCGAACCACGTCCGCATCTTCCGTGTTGCGCCAGTATTGCCAGAAGTCATAGACCGGCAGCAGGTCCTTGTTCAGCCACACGGCGCCCGATGCCGACTTGCCCATCTTCGCACCCGAAGAGGTGGTCAGAAGCGGCGAGGTCAGCGCGTAAAGCTGCGGTGTCCCCATGCGGTGACCGAGGTCGATGCCGTTGATGATGTTGCCCCACTGGTCCGAGCCGCCCATCTGCAGGCGGCAGCCGGTGCGCTGGTTCAGCTCCACGAAGTCGTAGGCCTGCAGGATCATGTAGTTGAATTCGAGGAAGGACAGCGACTGCTCGCGGTCGAGGCGGGTCTTCACGCTGTCGAAGGA
>QFOL01000191.1 GCA_003241215.1 Agrobacterium fabrum
CATCATCAGCCTGCTTTCGGCGCGCAAGCTGAATTCTCTGGCGCTCGGAGACGAACTCGCCGCCGGGCTTGGCGAGAATGTCGTCGTGGCCCGAGCCGTAGCCTCCTTCGGCGCCATTCTGCTCTGCGGCGCAGCCACCGCCATTTGCGGGCCGATCGGTTTTGTCGGGCTGGTGGTGCCGCATCTCTGCCGTTTGCTCGTCGGTGTGGACAATCGCTGGCTTCTGCCGTTCTCGGCGCTCGGCGGTGCGTGCCTGCTGCTTGCCGCCGATATTGTCGGGCGCATCGTCGCGCGGCCGTCGGAACTCGATGTCGGCATCGTCACCGCCCTTGTCGGCGCGCCGTTCTTCATCTGGATTGTCAGACGCCAGAGGGTGCGCGAATTGTGACCATGTACGCTCCCGTCGTCGAAAATCTCGTCCTCAATCGTCATGCCCGCCAGCGGCGGCGTCGTCTTGTCATCGCTGCCCTGTCGGTGATCCTGATCGCCGCTTTCGCGATCACGCTGATGCTCGGGCAATCCTTCACGCCGCCCGGCGATGTCATTCGCGTTCTGCTGGGAGAGGACATTGCCGGCGTCACCTTCACCGTCGGGCAGTTGCGCCTGCCGCGCGCGCTGCTTTCGGTTCTGGCAGGCCTGAGCTTTGGGCTTGGCGGCGTCGCCTTCCAGATCATGCTGCGCAATCCGCTCGCCAGCCCCGATATTATCGGCATCAGCTCCGGCGCGAGTGCTGCGGCCGTTTTCGCCATCGTCGTCCTGCAGATGAACGGGCCGCTGGTCTCGGTCCTTGCTGTCACCGCCGGTCTTGGCGTCGCGCTTCTCGTCTATCTCCTGTCCTTCCGCAACGGCGTGGCCGGCACACGGCTGATCCTCGTCGGTATCGGCGTTTCAGCCATGCTGGAAAGCTTCATCGCCTATATTCTCTCCGTCGCGCCGGCATGGACGCTGCAGGAGGCGATGCGCTGGCTGACCGGCAGCGTCAACGGCGCGAAAATCGCCCAGCTGCTACCGCTGTCAATCGCGCTCATCCTTTTCGGCGGCCTGCTCCTCAGCCGTGCGCGTGATCTTGAAGCGTTGAGACTGGGGGATGATGCCGCCGCAGCGCTTGGTGTGCGGGTGGGGCGAACCCGCATCGTCGTCATCACCGCCGCCGTCGGCATGATCGCCTTTGCAACGGCGGTCTCGGGTCCCATCGCGTTTGTCGCTTTCCTCTCCGGGCCGATTGCGGCGCGCATCGTCGGCCGCAACGGCTCGCTGCTCATTCCGGCGGCGCTGATCGGCGCGGTGCTGGTGCTGGTGGGCGATTATTGCGGCCAATTCCTGTTGCCGGGCCGTTACCCGGTCGGCGTCGTTACCGGCGCGCTCGGCGCGCCCTATCTGATTTACCTGATCGTGCGGGTCAACCGCAGCGGAGGCTCGTTATGACCGGCCACTCCCTTTCCGTAAGCGGCCTTTCGGCCGGCTACGGCGAAACCCTCATCGTCGAAGGGCTGAACCTTGACGTCCCGCGCGGAAAAATCACCGTCATCGTCGGCGCCAATGCCTGCGGCAAGTCCACGCTTCTCCGCAGCATGTCCCGCCTCATCGCGCCGCGCGCCGGTCAGGTCCTGCTCGACGGAAAATCGATCCGTCACCTGCCTTCGCGCGAACTGGCGCGGCGCATGGGGCTTCTGCCGCAATCGCCGATAGCGCCGGAAGGCATCGTGGTCGCCGATCTCGTCAGCCGTGGCCGGCACCCGCATCATGGCCTGTTCGCCCGCTGGTCGCGCCAGGACGACGAAGCAGTGGCCGCAGCACTCATCGCCACCGACACAGTGGAGCTTGCCGAGCGGCCGGTGGACGAGCTATCCGGCGGACAACGGCAGCGTGTCTGGATCGCCATGGCGCTCGCCCAGCAGACCGACATATTGCTGCTCGACGAACCCACGACCTTCCTCGACATCAGCCATCAGGTCGAGGTGCTGGATCTTCTGACCGATCTCAATCACGCCCGTGAGACCACCATTGTCATGGTGCTGCACGATCTCAATCTCGCAGCGCGTTACGCGGACCATCTCGTGGCGATGAAGGATGGAAAGCTGCATGTCTGCGGTACGCCCGCGGAGGTTCTGACGGAAGAAAATCTGCGCCAGGTCTTCGGCATCGAAAGCCGGGTCATCGAAGACCCGACTTCGGGCAAGCCGATGATGCTGCCGATCGGCCGGCACCGGATAACAGCGTTACGGCCGCAAGAAAGCGGCGCCTGACCGCAAGCGCATTGTTTTTGGGTAAGCGCGCCTGCGTCCGTCGTCACGGGGCCCTCCCGCCGTGTCTTCACGGCTTGAAGAGGTTGGCCGCCATATAATCCACGAACACGCGCACCTTGGGCGAGAGATATCGGCTTGTCGGCCATAGCACCCTGAAGGTGCCGGTTGCCGCCAGATAGTCGTCAAGCACGGAAACCAGCTTTCCCTCCGCGATTTCACAGGCGGCTGCAAATTGCGGAAGACATGTGATGCCGAAGGCGTGCTGTGCAAGGTGGATCAACGGTTCAAGCGTGCTTGCCACGGTGGTTGCCGGAAGGTTCAGCTTGATTTCCTGCCCATAGCGAATGAGCGGCCACGGCTCCAGCTTGCCGGAATTGGCGAAACGGTGATGAAGACAGCGATGCTGCAGCAGATCCTCCGGCACGTCGGGACGGCCGTTTGCGGCGAGATATTCGGGTGAGGCGACAATCACATGCCGGAATGTTCCGAGCTTTCGGCTCATCAGGCGGGTGTCTTTCAAATCGCCGGTACGGATCACGGCGTCGAAACCTTCCTCGATGACATCGACGATACGGTCGGTGAAATCGAGATCGAGATTGATCTCCGGATAGGTGCTCATGAAGGCCGATATCGTCGGCATCAGCAGCATGCCCGCAAGCGGCAGGCTGACACGCAGCTGCCCGCGCGGCACGGCCTGTGATCGCGACAGCTTCGCCTGCGCTTCCTCATAGTCCGACTGGATGCGCCGGCACGTGTCCAGGAAATAGCTGCCCTCCTCGGTCAGCGCGATGCTGCGCGTCGAGCGATTGAAGAGCCGAACACCCAGTTCGTCCTCCAGCCGGGCGACGGCCTTTCCAACCGCCGAGCCGGATATTCCCAGACGGTGTCCCGCCGCGACGAAACTGCCGGCCTCCGCCGCCTGAACGAAGATGCCGAGTGTGCCAAGCTTGTCCAAGATTGCTCCATTGCGGAACTATTTTCCGATATGTTGAGAGTTGCGGCCCGTTTATCCGCTATTTCCGAGGAGATATCCAGACCGTGCCACGCCGATAAGGGCTGTGCGTATCAAACGGAGATATCAATGGAAACGACACCGATTGCCTGCTTTTCAGGCGCGCCTGCTGCCACAACCTTCATTGTCAACGTCATCCACGTTCACCCGGGCAAGCAGGAGGAAGCCTTTGCGATCATCCAGGACGTCGTCCACTATGTTGCGGAACGCAAGGAAGGATTTCTCTGGAGCAACCTTGCGAAAAGCAAAGACGGCCTGACCGTCGTCAATATTGAGGCGATCCAGGATGCCGGCAATGTCGACGAGTTTTTTACCGATCCGGTTTTCGTCGAGAAATTCAGGCGGCTGGATACGGTTTCGAAGAGTGAGTTCCACGCCTATTCCGTCGATGATCTCGTCCTTCCAAAACGGATCGCGGCCGAGTGAAGGTCGGGGGCGGTATGTTTTTCTGACTGAAATGAAGCGGACCGGCAGGGACTGATCCTGCCGGTGCCGGCATGGCGCCATCACACCAGAACGGTCACGGCCATGCCGCATAGGAAGGCGGCGGAACATTCTGCACGCGCATTCCCATTCGCCGGAAACGGCCAGGTGAGGTGCCTTCGTTGCGGGTGAAGAAGCGATTGAAATAGCCGGGGTCCTGAAATCCCAATCGAAATGCGATTTCAGCGACTTGCAGTGAAGAGTTGAGAAGAAGATCGCGCGCTTCGGAAAGCAGTTCGCGATGAA
Organism: Agrobacterium fabrum; assembly: GCA_003241215.1. Taxonomy (GTDB): domain Bacteria; phylum Pseudomonadota; class Alphaproteobacteria; order Rhizobiales; family Rhizobiaceae; genus Agrobacterium; species Agrobacterium fabrum_A. The sequence goes on from QFOL01000191.1 coordinate 3,988, forward strand.
TATAGGCCTGTGGCGAAAGCCCCGTCGCCTTGCGCACCGCAAATCCAAGACGTTCGCGGTTGACGCCGAGTTGCCTCGCATAGTCTTCCACGCCCCATTGATCGCGTTTGTGCTGGCTGACCAGCAGCACGAAACGCTCGGTGAGGCTGCCGGGGGTCGAGAGGGCTGCGGCAATATCGGCGATGGCGTGCTGGCAGATGCGAATGAGGGTGACGGAGAGCAGGCTGGCGATGATCGTGTCCGAACCGGTTGTCGCGCGGACATTTTCGCTGGCGATGGTCTCGAGATAACCCGCCAGCTCCTGCCGGTCCTTCTCCGCCGGCGCCTGCGTCAGAACACGCTGCAATATATTGCGCACGGCGCTCGCGCTCGTGTTGGTGGGCATCGCATGGGCAAGCCCGATTTCCGTCGTCTTCAGCAGCGATCCACGGCTTCCGGCATTCAGCCGCAGCCGGCCGGCGGGGCCGATGGGCAGCCAGACGAGCCCCGGTGCCGGGACAGGCAGCGTCTTTTCACCCTGTATGATCTCCGATTCCCCGGCCGACAGGAGAAGCAGATGGGCGCTGTCCGATTCCAGCCGGAATTCGGATAGGCGCAGCGAGGGGGCGAGGGTGCGTGCGGTTATCTCCACACGATTGCCGGCAATCTGGCTGTGCAGCGGCATTCGACCTCCAAAAGTACAATAATGCGCTACACTAGTGCATTTTATATGCGGCTGTCATTGCTAAACTTTGATCAGCGCAGGGGAAAGCCTTGAGGAGAACGGCAACCCCGATAAGGCGCTTTGGGAGGAACATCATGAATAATCTGAAGCGCAGAACGCTGTTCTGCCTGCTCTCCGGTGCTGCCCTGTCGGCGGTATCTTTCGGTCACGTCATTGCGCAGGACCGCGCCTCGGTGAAGATCGGTTATGCCGTTTCGAAAAGCGGCGCCAATGCCACGGGCGCTGGCATCACCACCATTCCGAACTACAAATTATGGGTGAAGGAGGTCAACGACGCCGGCGGCCTCACTTTGCCGGGTGGCAAGCGCCTGCCGGTGGAAGTAGTGGAATATGACGACCGCTCCTCGGCCGAGGATGCGGTGCGGTTTACCGAGCGTCTGGCCAGCCAGGACAAGGTCGATTTCATCCTGCCGCCCTGGGGCACGGGCTTCAATCTGGCCGTTGCACCGCTTTATGACCGTTTCGGTTATCCGCAGCTGGCGGTCACCGGCGTCACCGACAAGGCGCCGGATTTCGCGGCGCGCTGGAAAAAGAGCTTCTGGATGCTCGGCGGCGGCCATGACTATGCCAATGCGCTTGCCGATGTTTTGAAAGCCGCACGCGATGCCGGCCAGATCAACGACAAGGTCGCGGTGATTTCCGTGGCTGACGGTTTCGGCATTGATCTCATCAAGGCTGCGCGGCCGGCGCTGAAGGAAGCGGGTTTCACGCTTGCCTATGACAAGACCTATCCGGTTGGCACCTCCGATTTCGCCGCGCTGGTCAACGAGGCGGCGGCGAGCGGCGCGGACAGCTTCATCGCCTTTTCCTATCCGCCCGACAGTTTTGCGGTGACGAAACAGGCGCAGACGGCCCGGTTTAACCCGAAGGTCCTTTATGTCGGCGTGGGCGGTGCTTTCCCGATCTTCCCGAAGGTCTCCGATGGCAAACATGAGGGCGTCATCAGCATCGGTGGCGTCGATGGCAGCAGCGCAAAGATTGAGGATTATTTCAAGCGTCACGAAGCCTTCATCGGCACCAAGCCGGACAGCTGGGCAAGCGCCATCACCTATGCCAGCCTCGAAATGCTGGCGCAGTCCGTTCAGCGTGTCGGCCTCGACAAGGCTGCGGTTGCAAAGGAACTGGCGACGGGAAGTTTCGAAACCGTCATCGGCCCGGTCAAGCTTGAGGACAATCAGCTTCGCCAGCTCTGGTGGGCGGGGCAATGGCAGGGTGACCGCTTTGTGGCTATTGCGCCCGCAGACCGTCCGGGCGCCGCAAAGCCGGTCGTTCCGAAGCCGCAATGGTGAGCCCTTGCCGGCCGGGGCCGTGATCCCCGGCCGGTGGGCTTCGGCCATGTTCCATACTGGAGACATTCCCTTGTTCTTATCCACCCTCATCTTCGGTTTGATGCTGGGAGGGACCTATGCGCTGATCGCGCTTGGACTTTCGCTGCAATATGGCATTGCCCGCATCATGAACCTTGCTTATGGCGAAGTGCTGATTGCGGCTGCCTTCATCACCTTCGTGCTGTTTTCCAGCTATGGCCTGTCGCCGCTCTGGTCGCTTTTCATCATCGTGCCGCTCGGTTACGCTCTGTCCTTCGTCATCTACCGAGTCATGATGCGGCCGCTGGTGCGCCGTTCGGGCGGCTCCGGCCGTCTGGAAGTCGATTCCATTCTGGCGACCTTCGGGCTGCTCTTCGTTATCCAGGGCATCATGCTCGTGGTGTTCGGCGGCAACTACCATTCCTATTCCTATCTCTCCGATGGCGTTGACATCTTCGGCACGACCGTGGCGCTGAACCGGCTCCTGTCGTTCATCCTGTCGGTCGCAATCGGCGGCGGGCTTTATCTGGCGCTCACCCACAGCCGCTGGGGCCTCAACCTGCGGGCGGTGGCGCTTGCGCCCCGGTCCGCGCCGCTGGTCGGCATTGATGTGAACCGTGTGGCCTCTATCGGCTTTGCGCTTGGCGGCGCACTCGCCGTGGCAGGCGGGGTGATGATCTCGATGTACCAGACCTTTTCCGCCTCCTATGGCGTGGTCTTCACCATGAAGGCGCTTGTCGTCGTCATCATGGGCGGTGTCGGCAATCTGCTCGGCGCGCTGGTGGCCGGCCTGCTGCTCGGCCTCGTGGAAACCTTCGTGCTTGTTTATGTCGATCCCGGCCTCACGCTTGCCGCCACCTATCTGCTCTTTCTCGTGGTGCTGCTCTGGCGTCCGGAAGGCATTTTCGCAAGGAGGGGCAAATGATCCCGCTTCTCATCGGCCTTGCCGCAGCCGCGCTGCTGGCGCTTTCCCCCTTCTTTTTCGATGCCTATGGCGTCGGCGTTATCATCGGCCTTCTCGGTTATGCGACGCTCGCCTCCGCCTGGGCGATGTTTTCCGGCCCGACACGTTATATTTCGCTCGCCACCGTCGCCTTCTTCGGTGTCGGGGCCTATACGGTCGCGGTGCTGAGCGAGGTTTTGCCATGGCCGCTCGTGCTTCTGTGCGCGGCCCTTGTCGGCGCGTCGCTGGCGCTTGTCGTCGGGCTTTCCACGCTGCGCGTCGCGGGCATCTATTTCGTGATCTTTTCCTTCGGCCTTGCCGAACTTATCCGCCAGCTCATCACCTGGTATGAGGTGAATGTGACCGGCACGCTCGGGCGTTACATCTTCCTGCCGCTGGAGCCGCAGCATGTGCTCTGGCAATTGCTGGCGCTGGCTGTCATCACCCTCCTGCTGGCAATCCTGATCGACCGCAGCAAGCTCGGACTGGCGCTGAAGGCAATTGGCGACGACGAGGTTGTGGCCGCCCATGCGGGCATCAATCTCGCCCGCACCAAGCTGACGCTCTTTGTGCTGTC
>QFOL01000192.1 GCA_003241215.1 Agrobacterium fabrum
GAGTTGTGGATCCTCGGGTCAAGCCCGAGGACGACAGAGCTGAGAGGTTTCAGCGCTTCAGTTACCCATTTCACGCCCGGCTTGCGCCGGGCGTTTTTGTATTCACACCACGAGCAGCAGCTCACGCAACCTGCTTCTGCACCACATCCTCGACTACCTCGCCCTTCAGGTAAGCAACAAGGTCCTTGATCGTCACGACCAGCAGGCCGTGGCGTTCGGCGAAGACTTCGAGCTGGGGCAGGCGGGCCATGGTGCCGTCGTCATTGGCGACTTCGCAGATGGTGCCGGACGGGAACTTCCCGGCAAGACGGCACAGATCGACGGCCGCTTCGGTGTGGCCGGTGCGGCCAAGGACGCCCTGCGGGTTGGCGCGCAGCGGGAAGATGTGGCCGGGACGGGCGAAGTCTTCCGGGCGGGAGCCTTCCGATACCAGCGCACGCACGGTCTTTGCCCGGTCGGCGGCGGAAATGCCTGTCGTGGTGCCTGGAATATAGTCCACGGAGACGGTGAAGGCCGTCTTGAGGGATTCGGTATTGCGCGAAACCATCAGCGGAATGTCGAGAGCATCGAGACGCTCGCCCGGCATGGCGACGCATACCAGCCCGCGTGCATGGTTCATCATGAAGGCGATCTGCTGCGGGGTGATGCTATCGGAGGCGGCGATGATATCGCCTTCATTTTCGCGGTCTTCGTCGTCAACCACAATCACCATCTCGCCACGGGAAATGGCTTCGACGGCGTCTTCAATCTTGGCAATGGTCATTTTCTTTCAAGCCTTTCAAGGGTTATGCCGTTTTGCGGCATTTTCGCGCTTCGAGAAGCGCCAAATATCCCTTGGGCGAACAATGCAATGCGAAGCCGCGCTCACGCGCGGGCGTCCTATGCCTTGTCCTCTTCCATCCGGACTATACCGTCGGCTCCGGCCTCTCACCGGATCTGCTGACCTTCCGGCTTTGGAGACCGGAAGCGCTCGCGGGCTCCGGGAAAAATCCCGATACCGCCGGTGGGGAATTGCACCCCGCCCTGAGAACAGAACCAACATAAATTATCAAATGGGAAGGAATCAAGGGGCAATGGTCTGCCGTTATCCCCTATGCGCGAAAAGAATATCCCGATTGCGGTCGCAACGGGGTATTTCCTTTCCGGGGCCGCTGGCCCGTGTGAGCCCGGGAAGTGAGACACAGGGGGCTGGGGTTACCGGTCGCGTAACCGCAATTCATCGGTCTGCATCTGCAACGAACCGAGCGTCGACAGGAAGCTCATGCCAAGCAGGCTCTGGCCCAATTGGCCATCCTGCGCGACGAGGGCGGGGATGTTGCGTCGCATGATCGGGCCAATGCTGATTTCCGAAAGGGTAACCGGGGCTGCCGCGGTGCGGCCATTCGCGGTCATCACCGGTACGGTATAGCGGAGATTTGTGGTGTCGATGCCGATTGCGGCCGCATCCGCATTGGCGAGCACCACCGAGCTTGCGCCAGTATCGACCAGCATGTGGATCGTCTTGCCCTCGACGCCGACATTCGCCTCGAAATGGCCGCTCATCGATTTATGCAGCACGATTTCCTGCTCGCCGCCAGCCGTCGTTACCACCACGGCGCGGCCGGGCATCAGGCCGCCCAGCAGCCGGTCGCCGAAGGCTTGCAGGTCGTAGCGATAGAGATAAAGCGAGACGAGGCCGAGAATGATGACGAGCCAGACGGCGAGCTGGCGGATGACGGTGCCGAAACCACCGCGTCTTCCGGTCAGGATGCCGGCGGATAACAGGCCGGCAATGGGCAGAAGATAAAGCACATAGGCAAATTGGTCATTGTCGATGCCGAGCGTTCGGCCGCCGTCGTGATTGATGAGAAGCAGGCCAAGGCCGACGGCCAGCAGGAGGAGAACGATGGTCAGCCTGTTCATGCGGTGTGCGTCTCCTTGGCGGTCTCAGGCAGGTTTGCCAGTCTTTGCGGCAGCAACCGCATGATTTCGCGGCGCTTCTCGTCGCTATACCCTGCCCAGCCGCCAATTTCATCCAGCATTCGCCCGCAGCCGATGCAGAGGCTGCTGGTTTCATCGAGGCGGCAGATATGGATGCAGGGTGTTTCCATGATGATTTATATCAGGCCGTCACGCCGCAAGGGCAAGAGCGACGAGAATCACGATCTCCGTGATCTGCTGGCAGGCGCCGATGGTATCGCCGGTATGGCCGCCGATCTTCCTGTCGCAGAGCCTGCCGAAAAGCACGGCCGCCAGAACGGCTGCCGCCAGCACGAGGGCAATCGACAGCAGCGGCAGGGCGTGCAGTGTGAACAGGATGAAAAGCAGCAGCCCGATCACCAGCGCGATGTTGCGCTCGGCTGTCCCCGGCTGGCCGGCGCCGGCGGCGATGCCGGAGGTTTTGGCGGCGGGCAGGGCCTGCCAGTGCCACACCATCAGGGCGCGGCTCATGACAAGCGCGGCGATCAGGCAGGCGGCTGCGGTTTTGCCGGGCAGGGTTTCGATCAATGACGCGAGCGCCGTTGCGCGCAGTGCAAAGGAGAGGACCATGGCGATCGTGCCATAGCTGCCGATATGGCTGTCCTTCATGATCTCAAGCATGCGCGTTCTATCCTTGCCGCCGCCGAAACCGTCGGCCATATCCGCGAGACCGTCTTCGTGCAGCGCGCCCGTCACGAGTGCCGTCAGGCCGATGGCGAACCAGCCGGTGAGTTGGGGCGAGGCATCGAAGCCAGCGAAAATCATTACCAGGAAAGCGGCCGGCAGGGCGATCAGCAGGCCGGCGGCGGGAAAGGCGCGGGCGGCGCGGCGCATTGACACGCCGGAACTGTCTTCGAAGAAACGGGAAGGAACGGGCAGGCGGCTCAGAAAAGCGAGGGAATGCATGACATCTGTTATAAAATCCCCGGCCTTCATGCTCTCTCCGTTGCAGTTGCTGCATTTCCGGTTGTTCCGCGGCGCATCCGCGATTATGAGAGGCGCAACAAAGACCGATTTGCCGGAAAACACAAGTTCCGGACGCATGAGCCGATGCGAAAGCCAACCCGGCTACGAAAGAGACTGATATCATGAGCATGAGCGGATTGCCCTTCGATGATTTCCGCGCGCTGCTGCGCGAGCTTCCCGGCCCGGACACGCATGCGCTTGTGGCCGCCAAGGAACGCAATGCGCAGCTGACCAAGCCTGCCGGTTCGCTCGGCCGTCTCGAAGAAATCGCCATGTGGCTGGCTGCCTGGTCCGGCCGTTCTCCGGCCGTCACCCGTCCGCTGGTGGCGATCTTCGCCGGCAATCACGGCGTCACCCGCCATGGCGTTACGCCCTATCCGACCTCCGTGACCCAACAGATGGTGGAAAATTTCGCGGCAGGCGGTGCGGCGATCAACCAGATCTGCGTTGCCAACGATCTTGGCCTGAAGATTTTCGATCTGGCGCTCGATTATCCGACCGGCGACATCACCTGCGAGCCCGCGCTTTCCGAGCGCGACTGCGCCGCCACCATGGCCTTCGGCATGGAAGCGATTGCCGGCGGTACCGATCTTCTCTGCGTCGGCGAAATGGGTATCGGCAACACCACCATTGCGGCGGCGATCAATCTCGCGCTTTACGGCGGCACGGCGGAAGAGTGGACCGGTCCCGGGACCGGCTCGGAAGGCGAGGTCATGGCCCGCAAGATCGCGGCGGTGAAGGCTGCGGTGGAGTTCCACAAGGATCATCTGTCCGACCCGCTGGAAATCATGCGCCGTCTCGGCGGACGCGAGATCGCGGCGATTGCCGGCGCCATTCTCGCCGCCCGCGTGCAGCATATTCCCGTGCTGATCGACGGTTATGTGGCGACGGCCGCTGCCGCTCTGCTAAAGGCCGCCAATCCTTCGGCGCTCGACCATTGCCTGATCGGCCATGTCTCGGGCGAGCCCGGCCATCTGGCCGCCGTTGAAAAACTCGGCAAGACGCCGCTTCTGGCGCTTGGCATGCGGCTGGGTGAGGGCACCGGGGCAGCGCTTGCCGCCGGCATCGTCAAGGCTGCGGCCGCCTGCCATTCCGGCATGGCGACGTTCGAAGCGGCAGGTGTGGACACCCGCATCAGCTCCCGCACCGACCATTGAGGTTACAGATGGACGCGACGCCGCAGAGGAAGCAACCGGAGCCCGCCTTTCGCAAGGAAAAGGGCTGGCGGCATCTTTTCGCCGCCGCCCGCTATTCCGTGCAGGGGCTCGGCCGGCTGTGGCAGGAAGCGGCCTTCCGGCACGAGGTTCTCGCCTTCGGTGTCGGGCTTGCCCTGCTTCTGGTGGTCGGCGCGCCCTTTGCGCATCTTCTCGTCTTCACCGTGCTGATGCTGCTGCTGTTTTCGGTCGAGGCGCTGAATACGGCCATCGAAGAGCTGGTGGACCGCATTTCGCCGGAAATCTCCTCGGTCGGGCGGCACGCCAAGGATCTCGGCTCCTTTGCCGTCTTCTGCCTGTTGATGGCGAATGGATTTTTCGTGCTTTATTCGCTGGTGACGACGCTGTTCTTCTAAGCGGAGCGCCTCTGATGCTCAGGGGCTTCAGGCGAAGGACCGCCGGCGCGGCTGGATGGCGTGGGTTTCCTCGACCGCCGGCAGGCTTTGCAGCACACGTTTGGCCGGCAGGATGGCGATGCCCTCGGTGCCCTCGCGCAGTTTCGACTTCAGGATGAACTGGCCGTCATGCTTGGCGAGAATGGCCTGAACGATGGGCAGGCCAAGGCCGGTTCCCTGTTCGGCGCTCTTGATCGCGATCGATCCCTGACCGAAGGCTGAGAGAACCACGGGAATTTCATCTTCCGGAATGCCGGGGCCATTATCCCTGATCGAGACATATTGGCCGCCGCCCGCGGTCCAGCCGGCTTTCACGAGGATTTCGCCGCCCTGGGGGGTAAATTTCACGGCGTTGGAGAGCAGGTTGAGGATGACCTGGCGGATGGATTTTTCGTCGGCCCAGACCTGCGGCAGGCTGTTTTCGAACTGCTGGCCAATTTTGATATTCTTGGCGCGGGCGCGAAGCTGGATCATGCCGATGCAATCCTCGGCGATTTCCAGCATCGAGATCGCTTCTTCGTTGAGGTCATAGCGTCCGGCCTCAATGCGTGACAGGTCGAGGATTTCGTTGATGAGGTCGAGCAGATGCTGGCCGGAGCGATGGATATCGCCGGAATATTCCTTGTAGAGCGGATTGTTGAGCGGGCCGAGCACCTCTGATGACATGACCTCGGAGAAACCGAGAATGGCGTTGAGCGGCGTGCGCAGCTCGTGCGACATGGAGGCGAGAAAGCGCGATTTCGCCAGATTGGCCTCTTCCGCGCGCCGCCGCGCCTCATCCGAAACCGAGTTTGCGACTTCGAGCTCGGCGATCAGGTCGTCCTTTTCCGTCTGCGACGAGAGCAGCTTGACGCTGGTCTGGTAAAGCCGGCTGGTAATGCGATGGCAGAACAGGATCGCCATGCCGAACATCAGCGCGAGGCCCACATCGAAGGGGTCGCGTGAGATGGCCGAGGTGATGCAGAGCGCCGCCAGCACCGGCAAAAAGGTCATGAAGGTCGCCCGCCGCAGCATGAAATTGGCCATGGCGGTCAGGGACAGCGCGATCAGCAGCGTCGAGCCCTTGAAGAAGAGGACCAGTGTCGGGTCGTTGCGCACCGGCTCGGCCAGCGCAAACATCGCCCAGGCGCAGCCGATGAGGATCTGCATGCCGAGAAAGAGACTTTTCCAGTGCTGAAGATTGTCGGCCGTGATTTCCTGCTTTGCTGCCCGTTTGGCCAGCAGCAGGGAAAAGGCGTGGAAACTCAGTGCGATCAGCGACCAGATGATCAGGCTGATGTCGCGGGTTATATAAACGCCGATGATGGAGGCGAGCACGATGAAAAGCGGCATGATCATCGCGCCCTGCAGGGTTTCGGCGATATGCATGGTCAGCATTTCGCGTTCATAGGCGTCGCTTGCGCCGGCCCCTTGCTGCAGGCGTTCACGCGTCGTCTTCACCGTGTCGAAAACCGCCTTGTTGCGGTGTTTTTTCGAACGGTCGACGATGATCTTGTCGGTGGACGTGCTGACGCTTTTACTCATTGTTACAACGCGGGGTGACATGAACCCTTGCAGGCTACGCGCAAAATCTTAAGAAGATGCTGCCGTGAAAGGATTTGTTTGCCATTTCTGACAAGGGTTTGTTGTGACATGAGACGAAATGGTGGCAGGGGCAGACGTTTCTCGGCAGTTCGCGATGGCGGGCTTTTTCTCGCCACGGTTTTTCTCGGCATTCTGATTGCCGCCAAGCTCGACCAGATCAACAGCGAGACCTATAACGGCCGCTTCTTCGTGATCGATGGCGATACGCTGTCGAAGGGGGAGGAGCGGTTCCGGCTGCTCGGCATCGATGCGCCGGAGCTTGCGCAGACATGCCTGCGCGGCGGCGAAAGCTGGCCGTGCGGCGAGGAAGCGCGCCGTGTCCTGCAACGGCTGGCCGCGCCGGCGGATTTCTCCTGTTCCGGCAGCTCCAGAGACCGTTACGGGCGGCTGCTCGTTTATTGCGCTTCAAGCGGCAGGGATGTCTCATCGGAAATGGTGTCGGCGGGTTTTGCCGTCGCATCAGGTTATTTCCAGTTCTCCAGCGAGCAGGCGGCGGCGCGTAAGGAAGCACGCGGCATCTGGGCGGGGGAATTCGAGAAACCGTCGCAATGGCGGCGGGAGCACCGCGCCGCGGATCTGGAAACGCCGGCGGTGGGTTTCCTCACCGTTATCCGTCATCTTCTGGGGTGGGACCATGGTTGAGGATGACCGGTTTGCGCCGGTGCATGATGACGGGCTGGATGGGTTGCGCGGCGAAATCGCCCGCTGCCGTCTCTGTCGCGACAGGCCGCTCAGGGGAATGGCAGATCGCCTGCCGCACGAACCCCGGCCGGTGGTCGTCATGTCGACAAAAGCGCGCGTCCTGATTGCCGGGCAGGCGCCGGGGCTGCGCGTGCATGAAACGGGACTGCCGTTCAACGATGCCTCGGGCGACAGGCTGCGCCAATGGCTGAACGTCGACCGGCAGACATTCTACGATCCGGATCGTTTCGCCATCGTGCCCATGGGCTTTTGTTTTCCCGGTTATGACGACAAGGGCAGCGACCTGCCGCCAAGGCGCGAATGCGCGCCGCAGTGGCGCGAGCGGGTAATGGCGGCGATGCCGCAGGTGGAGCTGATCCTCGCCATCGGCCAATATGCGCAGGCATTTCACCTGGGTGAAAGGCGGCGCAAGACCATGGCGGAAACCGTACAGGACTGGCGCAGCTATCTTCATGCCAATTGCGGCCCCGGCATTTTACCCCTGCCGCATCCAAGCTGGCGCAACACGGGCTGGCTGAAAAGGAATCCATGGTTCGCGGAGGAACTGCTGCCGGTTCTGCGGCAACATGTGGAAATGCGGCTAGCGTGAAACAATTTTCTGTTTTTCTGCGAAAATTAGTGTATTGAAAGGAAATTAATTCAGGAGGGTAGACGCATTGGATCGCCTAGACCGTAAGATTTTGCGCATTCTGCAAGAGGATTCCACGCTG
>QFOL01000193.1 GCA_003241215.1 Agrobacterium fabrum
GACGGGGGAATAGGTCTGAAAGGCCGTGCCGTTTTCGGTATAGGTTCCGAGAACCCGGTTACCGGTGACGGTCACGTCGCGAACTCGCCCGGAATCCACATCGCGAAGAAACTGGGAATACGGAATTTCCCGCGAACCCGTTTGTGTCGGCGATGTCTGGAACATGCTGAACAACGCGATCAGCAAGAGGGCGATCACGGCCCACAAGGCGAAATTTCTGAAATTTGGGTTCATCGAACTCCCCGAACTCACACGGGCATGTCTGCTGCCCGCTATTACGTGCCCCTAACATAAGGACGACATATGCCGTTGCCAAGGCAAAGCGCATTTTCTGATGCGTTTTGGTGTAAAAACTATTCCATGGCAATTCACGAAAAAGAGGCCGGATTTAAACCGGGGGCTGTGGATAGGCGGCCCGTCCGAATAAATTGGCGATTGCATTCGCCAACTCAAGGTCGAAACGCGGCAGGAAAAGATCGAAAGGTGCGAGCCTCGGTATCACGGTCTCCGGCAGGGAAACCGACCCATCGGCCACTGCGGCGATTTGCGGCAGGCCCGCCATTGCCGGTTTAGCCACCCCGGCCGGTACAGACGGAAAAAGCGCGGCCGCTTCCGCAGCACCGCTGACCCCATGCGCTTTGACATGAGCTGGAAAAGCCGATTCGTTCTTAACGAGGAAACGATCGTCCCACAGCCCCTCTTCATGTGCGCCGATATGAAGCTCCGGCAGGTTTCGCTGCTCGCGGACCATATAAAGCCCGTCCCGCCGGCGATCGAGCAGGACGCGACCAACCGTCAGTCGCCCGTTTTCAGCCGTTTTGAGAAACCGCAAGACGCGCTCCATGCTGCTTGCGGCTGGAAAAAATGCCCTGCCGCCAAGGGTCGCGACCAATGCCGCCAGCCCTTGCCGGAACTCGGGAAGATCGGGATTGACGCCATCGCCGGCCAATCTGGCGAGAGCGGCATGGAAAACCTGCACGTGTTCGCGCAGGAAAGCGGCCGTTGTTTCGGAAAGCGCCTGTCTTTTGAGAGAGGTTTCCGCATCGATCCGGACGGGAGAGACGGGAAGCGCCTGCCGTACACGCACCCTTTCATATCGGGTGTTTTCATTGCTAGGATCGTCAAACCAACCGCGTGAGCGGGAAGACACATAATCACGGATCGCCTGCCTCTCACACGTCAGAAACGGCCGCATGATCCAGTGGCGACCATCGTATAAGACCGCATCCGCCATGCCGGAGAGACCGGGATTGTCAGAGCCGCCGCTGCGGGCGGCGCGCATCGCCACGGTTTCACGCTGGTCGCCGATTGTATGCCCCGTCACGACAAGATCAGCGCCGGTCTCGCGGGCGACCTCCGCAATCAGGCGATAGCGGGCAAGCCGGGAAGCTTCGGAAAGGCCGGAGACCGGTTTGGTACCGTCCCATCGGCGGGTGACGTGGGGAATGCCAAGTTCGGCGCAAAGCATCGCCACCTTACGCGCCTCATCGGTGGATTCCGCTCTCAGCGCATGGTCGACCGTTACGGCGGAAAGGCGCAAGCCGGCCCGATCCATCTCCCCCATTGCCTCCTGCAACGCCAGCAACAGGCCGGTGGAATCGCTGCCGCCGGAGATTGCGACGAGAATATGGGAAGGTTTGCGGAGATTTGCGACAAAAGACCTTGCCGCCGTGAGCGGCGCAATTGTCTTTTCATTCGGAGTGGGGGCATCAACCGGCATGGAAATACCCGCCATGGCAGGGAAAAATCAGCAGCTCAGCCGCTTCTGTTCGCTGGCAACCTTGCTCAGCACAGTTTTCGAGGCATTGGGATAGCGCTTCGGCACCTCACGCAGGGTGGCGCAGGCGGTTTCGGTATTGTCGAGAGCGGCAAGCGACATGCCGAGTTTCATCAGCATCTCCGGCGCTTTCGGAGATTTGCCATAGGCCTGATGGCCGTTCAGGAAGGTTTTTGCGGCCTCATTGAACTTGCCCTGGGAATATTGCGCCTCGCCCAGCCAGAAGCTCGCATCCGCAGCCTTCGTGCCCTTGGGATAGCCCTGTAGATATTGCTGGAACCCCTGTTCCGCCAGCTTGTAATCACCGGAAAGCACATGACCGTAAGCGGCCTGATAGATATCGCCTTCGCTGGTCAGCGCCGCCCTATTGACCGGGTCGGTCTTACGGGCGGCGGTGTTGCCCGTGGCCACACCGGGAAGGTTGCCGGAGGAATTGTTGGCGTTCTGGTTCAGCGTACCGCCGACAGGCATTCCCTTGGAATCGAGTTCGATGGAGCCGAGCGTCGTCTCTCCCGGCGCACCCGTGGAAGCGGTGGAGGAAGCAGGCGGAGAAATGGAAGCGCCACCCTCGGGTGGCGTTTCGATGATCGTTGCAACGTCGTCGGTCGGCGGCGTGGCCGGATTGACCGGACTGGCTTCCGCCTTCTTTTTCGGTGCAGCGGTTGGGCTTGCAGCCTTGCCGCTTTCCAGTTCCTGGAAGCGGAACTCATTGTCTTCCTGCGCCTTGCGGATCGTTTCCTGCATCTGCAGAAGCTGGAAGCTCATTTCTTCGATACGGCCGTTGAGCTGCCGGATCTGTTCTTCAAGCTGCTGAACCCGATAGGCTTCATTGGCCTGAACCCGGATGACCGGGGGCTGCTGCTGAGAGTTGATCGTGCCGAAGCTACCCCCCGCACCGAACAGCGGACCCGAAACGGCAGTGCCGCTCAAGCCGGTGCAGGCTGCAAGCCCCAGCATTCCCGCCACGACAAGTTTCTTCATCTCATTCGTCCTGCCTTAACTGATTTGCACCGGAATGGCGCAAGCCGGATTTTTTCCATATCAACCGAAAAAGCAACTTAACTTCGGCCAAACTATGAAAAAAACAAAAGGCGGCCCGAAGACCGCCTCTCATTCAAGATCACAATAACGTCAGGCAATCACATGCCCGCGCCACCGAGAACCGTCACGGCGCGGCGGTTCTGCGACCAGCACGAGATGTCGTCGCAAACGGCGACCGGACGTTCCTTGCCGTAGGAGATCGTCTTCATGCGGTTTGCCGGAACGCCCTGGGAAGCCAGGAAGTCGCGGGTGGCGGCCGCACGACGGGCGCCGAGCGCCAGGTTGTATTCACGCGTACCGCGCTCGTCGGCATGGCCTTCGACCGTGATGGCGTAGTTCGGGTAACGGGCGAGCCATTGGGCCTGGCGCTGCAGGGTCTGCTGGGCGTCGGCGCGGATCGAGGTGGAGTCGGTGTCGAAGAAGATGCGGTCGCCGACATTGACCGTGAAGTCCTGCTGGGAGCCCGGCGTTGCGGAGCCCGCGCCACCAAGGCCAAGTTCACCGGCGCTGTTCGGCATGTTCTTCTTGTTCGCGCAGCCTGCGAGGGCAAGCGCGAGCGTCATGGCGATGACAGCCGGGTTACGGGCCAGTTTCTGCATGGGGCTGAGTGCCGAAATGTGTGTACGGCTCATCGCCGGTCTCTCCTTAGGATTTCAATAACGTTGCCGGACACTAACGGATCGCGGTTAATAGCCGGCAAACGCCTATGGTTAACAGAAAGGAAATGTCCCACTTTTTTGCTCCCTCACAACACTTTGCGGCAAGAAAGAGGCGCATTCCCCTATAGCATGCGTAAAACATGACGGCGCCGGTTCATGCCGGCGCCGTCACGGCAGTCATATCAGTCCAGAAGCGGCGACCATGCCGGATCCGAAGCGAAGGTGGGCGTCTTGATGAGCTGTTCGTTATAGCCCGTCAGGTCGATCGAATAGAGCTGCGGGCCGCCGGCGCCGGCGTTCTGGCGGAAGAACATCAGCACGCGGCCGTTCGGCGCCCAGGTGGGGCCTTCATTGTGGAAACCGCTGGTCAGGATGCGTTCACCCGAACCGTCTGTTTTCATCACACCGATGGAGAACTTGCCGCCCGACTGCTTGGTGAAGGCGATCAGATCGCCGCGCGGCGACCAGACCGGCGTGGAATAGGAACCATCGCCGAAGGAAACGCGCTGCTGGCCGGAGCCATCGGCATTCATGACGTAGATCTGCTGACGGCCGCCGCGGTCGCTTTCAAAGGCAACACGTTGACCGTCAGGCGAATAGGACGGCGCGGTATCGATCGCCGACGTATTGGTCAGGCGTGTCGTTGTGCGCGAGCGCAGGTCCATGGTGTAGATATTGGCATTGCCATCCTGCTGCAGGCTCATGATGACCTTCTGCCCGTCAGGCGAGAAGCGCGGCGAGAATGTCATGCCGGGGAAATTGCCGACAACTTCACGCTGTCCGGTTTCCAGCTGCAGCAGGTAAACGCGCGGCTGCTGGCCTTCAAAGGACATGTAGGTCACTTCCTGACGGTTCGGCGAGAAACGCGGCGTCAGGACGATGTCGTTCGAGTTGGTGAGGTTGCGGACGTTGAAACCGTCCTGGTCCATGATCGACAGCTGGCGTTTGCGGGCCGTCTTCGGGCCGCTTTCGGAGACGAATACGACACGGGTGTCGAAGTAGCCCTTTTCACCGGTAATGCGCTCATAGATGGCGTCGGCGATGATATGGGCGACGCGGCGCCAGTTTTCCGGCTGGGTGAAGAATTGCTGGCCGGTCATCTGCTGGTTGGCGAACGTATCCCACAGGCGGAATTCGGCGCGCAGGCGGCCATCGCTTTCACGCGTCACGCGACCGGTCACGAGCGCCTGGGCGTTGATGACCTTCCAGTCCTCGAAACGCGGCTGCTGATCCGGATTGCTGATCTTTTCGATAAAGGCGCTCTTATTGACCGGCGCGAAAAGGCCGGAACGCTGCAGGTCGGCGGCGATGACCGCGGAAACCTGCGCGCCGATGCCGTCGCTCGACATGAAGTCGGTGATGGCGATGGGCAGCGGCTCGACATTGCCCTTGTTGATGTTGATTTCCACCCGCGCAAAAGCCGGTGCGGAGAAAACCGACATGAGGGCCGCGACAGCGAGCACCAGCCGGATCGGCGAGAATATTTTCATGTTGCCAGGCCTTTCAGCATTCATAGCAATTCACTGGGATCGAAGTTTACGACAACTTCGTTCCATGCGTCATATTTGTCGGCGGGAAGGTTCGTGAACGGAGCAGAGCGCATGATGGCGCGATAAGCTCCGCCGGAAAGAGCGCGGCGCGTTCCTTCCGAACCGCCCGTCGCCTCGATCTCGGGGCGACCGATGATGGAACCATCACGGTCAAGCTTCATGGTGACCCGAACGCGGACGTCCGAGGCATCCGCCATGCCGGGAATGATCTGCCAGTTCTTCTGGATCGCGCCGCGCAGCGCATCCATTTCCGTCTGGCTGAGCGTCGAGCCACCGGTCGATTTCTTGCCGCCAAGGGCTGCCTGTTGGGTGGAACGCTTCGCGCCGCCACCCGAGGGCGCCTGCTTGTTCAAAAGTGCTGCGATATCGTCAGCGTTGAAATCGCTTTCCTTCGAAGAGGCGGATTTCGCAGTCTCCTGCTTCTTCTCGCCGGGCTTCTTGTCAGAAGGCTTGTCCGTGGACTTTGCCTGATCGGGCTTGGTTTCGGCCGGTTTTTCAGCGGGCTTCTGCTCAGCGGGCTTGGTCTCGGCCTGTTTCGGCTCTTCCGGCTTCGGCGGCTCCGGGCGGGAATTCGGACGCGGCACGTTCTGCGGCACGGGAATTTCGGCCGGCTCCTGCGTCGCCGGCGGCGGCTCTTCCGCCTTGGTTTCCTGCGGCGGCGGCTCCGTTTTCGGCTGCGGTGTTATTTCCGGCTTGGTCTGCGGCAAGGCGGCCATTTCCTGCGGCTTGGGAGCCGAGGTTTCTTCCTTGACGATTTCCTTTACCTCGTTCGCCTTGGTATCAACGACCGGCTGCGGCTTCTCCTGCTTTGGCGGAGCAGCGGCGCTGATATTGTCGTTGGGCTTGGTGGTCGGCGTCGGCGGTGCATCGAGATCGACCATGTTGTTACCAACATTTTGCGAATTTTCGACGATATCCGGACGCGTCGTCGGAACGGGCGCGGACTTCTCCGCCTTGGGCGCGTTCTTGTCGCCCTGCTGGATCTGGGTCAGTTCCTCGATGGGCACCAGCTCCACGGGCAGTGCCTCGGCCTGCGACACGTCGAGCGGTTCCGGCGAGCCCAGGGAGACGAGGGCGAAAGCCAGAAGCGACGCGTGCACGATCGCGGATGTGGTAAGGCTGCCCTTCATCGTTTTACGTCAATTGTCCTGTTTCTGCTGGGTCACAAGGCCGATGTTCTTGAAGCCTGCCGCCTGGATACGCGCCATGACATCAGCAACGACGCCGTATGCGGCAACGGAATCCGCGCGCACGAAGATACGTTCGTTATAACCAGTCGTGGCGATTGCCTGCAGCTTGTCGGCCACTTCGGCCGCCTGGATTTCGGTTTCCTGCAAATGGATCTGGCCATTGGCATTGACGGAAATGGTGATCGGCTGCGTGTCCGAATTCAGCGCATTGGCGGATGTCTGCGGCAGGTCGATCGGCACGCCGACCGTCATCATCGGCGCGGCCACCATGAAGATGATGAGCAGCACGAGCATGACGTCGACCAGCGGCGTCACGTTGATCTCGCTGATCGCGCCGCCTTTGCGCCGTCCGCCGCGCCCACCCCGGCGTCCACCGGAACCGCCGCCGCTGCCACCTGCTGACATACCCATATCATCTACTCCATTTTGCCTTGCGGCAAATTACTGCACGGCATTCCATCGCAGCCGCTTACTGGGCGGCCTGCCGCGTCTGAAGTTTTTCATCGATCTGGCGCGACAGGATCGCGGAGAACTCGTCGGCGAAACCTTCCATACGGGCGGAAAGCTTGTGTGCGTCGGCCGTGAACTTGTTATAGGCAATAACCGCCGGAATAGCCGCGACAAGGCCGATAGCCGTTGCCAGAAGCGCTTCGGCGATACCCGGCGCCACGACCGCAAGGTTGGTCGACTTCGAACCGGCAATCGCCTGGAACGAGGTCATGATACCGACAACCGTACCGAAAAGGCCGATGAAGGGGCCGGCCGAACCGATGGTGGCGAGCGAACCGAGACGGGCCTCGTATTGTTCGCCTTCACGCGCAATCGTCACATCCATTGCCCGGTCGATACGCATCTGCAGACCGATGGGCGAACGCGCGCCGCGTTCGAATGATTTTTTCCATTCCCGCATGGCGGAAACGAAAATTGCCGCTAGACCGCCATTCTGGCGTTCCGCCAGCGTGCGATAAAGCTCCTCGAGCGACTGGCCAGACCAGAAGACCTGTTCGAACTGGTCGAACTGGCGCTTTGCCTTGCCGAAGCTCACATATTTGTCAAAGACGATCGCCCACGTCCAGACCGAGGCGGCGATAAGTCCGATCATAACGAGCTTCACGATGAGGCCCGCCTGCATAAACAGTGCCCAGAGACTTACATCGTGCGTCGCCGCTGCCAAACCTGCCTGTTCCATAAATATCCAATCCCCGAATCCAAACGCCCGGTACGGGACCGGGCGATTCAAACGCGTGTTAACGCTC
>QFOL01000194.1 GCA_003241215.1 Agrobacterium fabrum
GCCATTCCGCCGGCTCTGGAAAAGCGTGATATCTGCGGTATCGCACAGACCGGCACGGGCAAAACCGCGTCCTTCGTTCTGCCGATGCTCACCCTGCTCGAGAAGGGTCGTGCGCGCGCCAGAATGCCGCGCACGCTGATCCTCGAGCCGACCCGTGAGCTTGCAGCGCAGGTGGCGGAGAACTTCGAGAAATACGGCAAGAATCACAAGCTGAACGTCGCCCTTCTCATCGGCGGCGTTTCCTTCGAAGACCAGGACCGCAAGCTCGAGCGCGGCGCCGATGTGCTGATCTGCACCCCCGGCCGCCTTCTCGACCATTGCGAGCGCGGCAAGCTTTTGATGACCGGCGTGGAAATCCTCGTCATCGACGAAGCCGACCGTATGCTGGATATGGGCTTCATTCCCGATATCGAGCGCATCGCCAAGATGATCCCGTTTACCCGGCAGACGCTGTTCTTCTCGGCCACCATGCCGCCGGAAATCCAGAAGCTGGCCGACCGGTTCCTGCAGAACCCCGTCCGTGTCGAGGTCGCCAAGCCCTCCTCCACGGCAAAGACCGTCGCCCAGCGCATCGTCGCCGCGCACAACAAGGACTATGAAAAGCGCGCCGTGCTGCGCGATCTCGTCCGCGCCGAAGAAGCCGAACTGAAGAACGCCATCATCTTCTGCAACCGCAAGAAGGATGTGGCCGACCTGTTCCGCTCGCTCGACCGTCACGGTTTTTCCGTCGGCGCGCTGCATGGCGACATGGACCAGCGTTCGCGCACCACGATGCTGCAGAACTTCAAGGACGGCAATCTGAAGCTGCTCGTCGCCTCCGACGTTGCCGCACGCGGCCTTGATATTCCCGATGTCAGCCACGTCTTCAACTTCGACATTCCCATTCATTCGGAAGACTATGTCCACCGCATCGGCCGTACCGGTCGTGCCGGCCGCTCGGGCAAGGCCTTCACCATCGTCACCAAGAGCGACACCAAATATCTCGACGCGATCGAAAAGCTGATCGGCGAAAAGATCGAGTGGCAGAACGGTGACCTCTCCACCCTTCCCGCGCCGATGGAAAGCTTCGAAAGCAATTCCGGCCGCCGGGGCAAGGAACGGGGCGGCAGGGGCCGCGACCGCAACCGTCGCGACGCAGCGCCGGTCGAAAACATCAATCAGGGTGCACAATCCGCTGCGGACACGGATATCGCGGCTCATGGAGACGACAAGGTGAAAGCAGAACGCAAACCGGAAAAGACACCGCGCAATTCCGACCGCAACAGCCGCAACCCGCTGCACGCCAATGACGACAACCGCGACCGTCGCCGTCACTATCGCGACCATGACGATGGCCCGACACCGGTCGGTTTCGGTGACGACATTCCCGCCTTCATGTTGATCGTGGCCAACGCCAAGGCCTGATCACCACAATGGACAAGATGACATCGACCACCAGGCCGGGCCTCGATTTTCCGGGCGTCGGCGTGGGCCTTGTCATCATGCGCGATGGCCGCGTGCTTTTATGCCGCCGCATGAAAGCGCCGGAAGCCGGATACTGGAGTATTCCAGGCGGCAAGGTCGATCACCTCGAAACCTCCCTCGCCGCAGCGCGGCGGGAGGCCGAGGAAGAAACCGGGCTTGAAATCGGCGAAGTCGAATTTCTCTGCCACAGCGAATTTATCGATCCGGAAGGGCGCCACCACTGGATCTCGCTGATCTTCGTCACCCGCGACACGCAGGGTGAGCCGGCCCTGACCGAACCGGACAAACTGTCCGCCATCGGCTGGTTCGATCCGGAAAAACTTCCCGCACCCCTCTCCGTCTTCGCACAAGACGCCCTAGCCGCCCTCAAATAAAGCTGCGCAGGAATTGACCGGAATCCGCTTGCGATGAACGACGACGGTCGACAGGCATTTACAAATAGCGTGTGGATTTATACCGGAACGAGGCTCGCCTCTCCGCGCCATATCTTTTCCATAAAAACGAAAATGAAAGAACGGCTTTGCGCGAGGCTTTGCAAATTCAATTTTAAATTGCTTAAATTAGCTCCACATAAAAAACCGCTCCAGTTTCCCGAAGCGGTTTGTACGTAATGAAAATAATAGAATATGAATGGAATATAGTCTGGCAGTGCTTATAACCGGAACACTTTCCGAGGCTTGTTGCAGCCAATTTCAGTCGTCCCCTGAAACAGTTACATCTAAGCTAATCATCTACTGTCCGTCAAGCAAATCTTCTCGCAAATGCGAAAAAAACGCGGCGAAAAAGAGGTAACCGATCCGGAAGACCATATATTTCCCTTAAATATCAATAGATTATATAAATGGAAATAAAATGTGCATCTTTTTGTGCTGCACTCAAAAAAGCAAAAGCATGAGCTTGCCTATTCTAAACTGTGCTTATACGCGCCACGTGTAATAGATTTATGAAGTAACGCGCGCCGTAACAGGATGCGGGAAATACTTCTTCGCTCATCTATCGCAAGCGCGAATTGCCCATCGGCAAAAACAGACCTTCATGAAAACAATGCTGCACAGTTTTATGAAATGGCAACAACCACAAGCTGCCATGATGCGCCGCGCGCTCGAATCGGACAACTTCAGATCAAAACTGCCGCCGCATGGATGGCGATATGCGATTATGATCGGACGTCGGCGATTTTTCCTTTGGAAAACCAGCTGTTGCCGATAAACATCAAGCCGGAACAACAGGATTTCGATCACGTCATGCTTTCACTTCGCCTGCTAACGATCATCGCCGGTTTTGCCTTTGCGGGCTCAGCAAGCGCGGCATCGATCGGCATTGTTGCCCCGCAGAACGGTCCTTATGAACTTCTGGGGCAGCAGGTGCGGCAGGGTGCGAAAGCGGCGGCGGCAAAGCTCGGGCTCGATGTCGTCGAAATCCATGAAAGCTGCGAAGACGGCAGCGGCGGCGCGATTGCCGACGGTCTGGTGGCCGCCAAGGTCAGCGCTGCGATCGGCTTCTTGTGCACGGAAACGCTTCAGGGCGTTCTGCCGCCATTGAAGGCGGCCGCCATTCCGGCGATCACGCTCTCCAGCCGCGCACCGATCCTGATGGAAGACGCCCTGAAATATGGCTGGCCGCTTTTCCGCCTCGCCCCGTCCGACAGGGCCGAATCGGACAGGATCGCCGAAATCATCCTGCGTGACTGGAAGGGACATTCCATCGGGCTTGTCGATGACGGCACGATCTACAGCCGCGAACTCGTCGACCGCATCCGTTCGACGCTGGAGGAAAACGGCCTGAAGCCCACTTTTGCCGATACGATGCGGCCCAACCAGGAGCAGCAGGTGGCGCTCGTGCGCCGGCTAGCGCGCACCGGCATCTCCCACGTCTTCGTGGGCGCAGAACGCAATGACGTCGCCATCATCGCCAGGGACGCCGGATCGGAAAACATTCCCCTGACAGTCATGGGCGGCGACGCCATGAATGCGGCCAATAATCCAGTCCCCCTGGCCGCCAATGTGCTGGCGGTCACCCGCCCGGCCTATGATGCTCTACCATCCGCTCAGGCCGCCGCCGGCGAGCTGCGCGCCGCCGGCATCGAGCCGGAAGGTTACGTGCTGCCGGCCTATGCGGCTGCGGAACTCACCGCAGCCCTTGCAGAGGCGGCACAGGCCCAGTCGAAACCCGCTCCGGAGACACTGGCGGCCGGCACCCTCTTCAAAACCGTCATCGGCGATCTCGGCTTCACCCCGTCGCACGACCTTTCGGACAATCCCTATCGTCTGCAGCGCTGGAACGGCCAGCGCTTCGAGACGGTGGACAAGGCCGAAAAACAATAGGCGGCACCGGCGCCGGCGGAAATTCCGGGGAAGCATGGCTGAAAACCGCCGGCAACCGCGCCGCCAGCCGTTTCAAACCCCGATACTTGATGCTAAAGGCAGCTTACGCAACGCGTCGAGAGGAGTTTGCCCCATGTCCCTGCCCATCCGCATAGCCCCGTCCATCCTGGCTGCCGATTTCGCCAAGCTGGGACAGGAAGTCGCCGATGTCACGGAAGCGGGCGCGGACTGGATTCACCTTGATGTCATGGATGGCCATTTCGTGCCCAACATCTCCTTCGGGCCTGACGTCATCAAGGCGCTGCGCCCGCACAGCATGGCCTTCTTCGACTGCCACCTGATGATCGCACCCGTCGACCCCTATCTCGAAGCCTTCGCCAAGGCGGGCTGCGACAGCATCACCGTGCATGCGGAGGCCGGGCCTCACCTGCACCGCTCGCTGCAGACGATCCGCGGGCTCGGCAGAAAGGCCGGCGTGACGCTCAACCCCGCAACACCGCTTTCGGTCATCGAAAACGTGCTTGATGACGTCGATCTCGTCCTGATCATGAGCGTCAATCCCGGTTTCGGCGGGCAGAAGTTCATTCCGGCCATGCTGGACAAGATCCGGGCGGCAAAGGCCCTGATTGGCGACCGGCCAATCGAACTCGAAGTGGATGGCGGCGTGACGGCGGAAACCGCAGGCGCGATCGTTGCCGCCGGCGCCAATGCG
The DNA here is from genome assembly GCA_003241215.1 of Agrobacterium fabrum. Taxonomy (GTDB): domain Bacteria; phylum Pseudomonadota; class Alphaproteobacteria; order Rhizobiales; family Rhizobiaceae; genus Agrobacterium; species Agrobacterium fabrum_A. The sequence goes on from QFOL01000194.1 coordinate 4,501, forward strand.
CTGGTGGCCGGCTCGGCCATCTTCAAGGGCGACGGTGTCGCCGACTACCGCAAGACGGTCGCGCAACTGCGTCAGGCAGCGGAAGCCGCGCGGAGGTAACCCGCCGCCGCAGACGACGGACAGGCCGGAGGCGGCACGGCAGGACGCTGGGGGAATCTGCATGGAAAGCGACAGGCGGAGTTTCCGTGACACGGCTTCTGCAGCGCTGTTTCCGCTGTTTGGCGCGCTGGTCTGGGCCGCCTGTTCGAGCACCGCCGCCGCCATCGGCCTCTATGTCAGGAACCGGCTGGAAACCGACCATGCCACCGGCATCATCATGCTTTTCTTCGCGGGCGGCCTTTTCGGCTGGCTGCTGGCCACGGCGGCGCTGCACGTCCTCCCTGCTTCCACCGCCCTGCCGCTGCGTTTTGCGGCGGCCTGTCTCGCCATCGCTTTTTTCACGCTGGCTGTCGCGGCGGCGTTTTTCGCTTTCGAGTACCGTATTTTCTATGCGCAATGGCACGCGCCGGCATTCTCCCGCATCTGGTTTTTCCAGCAGCTCTTCACATCGCTCGGCGCGATTTACCAGTTCTGCATTCTCGGCCTCGGACTGTATTTTCCCTTTGCCCTTGTTCCGCTCGCGCCTGCGGGCGCAATCCTCTGCCGTCGTGCGCAAAGAGCAATATAGGCATGTAGCTTGATAGATTGAGATTAGCGGAACACTTTGCTAAACGGGCAGCAAATTCCTCCACAAAGAAAGTCATTGCCATGATCCCTCGTTACTCCCGGCCGGAAATGGTCGCCATCTGGTCGCCGGAAACAAAGTTCCGCATCTGGTTCGAGATCGAGGCCTATGCCTGTGACGCGCTTGCCGAACTCGGCGTCATCCCCAAATCGGCCGCAGAAACCATCTGGGAAAAGGGCGGCAGCGCCACCTTCGATGTCGCCCGCATCGACGAGATCGAGGCTGTCACCAAGCATGACGTTATCGCCTTCCTCACCCATCTCGCCGAATTTGTCGGCCCCGACAGCCGTTTCGTGCATCAGGGCATGACCTCGTCCGACGTGCTTGATACCACGCTCAACATCCAGCTCGTGCGCGCCGCCGATCTGCTGCTCGCCGATATGGACCGGGTGCTGACAGCGCTCAAGACCCGCGCCTTCGAACACAAGAACACGGTGCGCATCGGCCGCAGCCACGGCATTCATGCCGAGCCGACCACCATGGGCCTGACCTTCGCCCGCTTCTATGCCGAGATGCACCGCAACCGCGAACGCCTCGTCAACGCCCGTGCGGAAATCGCCACGGGCGCGATCTCCGGCGCCGTCGGCACCTTCGCCAATATCGACCCGCGCGTCGAGGAACATGTCTGCGCCAAGCTCGGCCTCATCCCCGAGCCGGTCTCCACGCAGGTCATCCCGCGTGACCGCCACGCCATGTTCTTCGCCACGCTCGGCGTCATCGCCTCGTCGATCGAAAACGTCGCCATCGAAATCCGCCACATGCAGCGCACCGAGGTTCTGGAAGCGGAAGAGTTCTTCTCTCCCGGCCAGAAGGGTTCGTCCGCCATGCCGCACAAGCGCAACCCGGTTCTGACTGAAAACCTGACCGGGCTTGCCCGTCTGGTGCGCATGTCGGTCGTCCCGGCCATGGAGAACGTGGCGCTGTGGCACGAGCGCGATATCAGCCACTCCTCCGTCGAGCGCGCCATCGGCCCCGACACCACCGTCACTCTCGATTTCGCGCTGAACCGTCTGGCCGGCGTCATCGAGAAGCTGGTGATCTACCCGGACAACATGTTGAAGAACATGAACAAGTTCCGTGGCCTCGTGCATTCGCAGCGGGTTCTCCTGGCGCTGACGCAGGCCGGCGTCTCCCGCGAGGACGCCTACCGTCTGGTACAGCGCAACGCCATGAAGGTCTGGGAACAGGGCGCCGATTTCCTTGAGGAACTGCTGGGTGACGAGGAAGTGCGCGCCGCCCTTCCCGAAGAGGTCATCCGCGAAAAGTTCGACCTCGGTTACCACACCAAGCATGTCGACACGATCTTCACCCGTGTCTTCGGCAACGCCTGAGACCTGAGCTGAGTAAGAGACCTTGAAGTTAATGCCGCCGCGACCTTGATCGCGGCGGCGTCACAACACAGATATGGGCGCATGAAAGTTTCAGAAGCAGATATCCTGATCGTCCCCGGTTATACCAATTCCGGCCCCGACCACTGGCAGAGCCGCTGGGAGCGCAAGCTTTCCACCGCCCGCCGTGTCGAGCAGGCGGAATGGTCGAAGCCGGTGAAGGAAGATTGGGTCGCGCGCCTGGTGGAAGAGGTCAACGCCTCCACCAAGCCCATCGTCCTCGTCGCCCATTCGCTCGGCGTGCCGACCGTCATCCATGCCCTGCCGGAAATCGGCAAGAAGGTTTCCGGCGCGCTGTTCGTCGCCCCGCCCGATGTCGCCAATCCCGATATCCGGCCGAAGCACCTGATGACCTTCGGGCCTTATCCGCGCGATCCACTGCCGTTTCCGACGATCACCATCGCCAGCAGAAACGATCCCTTCGGCTCCTATGAACATGCCGATGACATTGCCGCCGCCTGGGGTTCGCTGCTGATCGACGCCGGCATGTCCGGGCATATCAACACCGAATCCGGTCATGGTCCGTGGCCGGAAGGCGGCATGGTGTTCGCCCAGTTCCTGAGCCGCCTGAAGGGGATAGATAGCTGACGACTGGGACGGGCCCGACCTGGCCCGCCCGCGACCGGCCACAGGGGCCGGTTTGGCGATACGCGGCTTTCCGGGCCTGACACAAGAATTGAAGGGAAATATGCGAGCCGCATTGTAGAATGCACTCTTTTCCTTTATGGGACCGCTTCAAAGACCAAACGCAACGCCACCAGAATCGGCGTCAACCAAGAGACCTGCAATCATGAACCGTCGCCGCCGTATTTACGAAGGCAAGGC
>QFOL01000195.1 GCA_003241215.1 Agrobacterium fabrum
GGTCGTTGATGGCCGTCGGCTGGTCGCCGGCGGGCTGGTAGTCCGAGGCCATGCGGATGGCGACGCCGCCTTCCGATTTCGGTGGGCGGGCCGGGCGGTGCGGCGTCCACAGCTTGCCGTCCTTGAACAGCGGATTGCCGCTCTCGATCAGCTTCGACAGCGCGTCCACCGTGGCGGTGACGGCGCCCGGCGCGAGGTTGGCGGCATCCTCCAGCGATACGTCCATGCCGGCGACGGGATTGAGACCGGCGGCGGCGCGGGTTTTCGGATCGCTCGATGCGCCGATGGAAACGCCGCGTGCGGTCTTGGAGGCCGTGGTGTTCTTGGCCGTCTTCGGGGGGGCTTTCTGGGCCTCCTTGCGCGCCTCGATCTCGATCTTCTTGCGGTGCTTGCCCGCCTTCGAGGCGATTTCGCGCTGGGTTTCCACGGAGGACGCCTCCGCTTCCGCCTCGAGCTGCTTCACCCAGTCAGCGACGCTGCCGCTGAGCGGCGCGCCTTCGAAGGACGATTGCGGAGCTTCCTCGAAGCCCGAGGGCGAGGAGGTGGAGTTTTTCGGTGATCTGGCCATGGGCGAAATATGGAGGGAGTCACGCATAAAGGGAAGGGGATGCGGTGAAAAAATGAGTACAAAAAGGAAACGAAGCGTGCGGAACAAAATTCAGCCGGACGCGTTGCGTAGCGGCTGAAGACAGCTTTGCTCAAATCCGTAGGAAATCGATTCCGGTTTTCGGGCGGATGCGCTAGAGCAAATTCATACGGGCAGAATGACGGTTACTCTCAAGCTGCTTTTTTATGCTGCCTTTCATGACATCCCTCCCTTTTTCAGGACCCATCATGCCGTTCTCAATCAGTCCCGCCCACATCTGGCCTGTCCTGATGCTTGTCGCCTCGAATATTTTCATGACCTTCGCCTGGTATGGCCATCTCAAGCACAAGGGCAGCGCGCTCTTCCTGGCGATTGTCGCCAGCTGGGGCATCGCCTTCTTCGAATATGTGCTCGCCGTTCCCGCGAACCGCATCGGTTCGGAGGTCTATTCCACCGCCCAGCTCAAGACCATTCAGGAAGTCATCACGCTCGCGGTCTTCGCGCTGTTTTCGATCTTCTGGCTGAAGGAAAGCATCACCATCAATCACGTGATCGGTTTCGCGCTGATCGCTTTCGGCGCATCCTTCATTTTCCGCTCCTGAATGGGCCGACAATCGTGGCAGGTAAGGGAAACTATCGATGGCCTGGGCCCGGTTCGTGTCCGGGCCTTCGCCGACCTGACAATCAGCCGCGATTGTCGTTTTCGGAATATTGCAGGCGGGCCTTGCAGATGCGGACATGGTTCTCGTCGGCCCATTGCACCAGCAATTGCATCGGCACCAGAAACGAGCGGCCGAGATTGGTCAGCTCGTATTCCACGCGCGGCGGCACCTCGGCATAAAGCGTGCGGCGGATGAAGCCGTCCTCTTCCAGCCGTTTCAGCGTGCGGGACAACATCTGCTTGGAAATATCGTCGATCCTGCGGTTCAGCTCGTTGAAGCGCAGCACGCCGCCCTGCAGGGCTTCCAGAACCAAAAGGCTCCATTGATCGCCGATGCGGTCCAGCACGTCGCGGATGGGGCAGGGCTGGTCGAAGGCAAAAACCTCTTTCGTCTGCGTATCCGCCATGTCCTTACCCCTTGCTCTTTTTACCCCTGCAGGTCATCGCCATGTGACCAGATCAGCCGCCGCTGACTTCTTGCGGCTATGGCTGCGATACCATAGCTCTTCCCTACGGTCTATAATCTAGACCTATAACGATAGTGACAAGAGGAAAGAAGCCATGGCTAAAATTGCGCTCATCGGCGCTTCCGGCAATGCCGGGTCCCGTATTCTGAAGGAACTTTCCGACCGGGGACACCAGGTGACGGGCATTGCCCGCAATCCCGAAAAGATCGCCAGCCTTCCGAATGTGTCGGCAAAGAAGGGCGATGTTTTCGATCAGGCGGGGCTTTCTGAACTGCTGAAGGGTCACGATGCCGTGATTAGTTCGGTGCATTTCACCGCCAGCGATCCTGCAACGCTGATCGAGGCCGTGCGAGCCTCCGGCGTTCCGCGCTATCTCGTGGTCGGCGGCGCCGGCAGCCTTGAAATCGCACCGGGCCAGCGTGTGGTCGACCTGCCGGATTTCCCGGCCGCCTACAAGGCCGAAGCAACCAAGGGCGCAGAGTTTCTGGGCCTGCTGAAGCAGGAAAAGCAGCTCGACTGGACGTTCCTTTCGCCATCCGCCGAATTCGTGCCAGGCGAAAGAACCGGCAAATTCCGCATCGGCAAGGATAATCTCCTCAGCAACGATGAGGGTAGCCGTATTTCCTTCGAAGACTATGCCATCGCGCTTGTCGATGAAATCGAGAAGCCGCAACATTCCCGTCAGCGTTTCACCATCGGTTACTGAAAGGTATCACCCATGAATTTCGTAACACGCCGTCTTGCCGTCGCCGCTTTCGCCCTCGTGCCCGCCTTGATGGCCGCACCGGTTCTGGCGCAAACCGCAACGCGGGACTTCGCGCAGGAAGAAGCCAATCGCAAGCTGGTGATCGAGTTCTACGACACGGTTTTCAACAAGCATGATGTGGCGAAGGGCGCCACCGTCCTCGTCGACAGCTACAAACAGCACAACCCGAGGGTACCGGATGGCAAGGCGCCATTCGTTAATTATTTCACCGGGTTCTTCAAGGAGAATCCGCAGTCGAAGGCGCGGATCGTGCGTAGCGCCACGGATGGCGATCTGGTCTATCTGCACATCCATTCGACGGAAAATGAAGGCGATCGCGGCAGGGCCATCGTCGATATATTCCGCGTCACCGACGGCAAGATTACCGAGCACTGGGACGTGATCCAGCCTGTTCCGGAAACGGCGGCGAACAACAATACGATGTTCTGAGGCGACTTCCGTCCTCTGGCCAAACGCATGGGGCCGGCCGGGTTTTCTCCCGGCCGGCTATTTTTTAGAGCGTGCGCCGCTTCTGGCGGGTCTGTACGGCCATATCCATCACCAGCATTGCCAGCAGGCTTGCGCCCACCAGCGGGAACATGATGCCGCCGATGGCAAGCATGGCGAGGAGGCCGCGCAGGACGCGTTTTTCCTGCGGCAAAGGCGGCACGCCGAGCGAACCCTTGGGGCGGCGTTTCCACCACATGATGCCGGCGGAGACGGCGAGCAGGACGATGCCGATGCAGGCCGCCAGAAGCACGATCTGGTTGGCAAGGCCGTATTGCTGTCCCAGATGCACGTTGATGCCCCATTCCAGCGCCTTGCCGAGCGGGCCGTAATCGGCATAGCCCATGTCGATCAGCGGTTCGCCGCTATATTGATCGAGATGGACGACACGCTGCTGCGCCAGATCGTCGGGATAAACCGAGCCGCTGTAAACGCCCGTGGATTTCCCCGGCAGGGCGACGGCATAACCGGCGGCAAGGCCAAGCGCGTCGAAGCGTGCGATCGCTGCATCGATCCCGATCGGTTGGCTTTCCGCTGAAGCCACGGATTCAGGGATTTTCGCCTGTTCCAGCGACCAGCTTGTCTTCGCCAGGTGATCGAGATGGTCGCCGGACATGGGGACATCGGTGCGCACGCCTGCCGGATATCCGAAATTGCTGCCATTTGCCCATTCATTGACCTTCGCGCCCCAGACGCCCGACCAGGGCATGCCGGTGACGGCAAGGAAGACGATGAAAAACCCGACGAAAATACCCGTTACCGCATGGGTATCGCGCCAGAACACCCGCTTTTTCGGCGTGCCGCGCACGCTTACCACACCGCCTGTCTGTTTTCGCGGCCACCAGAGATAGATGCCGGTGGCGACGAGAAGGATCGACCAGCCGGCGGCGATCTCGATCAGGTAGCGGGCATAGGTGCCGAAATATTTCAGGCTGTGCAGGTAGCGGATCGTCCACATGACCGTGCCGCGATCCGGCAGGGAACCGGTAACTTCTCCGGTATAGGGATTGACGTAGACGGCCCGCTTGCCATCGGCCGTATTGACGGTGATTTCCGTCGATGCGCCCGGATCGGCTGGTGTCGTATATTTGACGGCGGCGCCGGGAACGGCTGCAAGCGCTGCGGCAACGATTTCGGAAGGCAGCACTTTCGGTGCGTTCTGCGCCGCCTCCACCCGCTTCAGATCCGCATGGATGAGATTGTCGAATTCGTCCCGGAAGAGATAAAGCGCGCCGGTGACGGCGAGCGATATCATGAAGGGAAGGACGAAGAGACCGGCGTAGAAATGCCAGCGCCACACGGCGCGGTAAAGATTTGCGGACGAGGAATGCGCAGGCGCACGCTCGCCCTCGAAGGAGGTCGTAACGGACATGGATGTCTCCGCAAGAGAATTGATTTTCCGGCAGGCCGGATAGTCTTCTAGCGCTGCGGAGCGGAGGGCGGCGCGCGCGGGCGCGATTCCAGGTTGGGCGGCGATGGCGGCAATGCCGCGTCGACGTTCAGAAAGGCGACTTCGACCGTCGGCAGGATACTGTCCGCGCGTTCGACGGGAATAACCGGAAGAGCGGTGGCTGCAGCAGAGGCCAGACGGCAGAGCGTGCCGCAACAATCGTCGGCGATCTTGCCGGCCGGGTTCTGTTTGCCGGAGCCGCCTTCAGGCATATGGCTGGAACAGATGATCTCATCCGCCGCAAGCGCGGCCATCGCCATATTGCCGCTGATCAGGCCATTGGCGAGACCCTGCAAAAGGAAAAGCAGAACGGCCAGCGTGGCGATGGCGCCAGCCGAACTCCTGTCCTGCATGATCCTGCGAATGAACCCCATGGAATCGGAATGTCATATTTGTTGTGAAATGTCACCGCGACACAATGACGGCAAGGGAAAGACAACAGGGCTGGCCAGCAATATTTACCTTGGCCGCGACTTTGGTTGGATGCTTATATTCCGTCGTTTTGAAATTGTAATTTGTCTTTCAGTATGTTTTTTGTGTATTGATTGATATAATTTATTTTTATAAATGATAATGAATTATATTATAATGTTATTTATTTTAAAATAAGTCAAAATTCATAATTATTATTACGATTACCCAATGATTTATTTCTCATGTTTCCTAATTTTGCGCTGAGCTTGGCAGTAGAACCGTAGCCGCGGGGTTTCTTTTATGAAAATAGCCATTGTGCAGTTCGATAGCCGCCCACCCGATGCACTGGGATTTCTCGCGCCATTGATCCTCCGCAATTCGCACTATGCAGAACAGCACGGTTATGAGCACTTTTTCGTGAGCCGGTTGGGGATGGATATTCCGCCATTTTGGGCAAAGCCCCATGTCGTGATGTTTTATCTGAAATCCGGCTATGACATTGTATTGTGGTTGGATACCGATGCGGTCGTCCACGATCTTGCGATGCCGGTCACCCGATTTTTCGTGGGCGATGAAGTTTTCATCTACGCATCCGACAATCCAGTCTGGCGCAGTCCCTTCAATGCGGGCGTATTCATATGCAAGGGGATCGTCGCGCTGGACCTTATGCTCGAATGGGCGGCACTGTATCAGCCCGACCAATGGGAAAAGCACGAGAACGACTGGCGGTGCAGGGATGCGCGGTGGGCGGGGCCGGCCTATGAGCAGGGCAGTTTCGCGATCAAAATCCTGCCGAAATACGGCCAGTCGGGTCTTTTTAAGCAACTTCCGTGGGAGGTGCTGCAAAGCCCGTTCCCGGTCGACAATTCATTCACCCTGCATTTTGCTGAACGGTTCAAAGCCAATATCCGCGTCTATTGCGCGGCCTTCCCCGTTGCTCGGCCTGCCGGCGAAGAATGATCCCGGCAATGCCTGAGATGCCGGCATGGCTTGCCCGACATGCATCTTGAATGGAGAGCGGCGCTGGAGCCCAGCGCCGCAGCGCGCTTACTCCGTCGCCGGAATGGGCGTGGGTTGCCCGTTTTCGTCCATCGCCACCATGATGAAGGTGCCGGCGGTGACTTTTTCCAGCTTGTCATATCGCGACCGCTGCGCCCAGGCTTCCACCGTCAGCGTGATGGAGGTGCGGCCAACGCGGGCGATATCGGTATAGATGGACAGCGTATCGCCGATCTTCACCGGCAGCTCGAAGGCCATTTCCTTGACCGCCGCCGTGACGACGCGACAGCGGGAACGCTCCGCCGCACGGATGCCGCTTGCCAAGTCCATCTGCGACATGACCCAGCCGCCGAAAATATCTCCGGCCGGATTGGCGTCGGCCGGCATGGCGAGCGTTCTCAGCGTCAGCTCGCCGGTCGGTTTGATGGTCTGGTCGGTCATGTTGCGATTTGCTCCGTGCGAATGACAAAGGCGCAGCATGCGTTGCGCTTTGCGATTTCGCAAGGAAGGCAAAGCGTCAGGACGACGCTTTGCCCAGAAATTGCTGCGTTGCATAAAGGGCGATGGCCGCCGCATTCGAGACGTTGAGCGATTTGATCTCGCCGGGCATGTCGAGACGGGCGAGCGCCGAGACGGTTTCGCGTGTCTTCTGTCGCAGGCCCTTGCCTTCGGCGCCCAGCACCAGCGCGATCTTTTCGCCGCTGAATGTCTGTTCTATGGGGGCGGGGCCTTCCGAATCGAGGCCGACGGAGAAGAAGCCGAGCTTGTGCAGCTCGCCTAGCGCATCGGCCAGATTGGTGATCTGGATATAGGGAATGAGTTCCAGCGCGCCGGAAGCCGATTTCGCCAGCACGCCCGACTCGGTCGGGCTGTGGCGCATGGTGGTGATGACGGCGCCGGCGTTGAAGGCGACCGCGGAGCGCATGATGGCGCCGACATTGTGCGGATCGGTGACCTGGTCGAGCACGAGGATGAGCGGGCTGTCCTTCAGCGCGCCGAGGCGCTTGACCGGCAGCGGCCGGGTTTCCAGCATCACGCCCTGATGGATGGCTTCGGGGCCGAGCACGCGGTCGATATCCTGCGGTGAAACCGTCTCGACCGGGAAGGGCTGGGAATCGGCCTCGCCGATATCGAGACGTGCAAAGGCGTTCTGGGTGACGGAGAGCTTGACGATCTGCCGTTCGGGATTGGCGAGTGCGGCACGCACGGTATGCAGGCCGTAAAGATGCACCTGATCGGGCGCAAGTTGCGGCGGCTTCCAGTCATCCGCGCCGCGGTTGCGGCGCTTCGGTTGCTGCGGGGTCGGAATTTCACCGCGCTCGCGCTTGGCGTCGCGCACGGCACGGCGCAGGTTGGCGTAGTGCGTGTCGCGGGTGGATTTGTTGTTGGGATCGTCTTTGCTCATGGCGCCTTATATCTCCGCCACGAGGCGCACACCAGCCCCCGCGATAATCCACAGGGCCGTAAAGAGGTTTGAATTTTTTCCCGAAAATTCGTGAAAGGGCGTGTTGACAGAAACGAACGAGGCCGTCATATACGCGCCACAGACGACGCAACGGCGCTTCGCCGCAG
>QFOL01000196.1 GCA_003241215.1 Agrobacterium fabrum
GTGGCGGTTCGCTCTCCGTCCTCGGTTTCCAGAACCTGACCCGTCCGAAATCCTACCATCTGAAGAAAGTCACGAAATGAATATCGTCGCCAACTGGAGTTATCCCACCGCCGTCAAGCTTGGCCGTGGCCGGATCAAGGAACTGGCAGAAGCCTGCAAGACGCTCGGCATCAAAAAGCCGCTGCTTGTCACGGATCGCGGCCTTGCCAACATGGCGATCACCGCGCATGCGCTCGATGTGCTGGAAGAGGCGGGCCTCGGCCGGGCGATCTTTGCCGAAGTCGATCCGAACCCGAACGAGATCAACATGGAAGCCGGCGTGAAGGTTTACCGCGACGGCGGCCATGACGGCGTCGTCGCCTTCGGCGGCGGCTCGGGCCTCGATCTTGGCAAGACCATCGCCTTCATGGCCGGGCAGACGCGTCCTGTCTGGGATTTCGAGGATATCGGCGATTGGTGGACGCGGGCGGATGCCTCGAAGATTGCGCCCATCGTTGCGGTTCCCACGACAGCCGGCACCGGTTCGGAAGTCGGACGCGCCAGCGTCATCACCAATTCGCAGACCCATGTGAAGAAGATCATCTTCCATCCGAAGATGCTGCCGGGCGTCGTCATCTGCGATCCGGAGCTGACGGTCGGCATGCCGAAGGTCATCACGGCGGGCACGGGTATGGACGCCTTTGCCCATTGCCTCGAAGCCTATTCGTCGCCTTTCTATCATCCGATGAGCGCCGGCGTGGCGCTTGAGGGCCTGCGGCTCGTCAAGGAATTCCTGCCGCGCGCCTATAAGGACGGCACCGATATCGAGGCGCGCACCAATATGATGGCGGCGGCGGCGATGGGGGCGGTCGCCTTCCAGAAGGGTCTCGGCGCAATCCATTCCCTGTCGCACCCCATCGGCGCGGTCTACAATACCCATCACGGCATGACTAACGCCGTTGTCATGCCGGCGGTGCTGCGTTTCAATCGCCCCGCCATTGAAGACAAGATCGCGCGCGCGGCCGCCTATCTCGGCATTTCCGGCGGCTTCGACGGCTTCTACGATTATGTGCTGGAGCTTCGCAGGGAACTCGGCGTGCCGGAAAACCTGACCGCCATGGGCATCAAGCCTGATCGTATCGACGAGCTGACGGCGGAGGCAATCAAGGATCCGAGCTGCGGCGGTAATCCGGTGCCGATGACGCTGGAGAATACAAAGAAGCTGTTCGAGGACTGCTTCTGATGAGCCTTGCCATTCGCTAGGTTTATGAGAGCCCTAGCGGGTGCGGTTTTCGCCTTCTCCCCGAGGGGGAGAAGGTCGCGGCAGCGGGATGAGGGGGCAAGGCCAGCGATAGATCGAGAGCTGGCCCCCTCATCCGACCCTTCGGGCCACCTTCTCCCCGGCGGGGAGAAGAAACCGTGCTGCAACATCGTGTCCTGCATCAGGGCAGGGCTGAGATACGACCCGCAATCCATAGAGCCCGCGATGATCCAGTCGCGGGCTTTTTGTTGCGGCGCATAATCGTTCTTAGCCTTTTCTTAACCATGTTCGTAAAGGTTATGGAAAGCACCATGATTGGCTCGGTGCGTGAATGAGCATGAAATGGCTCTGATCAACAGGGGATATCATGCCTGTCATTACTTTTGCCAACACCAAGGGCGGCGCGGGAAAAACCACGGCCGTGCTGCTTCTGGCGACTGAACTCGCCCGCAGCGGCCACCGCGTGACGGTTCTGGATGCCGATCCGCAATTGTGGATTTCCCGCTGGTACGAATTATCAGGCGAGATCGAAAATCTCTCGGTGATTTCGCATGTGACGATGGCCTCCATCGAAGGCCATATTCGCGAAAACACTGTTAATACCGACTGTTTCATCATCGATCTGCCGGGGGCGAAAAGCCCGCTTCTGACCATGGCGCTCGGTATTTCCGATCATGTGCTGATCCCGGTTCAGGGCTCAGCCATGGATGCGCGCGGGGCCGCCGAGGTTCTGGACCACATCGAATTCCTGAACCGCAAGATGGGCAAGGCGATTGCCCACTCGATCGTTTTGACGCGGGTCAACGCCATGGTGGCGACGCGCTCGCTCCTTCTCGTCAAGATGCTGCTGGCTGAGAAGAATGTTTCGGTTCTGAATACCGCGATTGTCGAGAGAGCGGCCTATCGCGATATTTTCGATTATGGCGGCACGCTTCTCTGTCTCGACAAGGACAAGGTCAGCAATATCGACAAGGCGGTGGAAAATGCGAAGGCTTTCGCGGGCGACGTGCTCGACCTTCTGCCAAAACGGCCTATGCGGTTCGGCACGCAACCCATGCGCCTTTTCACCCGCAAGGCCGCCTGAAACACGGGCTCTAAACATTCACTCCGTTTGCGGCGTTCATCACCGCAAACGGGAGACCACGGCTTCCTGACGGGCGGTCTGTCACCCGTGTGCGGCTAGCGGCCGCCACTTTTCACTGTCCTCAATTATTCGCTTGATTTGGAAATGATCGTTTCCTATATTGCGATCATGACCAATATCACCCGACCCAATTCCCAGGAACAGCGCCATCGCGGCAGGCCACGCGAGTTTGACGTCGACCGTGCGCTCGATGGTGCGATCCGCGTCTTTTCAAGACGCGGTTATCACGCCACTTCCGTCGGCGATCTCACCGATGCGATGGAGCTGGCGCAGGGCAGTCTCTACAAGGCCTTCAAGGACAAGAAGGCCATCTTCATCGCCACGATGGAGCGTTACAGGATCGTGCAGACCGAGCGTTTCGAGGCGGCGGTGGCCGGTTGTGATACCGGTTATGAACGTCTGAGGGCAGGCCTGATGTTCTATGCGGAACGGTCGCATGGCGGTGTCGGCTCTGACGGATGTCTGGTGGTTGGCGCCGCTGCCGATCTGGCGGCTCTGGACGACGATATTGCAATCGTGGTCCAGCGGGCCGTGAAGGCGAGGGAGCGGATCGTCGCCCGCCTCGTCGCCGAAGGACAGAAGGATGGTTCCGTGTGTTCCAAGGCCGATCCCGACGATCTCGCCCGGGCGATGCTGTGCATGATGTATGGCATGCGGGTGGTGGGAAAGACGGGGCGCAGCCTCAAAGACATGGTGGCCGTGGTGGATATCGCCATGAAGCTTGCCGATTGATTTTTTGACTATTTAGGAAACGATTGTTTCCATATTGGAGAAAAGTGATGACGATGCGTGTAATTGATGGGGATGATGCTGAGGCAACATCCATTTCCCCTGCTTTGACTTTCCTTTTGGCGACAGCCTGCGGACTGATTGCCGCCAATCTTTATTATGGCCAGCCGCTGGCTGGCATTATCGGTGCGGAGCTTGGTCTTTCCGCCGGCGCGACGGGTCTGATCGTAACCTTGACCCAGATCGGTTACGGTATTGGTCTGCTGTTTGTCGTGCCGCTTGGCGATCTCGTTGAAAACCGCAAGCTGGTGGTCGGTTCCGTCTCGATGGCGGTGCTTTCCCTCGCCGCCTCGGCATTCGCACCGCATGCGGCGCCGTTTCTGATTGCCGCCTTCCTGGTCGGCGTCAGTTCGGTGGCTGTGCAGGTCATCGTTCCCTATGCCGCCCATATGGCGCCGCACGCCATTCGCGGCCGGGTGGTCGGCAATGTCATGAGCGGGTTGATGGCCGGCATCATGCTGGCGCGGCCGGTTTCCAGCCTGCTGTCGGAAGTGGTTTCCTGGCGCGGTGTGTTTCTGACATCAGCGTCAGTCATGGCGCTTCTTGCCGTCGTGCTTTTCCGGCGTCTGCCCGTCCGCATGCCGGATGCGCGGCTGAGTTATGGCGCCTTGATGGCCTCGATGGGCAGGCTTGCGCTGCACACGCCGATCCTGCGGCGGCGGGCGATCTACCACGCCTTCCTGTTTGCGGCCTTCAGCCTGTTCTGGACCACGACACCGCTTTATCTGAGCGGACCGCATTTCAATCTGAGTCAGGGTGAAATCGCGCTATTCGCACTGGCCGGTGCGGCCGGCACCGTGGCTGCGCCGATTGCCGGGCGGATGGCCGATCGTGGCTGGACCCGTGCGGCCACCTTCTTTGCACTGGCGTCGGTGGCGCTCTCCTTCGCCGTCACGCATCTTGCGCCGGAAGGCTCGCATCTGGCGCTCGCCATTCTGGTCGTCGCGGCCATCGTTCTGGATTTCGGCGTCACCACCAATCTGGTGCTCGGCCAGCGCGCCATCTTCACGCTCGGAGCGGAATTCCGCAGCCGCCTGAACGGCATCTATATGGCGACGTTCTTCATGGGCGGTGCAATCGGTTCCGCCGTCGGCGGCTGGGCCTATGCCGTCGGTGAATGGCAAGCCGCCTCGTGGATTGGCTTCGCCTTGCCGGTGGCAGCCCTGCTTTATTTCCTTACGGAAAAACGCGACTGAAACGCCACCAAATAAAAAAGCCCGGCGGACCAAACCGCCGGGCTTTTTCTTTTTCTTTCGGTCGATCCTATTCCGCGAATTCGACCACCACGCCGGGGCGGACCATTTTCGCCAGTTCGGTCGCATCCCAGTTGGTCAGGCGGATACAGCCGTGGCTGTTGGTCTTGCCGATCTTGGACGGCTCCGGCGTGCCGTGAATGCCGTAGGTCGGTTTCGACAGCGCAATCCAGACCGTGCCGACCGGACCGTTCGGACCCGGCGGAATCTGCAGGATCTTGTCGTTCTGGCCCTGCTTGAAGTTGATCTTCGGATTGTAGGTATAGCCGGGATTGAGCGCGATACGCTCGACCGTATGCGTGCCGCTCGGCGAGGGCGTGTCCGTGGAACCGATGGTGGCCGGATAGGCGGCGATCAGATTGCCATCCTGACCATAGGCGAAGACCTGCTTGATGCCCTTATGGGCGACGATGCGGGCCACCTGTCCCTTTTTCGTCTCGCCCGGATTGACCACCTTGATGATGGTGCCGGGCACGGAGAAATCGATGCCCGGGTTCAGTTCCTTCAGATAGTTCTCATCCATGTGGAAGCGTTCGGCGAGCGCTTCCGAAGTCTTGGTGAAGGAGAGGGCAGGCAGTTGCGACTTCTCGGCGTAGTCGTCCGGGATGGAGGCGACATAGGGGCCAGCGGCGTCGGCGGCGGTGATGGTGTAATCGACGATCGGCATGCCGCCGGAAGCGCGCAGACGCTCCAGAATGTCATCGGAATTGTTGGGGTCGAGCTTTTCGCCGGTCATGTCCTGCCAGGCGGCAATCGCCTTGTTGACGTTGTCGCCCATCTTGCCGTCGATAACGCCGGGCGAGATACCCTCGCGGTCGAGGAATGTCTGGAGCGCGACGATTTCCTGCCGCGAGCGATTGACCGGTGTGGTGACAGGCGTATGCCGCTCGATCAGGTGTTCCGGTTGCGGGACGGCGGCCGTGGTGCTTTCGCCGGGCATTGGCTGGCCGAGCGGGCCGCTTTCAACCGTGCCGGGTGCGGGAACGGAGCCGGTATAGAAATTGTCGTCGGAGCCGTCGCCGCGATATTCGCGGTAATCGCGCACGCTGCCGTTGTCCTGATAGCCATAGTCGCGCGGCGGCTCACGATACTGGCCGCCGGGGGCGGGCGGATAATAGGTGGTGTCGCGCTGGCGCGCCTGCTGCCGCTGCTGGTAACCGGAGGGCATTTCGGTGGCGAGGAGATTGCCGTACTGGTCGTAAAACACCGTGCGTCCCATCGCATCGCGGCTGATGACGATATCGCCGCGCTCCGGCATGAAGTCGAGCACACGACCATCAGGGGTCACCAGCATCGTCTGCTGATCGCCATAACGCTGCTGCGCGCCAGCCTGTAGCGGGGCGAAAACCGCCACTACCGCGACTGTCAGACCCAGAGCTGCGTTAAGAAACTGTTTCACGATTCTGCTATCCCTTGCTTGTTCATCGATAAACACACCGCAATCTTGACCCTATTGTGAAAAAGGTGAATTCGCGGTTAATGCAATCTTAATTTCCGTCACGACTAGTAGCGTTTCCGTGATTCATGCGTTTTTACTGCCACAGGGAGGTTTTCTTGCGTTCGTTTCAGGCTGGCAGATCGCCGCGCATTTTCCTCGATGAAACCTCCGTTTTCGATATCGGCTCCTGTGTCGTCGATGGTATCGACATCGCGCCCGGCCGCGCCATTCCCGACGATGGCGATGCACGTATCGACCACTCGCTGGAAGGCTTTTTATTCACCTGCGGTCCCGACCATATCCGCCATCCCGAACCGATCGATGGCGACGGCGAGGGGCGTCGATATCCGCTGCATGGATCGTTTTCCTCGCATCCTGCGACGATCATTGCGTTCGATGTTCATGAGTCCAATGCATTGGCGCGCGTTGAGGTTCCCGTGAAGCTTGCCGATGGCGGCACAGCCCTTCTGGAGCGGACATGGCGTATCGACGGGGAAAGCGGCGAAGTCAGCCTTGATGACCGGATCGTCAACACGTCCGAGCGGCCGATCCCGGTGTTTCTGATGTATCACATGAATATCGGCGCACGCCTCTTCGACGATGCCGTGCGGCTTGAAGGCGCGATGTTGGACGGTGGCGGCCACGGCTGGCGTTTCGGCGAGGAGCCGGGCAATGTTTTCTGCGTTCCCGCCGGTGATGACGAGTGGGTGTCGCTCTCGCTCGGACCGATTGCGGCCATCGGCGGGAAGACACTAACCGTGCGGTTTCGCACGGAAACGCTGCCCTATCTGCAGATGTGGCGCAACCAGCAGGCGCCGGCCAATGTGCTCGGCATCGAACCGGTTTCGCATCGCTGGGTGGGTCGGAGCGAGCTCGAGGCGGCCGGTGAGCTCAATATTCTCCAGCCGGGCGAAAGCCGTTCCTTCGGCCTGCGGTTTTCCATCCTCTGAACTGTAGCGAATGACGGTGTGCCATCATTGACGCACGGGGTTTGACCGCTTACATCGGATGCGGATTTCAAGGGTGACAGCCAGCGGCGCGGACGCCGGTTTCAGCGGAGGCAAACATGGATATCAGGCGCATAGACGACGAATATTCGGTAACGGGACAGATCAGCGTCGCCGATCTCGACGAGATCAAGGCGCTCGGCTTCAAGTCGATCGTCTGCCACCGCCCTGACGGCGAAGAAGAAGGCCAGCCGCTTTTCGCCGATATTGCCGAGCGTGCCGAGCAGCTTGGCCTCACCATCATGCATGTGCCGGTTGGCCGTTATGGCGTCGATGCCGATGCCGTTACCGGTATGGTGGATGCACTGGACGAATTGCAGCGCCCGATGCTCGGCTATTGCCGTTCCGGCGCGCGCTCGACGGCGATCTACGAAAAGACCCATCACCTGCGCGGCTGATTTTCCGCGCATCATTCTATTTTAAATGCCAATCAACAGGAGTTTTCCATGACCATCAAGCGTATCGAGCCGGGCAAGCGCATGAGCGGCGCCGTCGTTCACGGCAACACCGTTTATCTGGCCGG
>QFOL01000635.1 GCA_003241215.1 Agrobacterium fabrum
GCACGTCGCAATGGGCATAACGGCCGGAATAATGATCCGCATCCGGCTCGCTCGGCGCCTTGCCGAGACCGGCGGCGCGGCGGATCAGCGGTTCGTAAACCCTGTGCCAGGCGGCCTTCGGCCACATGAAGGTCTTATAATAAAAACCGGCCGCGAACATCGGCGACAGGAGGTCGTTGATCGCACTCAGATCGAAGGATAGCGACGGGAAGCGGTTCTGCGAAGCGATGATCGCACCGTCGAACACTTCCTGCACCGTGGCGCGAACATTGGGCTGCTTGCGCAGGCTGTCGCGGGAAACGTCGATCAGCGCATTCGGCTCTTCCGGCCCGGCGGAAAGGAAGCCGCGCGGCCGGTGATATTTGAACGAGCGGCCGATCAGATGCACGCCATTGGCCAGAAGCGCCGACGCGACGGTATCTCCCTCCAGCGCCGGATAGATCTTGCCGTCGAAGGTGAAGCGGGCGGTTCTGGCCGGCGTCAGTCGGCCGGCGCCCTTGATACGATAATCGCCGCTCATTGCCCGGCCCCCTTTGCTGCGGAAAGGACCGTTTCAGCATCGGGTTTCGGTTCACCCGCCTTGTAGGTCATCAGGAATTTGTCGCTGACCGAATCGCGGGCGGCGTTGAAGAAGCGGCCGCAGCCGTGAATGTGACGCCAGCGCTCGAAAACGAGGCCCTTGTCATTGTCGCGAATGAAGAAATATTCGGCGAAGGCCTCGTCGGAAATATCGGCGATGTTTTCCGGCCGGGCAATATGGGCTTCGCCCGCCCAGCGGAATTCCAGTTCGGAACGGTCTTCCCCGCAATAGGGGCAATGGATCAGAAGCATCGTCGCTCCACCTAGAGAGAATCCGCTTCCCCATCGCTACAAAAGGGGAAAGCCGCTTTAAAAGCTGCTCGAAATTATCAAAGGGGCGCAACGCCGAGGCCCGGCCCATATTGACGATGGCAACCGCCATCATGTCGGTGTCGATCGCAAAGGGATAATCCTGCTCGCCATCCTCATTCTCTCCGACAAAATAAACCATCTTGTTCGCGAGACTGGGAGCACACAAAAGCAGGCCTTTTTCCGCCGTGAAGGGCCAGTCTTTCTCACCCTGCATCTTCGCAATCTTCTGGCTGCGAAAATCCTCGGCCCCGCTTCGCAATCTTCTGGCTGCGAAAATCCTCGGCCCCGGGAATAACGCTACCGGCGGGCACGGCCTCGGCCGCGCCTGATATATTGATCGCAAGCATGGCCGCCGCCAGCATCAATGCGCCACCGCGGCAGCGGCAGCCTCAT
>QFOL01000013.1 GCA_003241215.1 Agrobacterium fabrum
ACCATCCTCCTGGCTGAACCAGTAGAACAAGCCGTCCTCTTCGAAACGGCGGGTGAGATAATCGAGATCGGTCTCATTCCATTGCACGCTGTAGTGCTGTGCGGGCGGAGGCGAGACGATGCCTGAGGTATCGGGCGCTGGAATGCCGTGTTCGGAAAACAGCGTCTCGACGACCTCCACCGCCGTCTTGTCCATCCAGATACGGCAATCGGAACGGCGCGACAGAAGCCACATTTGCGGGCGGATCGTCAGCGCATAGGAGCGCATGCCGCGTGTGATCGGCGGACCTTCATGCAGTTCCGTCACCAGGCCGTTGAACGGGCGGCGAACACCGCCGCCATCGCCGTCGCCCTGGCTTATTTCGATGGAGATATCGACCAGCCGCCCGATCAGCTCTTCGGGCTTGACCGCTTCCTTCTTGGCCCGCACGGTCAGGCGAATGTCGAAGAGCTGCGATACGCCCTCCTCCACGGACAGGCGCTCCGGAAGAAGCTGATCCTCGCCGAGTGGCGAAGACACCTTCAGAACGCGGCTCGCCTGAACGAAATCGGAAAAAGACGGCTGGTCGTTCATGGGATACTCCTAATCAGGACCCGCGGCTGGACTGCAGGGGCCAGAACCAGATCGTTTCCGAATTGTAGTAGCAGGCCGATGCGCACTGGGTGGCTTCCGAACCGCCCCGCACGAGATCGATATGACCGCCTCCGGTGTAGCCGGGGATATTGTTGAACGCCACGACGCCGTTGCGCGCGCCGATGCCGTTGCGCGCCGTCGCGGGCGTGAAAGGTTCCGGTTCGCCGAGATAGCTCGTCCGCTTCATCAGGTTGGCAAGGCGGCGCATGTTCACCTCTATGCCCTTTCCGGCATAGGGGCCTTTCTGGATGCGGTGCGAGGCGGGCACTATGTTGATGCCCGACTTCACGAAAGCGATGCTGACGCGGATGGCGCAGGTATTGTGATAGTTCGGATTGCCGATGAAATCGTCCCAGCCGATTTCCGTGAACAGATCACGCTGGCTGAGATAGTTCGGATGCGACGGGTCGCTGCTCGGATAATTCTTATAGAGAGTGTCAAAGTTAACACGCATGGTTCGTCCCACTAGTTACTTTTCTGCTCACAGGGAAAGGAGACCTTGAGCGCCTCCCGCACGAGAGTGGCTGCCTGTTCATCCAGTTTTTCCGCGGGGATATCGCCGAGATAGGTGTAGATCCGGTCGGTGAGTTCATGGGGCGCCACGGCGCCCGCACCGCACCAGTCCGATCCGCTTGTCAGATCGGCCACACCGGCGATATAGGCGCTCGATTTTGCGACGGAAACCAGCCGCCGCATTTCCGGATCGGACACCTCGGGGGCAAGCTTGCCCTCGATGGCCTGCTTGAGTTCGGCACCGGAGAATATCCATGTCCGTTCCTCGGCACCCGCCGGCGAAAGACCGGACAGGGCCAGAACAACCGGCACGGAAACAAAAAACGCATATAGGGAGCGCATGATAAACCCGCCTCGTCCAACGTGGATGAGAAACATCACGATGTGAGCTGCAAAACTGCAATGAAAAGGTTCCGGTGCCGGCAAATACCGGCACCGGGTCGCGTCGCGATCAAGCCGCCTTGGTTGTCGCCAGATCGTAGGAGGCGATCATCGGAGACTGCGGCGAGTTGTTGTCGTCGAACGGCGTGTACTTCACTTCCATCTTGGTGAAGTTGAGCTTGATGGTTTCCACCGGCCGGTCACCGCTGGAATCCACCGAGTAGCTGGCGATGAGCGTGTTCGTCAGCAGATACTCGATATAGGTGTTGCCGGGATTGCCGGTGGTCACCAGATGGATGGTTGCAAGCTTGCCAGTGCGGCCGGCGCAGGCTTCCTGGAAAAGCTTGGTGGAAGAAGAATCGCTGACCTTGGTCAGGATGACTTCCGAAATGGTCGGTTCGGATGCTTCGCGGTTTGCAGCAGAACCGGCAGACGTGTTCATGTTGCGCGCCACGTTCCAGTGAATGGCTTCAATGTCCATCCACTTGCGGTGTTCCTCATGCGTGGCGTCGCCCTGGATACCGTCAATCTGCAGATAAATTGGCATGCTGTAAGCTCCTGTAGCTGAAATGACCTCTTGCTTCGAGGCCGCGTTACCCTTCGTTTAATGCCGCATGCGTCGGGTAGCCCCATCCGACGCGGCAACTTCATCCACCCCACCTTTTTCGGTTGCGGCGAATTCATCTGTTTCCCCAGCCGCTTCGGCACGAATGCCGAACCTGTTTTCACCAAAATCGACAACGATCTTGCCCACGCGTTCTCCCGCGATGACTTTTTCGAGGAAAAAGCTGGAAAGAGGCGGCAGGAGATCCTTGCCGATCATGATTTCGATGGCGCGTGCGCCAATTTCACTTGCACCGGCGCGCGCCACCAATGCGTCGCGCGCGGCATCGGACAGGGTCAGGTCGGCGCCGTATGTTGCGAGAACACGCTCCCTGATCTTGCCGATCTGCATATCCACGATCCTTGCAAGTTCTTCCGCGCCGAGCGGCATGAAGGGCAGGATGATCGTGCGCCCGAGGAATGCGGGCTTGAACTGTCTGGTCAGCTCCGGCATCAGCAGCGCTTCCAGCGCCTCGCCCTCCGGCATCGTATCCGGATCGGCGGAGAGCGCGGCCAGCAGTTCCGAACCGGTATTGGCCGTCATGAAGATCGTGGTGTTCTTGAAATCGACATCGCGGCCTTCGCCATCGCGCAGCACGCCCTTGTCGAACACCTGATAGAAAATATCCTGGACGCCGGGATGCGCCTTGTCGATCTCATCGAGCAGGAGAACGCCGAACGGCCGGCGGCGCACCGCTTCCGTCAACACGCCGCCTTCGCCGAAACCGACATAACCGGGCGGCGAACCGAGAAGCAGCGAAACCTTGTGCTCCTCCTTGAACTCCGACATGTTGATCGTCGTCAGATGGCTGTTGCCGCCATAGAGCAGATCAGCGAGCGACAGCGCCGTCTCGGTCTTTCCCGTTCCGGACATGCCGACGAGGAAGAACACGGCGGGCGGGCGGCGCGGATCGGACAATCCGGCACGGGCGGTGCGCATGGCATCGGCAATGCGGGTAATTGCAGCATCCTGCCCTACGACCCGCTGGCGCATGCGCGCATCCAATGTGCGCGCGCTTTCGATCTGGTCGGCCAGAAGCTTACCGAGCGGAATTCCGGTCCAGCGCGATACGACGGATGCAATCGCTTCACGGTCGACCACCGTCGGCACAAGTCTTTCGGCATTTGCCGGTTTGGTCTCAGCCGCAGGCCGCAGGCGCGACACATTCGACGCGCCGGTTTCAGACGGCTGCTCTTCGCCGAGTTCAGCCATTTCCGCATCGTACCGGCCGCGCAGATCGTCGATCCCGCTCTCGAGCTTCTCGACTTCGTCGCGTATCGACTGGATACGGCTTTGCATCTCTTGGTCCTGCGGTTCACGCAGAAGCCAGTTCAACTCATCCGTCAGAAGACGCCGCTCGCTTTCCATGGCGCGCAGCCGTTCCGGCAGGGTCTGCCGCGCCAGCGAAACGGCGGCCGCCGCCGTATCGAGAAGGCTGACCGCCTTGTCCGGCAATTGCCGCGCCGGCATGTAACGCGCCGATAATTGCACCGCCGCCACAATCGCCTCGTCACGAACGATAACGTTATGATGGCTGACGAAGCTATCGGCGACACCGCGCAACATGCGGATCGCGGTCGTCTCATCCGGCTCGCGCACATGCACGGGCTGGAAACGACGCGTCAGCGCCGCATCCTTTTCGAAATATTTCTTGTATTCGCTCCAGGTCGTCGCCGCGACGGTGCGCACTTCTCCCCGTGCGAGAGCGGGCTTGAGAATATTGGCCGCATCGCCCTGTCCGGCGGCACCGCCCGCGCCGACAAGGCCATGCGCCTCGTCGATGAACAGGATGACCGGTTCGGCCGAGCGTTTTACCGCATCGATCACGCCATGAAGGCGGCGCTCGAACTCGCCCTTCACGCCGGCGCCGGCCTGCAGCAGCGAAATATCGAGGTTCAGCAGGCGGACGTTGCGCAATTTTTCCGGCACGTTGCCGGAAGCGATTTCCAGCGCCAGCGCTTCGGCGACCGCCGTTTTGCCGACCCCGGCTTCGCCCACCAGAATAGGGTTGTTCTGGCGGCGGCGCGTCAGAATATCAACGAGTTGGCGCAGTTCATCGTCGCGCCCGATCACCGGATCGACCTTGCCGTTGCGGGCGTCGGCGGTCATGTCCTGGGTGTAAAGGCGCAGAAAATCGTTCTGGCCGGCGGCCGGCGCGGCACCCGCCGCCGCGGAAGGAACCTCTTTTCCGCCGCTATCCTCGACGGAACTGCGAAGCCGTTCGAGCGCCGCACGATCCATCGCCTTCAGCGACGGAAATGCCGAGCGGACGAAAGAACGGAGCGAGGTTTCCTCGTCCATCGCCAGAAGCAGGTCGCAAAGCGTCACGCGGTCGCGCCCGGCCTCCAGCGACGCGAGAACCCATGCCTCGCGGCCCGCCGTCAGAACGTTCTGGGAGAGCGACAAGGCCTCGCCGTCACCGATCACGGCCTCTTCGAGGCTGCGGCCGATTTCCGCCTGCAATACCGGAAGTGGAATTTTTAATTCTTCGAATGTTTTCGCATAGATGCCGGCATCTGCAACCGCCAGCAGCCAATGCGGGATATCCACGTATCTGTGCCCCATACGCACCGCGACGGAAGCCGCAGCTTCGAGGGTGACGCGCAGGTCAGGCTCAAGCGCTTCAATGAGGCGATTGAGATCGATATGCGACATGCAATGAGCCTCCTGCCCCGGGTTCATTCCACAACGTGACGTGGAATAACTATGATGATGAAACCGGGTTGTCCACCCCGAAGTTTATTTTTTATCGGGTTAGATTAGACAATAGACGCCACAATTTAGACACATTTTGAATAAGTCTGTCTGATCAATAGCCTCACGTAAGGGAAGTAACTACGAAAAATCCATTACAATTTTCTGGGGATAGACTACTCTTGGATACGCAGCATGTTAAAAGAGATATAGAAATTTTGGGGAATTGCGGAGATAATATCCGCAACGATTCAAGAACCCGTGAAATATACTATAGAATTAAGGATGAAAGAAACCAGGCGCGCACAGAAGAGCGCGCTGCATCCCCCCAGGATAACTTAAAGATCTCCAGTAGCTGGGACAGCGTCAGCAATCTTGGATTGCAGATTATATATTCCGAAAGCAAGGACATAGAAATATTGGCGTGGCTTGCCGAAGCAAGCCTGCGGCTGCGCGGCTTTCCTGGACTGCGCGAAATCTATGAGCTTTGTAATGATCTTTTTTACAACCACTGGGACTCATTGCGCTCAATCAGCGACGACAATGATGAGGAAAAATTTGCACCTTTTGCGGGATTGAACGGCATCGGCACCGAGGGAACACTTGTTCAGCCGCTCCGGCTTGCACCGCTGATCCCCGGAGGGAAATTTGGAGAACACAGCCTCTGGGATTTCCAGCTGGCCCAGCGACCGAACGAGAGCAAGCGGCGCGAAGAACTGTATCGGCTGGCATCCGAAGCGGGCGTTGCCGCCATGTCTTCCCATCTGGCCGAGGTAAACGCCTGTCTCTCCAGCTTCGACGCCATCATGGCGGTTCTTTCCGAACGTTGCGGCCAGTCCGCACCCCCCAGTTCAAACATCCGCAACACGCTCATCGAAGCCGCCGCCGCCATCCGCACGCTCGGCGGACGCGAGCAGGAGCCGGCCCCGGTTGAGCAGCCGGCAACGGCTGTTGCGGGCACTGATGAGGGCCGGCAGCCGGCCGTTCAGGCCTCCGCAGCCGCGCCGGAAGGCATATCTTCACGCGATGAAGCGTTTGAAACTCTTCTTTCGGTTGCGCGTTACTTTCGCCGGACCGAACCGCATTCGCCGATATCGCTCTCCATCGAAACGCTGGTTCGCAGAGGGCGCATGGATTTTTCCGAACTGCTGGCGGAGCTTCTGCCCGAAACGCAGGCCCGCAATGCAGTTCTGACGGCCGCCGGGATCAAGCCCGGCGGAGACAACAACGGAAAATAACGAGGCAAGGGACGGAAACGCCGTCCCGTAACAGTCAGCCATGCCAAGGGGCATCAAGGAGGTTGAAATGGCAAGTGTACACGAAAAGCTGGAACGGGTTCGCAAGCCCCGCGTCCACATCAAATACGAAGTCGAAACCGAAGGCGCGATGGTGGTCAAGGAACTGCCCTTCGTCGTCGGCGTTCTCGGCGATTTCTCGGGCAATCCGACCCAGCCGCTGAAGCCGTTCGGCGAACGCAAGTTCGTTCAGATCGACCGTGACAATTTCGACGAGGTGATGCGCCGCATGACGCCTGGCCTGAACATTTCCGTTGCCAACACGCTGCAGAAAGACGGCACGGACATGCAGGTCAACCTGAAATTCGAAAGCATGGACGATTTCGAACCCGGCGCCGTCGTGCAGCAGGTTCCTGCCCTCAAGGCGCTTCTGGACGCCCGCAACGAGCTGCGCGACCTGCTTTCCAAGGCCGACCGTTCGGAAGATCTGGAACGGATGCTGGAAGATATTCTGCAGAACAAGACCGATCTCGCAACGCTGGTTTCCGAACTGAAGGAAAAGAACGGCGCGAGCGAATAATCGCCCGTGCGGAGGAACACCTCCCCGAACGGCCCCGCTGCGGGGCTTCAACTGTTCAAGCGGCATTTAAAAGCCGCATGTGGAAGGACTGAAACATGAGCGCTGAAAGCCTGCTGAAAAGCGAAGCACAGGCAACGACCGCCGAAGACCAGGGACTGCTGTCCAAGGTGGTTGCCGCAACCCGCCAGACCGAACCGGACCGCGCGCAAAATCTTCTGCGCACGCTGACCGACCAGGCGCTGAAGGGAACGGTCAAATATGACCGCAACCTCACCGTCACCCTCAACCATGCGATTGCCGAACTGGACCGGACGATTTCCGAACAGCTCGCCGCCATCATGCAGGCGCCGGAATTCGCCAAGCTCGAAGGCACCTGGCGCGGGCTCAACTATCTCGTCAAGAATTCCGAAACGAGCGTCAACCTGAAGATCCGCGTCATGAACGCCGGCAAGCGGGAACTGGCGCGCGATCTGGAAAAGGCCGTGGAATTCGACCAGTCCCGCCTGTTCAAGGCGATCTACGAAGACGAATTCGGCACCCCCGGCGGCGAACCGCTCGGCGCGATCATCGGCGATTACGAATTCGACAATTCCTTCGATGACGTGCAGCTGCTGCAGGGCGTCTCGTCGATTGCGGCGGCGGCTTTCGCGCCGTTCATCTCGGCGGCAAGCCCGCATATGTTCGGTTTCGAGGATTATCGCGATCTCGCCCGTCCGCGCGATCTGGAGAAGATCTTCGATACAGTGGAATATGCCAAGTGGCGCAGCTTCCGCGAAAGCGACGATTCCCGTTTCGTCACGCTCGCTTTGCCGCGTGTTCTGGCGCGCATGCCCTATGGCCCGAAAACCAACCCCATCGACGATTTCGCCTATGACGAAACCAGGGGTGCGGTGAATGGCGACCTGCAACATGACGAATATTGCTGGATGAACGCCGCCTATGTCATGGGAACGAAGCTGACCGACGCTTTTGCAAAGAGCGGCTGGTGCACGGCGATCCGTGGCGCGGAAAATGGCGGCCGGGTGGAAAATCTGCCCATGCACGTCTTCTCCAGCGATGACGGCGATCTCGATCTCAAATGCCCGACGGAAGTGGGCATTACCGACCGCCGCGACGCCGAACTCGGCAAGCTCGGCTTCCTGCCGCTCTGCCACTACAAGAACACGGATTATGCGGTGTTCTTCGGCGCCCAGACCGCGCACAAGCCGAAGCTTTACGACAAGCCCGAAGCCACGGCCAACGCCGCCGTTTCGGCTCGCCTGCCCTATATCATGGCCACGTCGCGCTTCGCGCATTATCTCAAGGTCATGGGCCGCGACAAGATCGGCTCCTTCATGGAGGCGTCCGATTGCGAAGTCTGGCTCAACCGCTGGATCGCCAACTACGTCAACGCCAATGACGAGGCGGGCGAAGAAAGCCGCGCCAAATATCCGCTGCGCGACGCCAAGGTGACCGTGCAGGAAGTGCCGGGCAAACCCGGCGCCTACAATGCGGTCGCATGGATGCGGCCCTGGTTGCAGATGGAAGAACTGACGACCTCGCTGCGCATGGTCGCCCGTATTCCGTCCAAGAACTGAACCCGGACCGGGGTGGTCCGCCACCCCGGCCCCGTTCTTCACCCGGAGCCCGCTCATGGCGCATCAGTCCTTTCCGGACGCCCGCATTTTTGCCGACCAGCTCATCGCCCTCATCGACGATGCTCTGACCGGCCAGGTGAACGCCATTCTCCATCACCCTGATTTTCAGGCGATGGAAGCGAGATGGCGCGGGCTGGCCATGGTCGTTCGCGAAGCTGGCCGCGGCGCCGACGTCAAGGTGAAGCTGCTGAACGCCAGCTGGCGCGATCTTGCCCGCAACACGGAACGCGCCACCGACTTTGACCAGAGCCATCTTTTCGAAGTCGTCTATAATCGCGAATTCGGCATGCCGGGCGGCGAGCCGGTCGGCCTGTTGATCGGCGACTACGCCTTTTCCCCCGATGATCTTCAGGGCGCCGATTCCATCACCACGCTGTCGCAGATCGGCATGGTGGCTGCGGCCGCCTTCTGCCCCTTCGTCGCGGCGGCAGCACCTTCCGCCGTCGGCCTGCAGGATTTCGCCGAACTCAGCCGGGTTCACGACTTTTCCTCGCTGAAGCAGGAGAAATCGCGGCTGCGGTGGAATGCGCTGCGCGCACGCGACGATTCCCGCTTTGTCGGCCTTGTCGCGCCGCGCATTTTGCTGCGCTCTCCCTACAGGCCCTATGCGCGCGGACGCGATGACGGTTTTCCATTCCGCGAGCATGTGGCGGAAAGCGGCGAGACCCTGCTGTGGGGCAATGCCGCCTTCGCTTTTGCAACGGTGGTGGTGCGCAATTTCGTCGATTCCGGCTGGTTTGCGGATCTGCGCGGCGTGACGCAGGATGCCGTGGACGGCGGCATGCTCTCTTCCCGGCAATTGCCGCCGCTCGATCTAGGTATCGAAAGCAACGGTCTTTCCGCGCAGCCACCCGTCGAAGTGCAGCTGACGACCGGGCAGGAACAGCAATTTTCCGATCTCGGCATCGTGCCCGTCTCCACCACTTACCTCTCCGGCATGGCGATCTTCAACGCCAACCAGTCCCTGCATGCGCCCGGCCATTATTCCAGCGAAGCGGCAAGGCAGAACGCCCGCCTCGCGGCCATGCTGCAATATGTGCTGTGCGCCTCCCGGTTCTCGCATTACCTCAAGGTCATCATGCGCGACGATATCGGCCAGCTGAGCGACGCCTCGACGATAGAGCGCAAACTGGAAGGCTGGCTTTCCTCCTACACGCTCGGCAATGACGATGCGGAAGCGGCGCTGCGCACACGCTACCCGCTGCGCTCCGCCGGGATCAACGTCTTCGAGGTTCCCGGCAAGCCAGGAACATTCTCCTGCACCGTGCGCCTTCAGCCGCATTTCCAGCTCGATGACGTCTCCACGAGCTTCCACCTCATTGCCGAAACCATGATGCCGCCCGCCGCCGCATCCCGGTCTCCGGCCGAGCCGCAAAGGATACCCGCATGACGCTGCGCGACGATATTTCCCGCCTTCTCGACGATGACCGGCTGCAGGACGCGATCGGTCTTGCGCGCGAACACGTCAAAACGAAGCCCACCGACAAGGATGGCCGCCATTTCTATATCGACCTGCTGGTCCTTGCCGGCGACTACGAGAAGGCCGATGCGCAATGCAATCTGGCCGCAACATTCTCGCCGCAGGAAAGCGTCGGCTTTTCTCTCTTTCGCCATCAGTTGCGCGCCATGGCCGCACGCAATGCGTGGTTCGAGAACGGCGCGGTGCCGGATTTTCCCGGCGGTCCGTCCGAACTCGATCAGCTGGCTATCCGGGCGAATATCGCCGCACGCAGCGGCGATGCGGATGCCGCCAGAACCGTACTGGCTGAACTCGATGATAAACGCGGCAATGTGCCAATTGGCCATAATGGCGCGACCGCCGCCGACATTCGCGATCTGGACGACCGGGTTCCCCACGCGCTGGAGGTGCTGACCAATGGCGGCCGCTACCTCTGGATCGATTACGGCCGCGTAGAAAGCCTCACCATCGACCCGATGAGCCGCCCGCGCGACCTCGCTTTCCGCGGGGCTGAGCTGACGTTGCGCGACGGCGCGGTCGCATCCGTGCTGCTTCCGGCGATCTATCACGGTGCCAAGGACGATGTCGGCCTCCTCCTCGGCCGGGAAACCCGATGGAGCGAGGAAGACCAGCCTCTGGCAACCGGGCAAGGCCAGCGCTGCCTGCTGATTGGCGACGATGTGGTGCCGTTCCACGAGATCGGCTCCCTTTCCGCCGCCTCCGACGATGAAAGGCAGATCGCCCGTGGTTGATCCGCTCGAGCAATATCGCGCACGGCAGAGGACGCTGTCGCGCTCCGTTCTGGACCGGCTGCTCGATGACGCGCCGGATGCGGAAACGGATATGCTCGTCAGCCTGAAGGATCAGGCGCGCGAGATGCGCGAGGTGATCCGCCGCGATCTCGAGGCATTGCTCAATACCCGCCGTAACCCCGCCGGCCCGCCGGCAGCTCTGAAAGAGCTTACCGATGCGTTGGTGAGCTATGGCGTGGACGGTATTCTTTCGGCCAATCTGGTAACGGATGCCTCCAAGGCGCGGCTCGCACGCAGCATCGAGCGGCGGATTTCCCTGTTCGAAACCCGCCTTGCCGACGTGCATGTGACGATCCTGAAAAACCGCACGGATGGCGACCGGGCGCTGCGCATGCGCATACAGGCAAGCTTCCGCCTTCAGGAAGGCATGCCGCCGATCAGCTTCGAATCCCGGATCGATCCGTCCACGCAGCGTTTCCTGGTGGAGGCGACGAATGGCTGACGGCTTTCTCGAAAAATACAATGACGAACTCTTCGCGCTCCGAAAACGCGCATCGCGTTTTGCGGCGGCGTTTCCGAAGATCGCCGGCAGGCTGCGTATGACGGGCGATGTCGCCGACGATCCGCATGTCGAGCGGCTGATCCAGAGCTTCGCCTATTCCGCCGCCCGTGTGCGCCAGAAGCTGGACGACGAGTTTCCGGAACTGTCGGACAGCCTCTTGGAAACGCTCTACCCGCATTATCTTGCGCCGATCCCGTCCATGAGCGTGGTTCAGTTCACCCCGAGCACGGCGCTCGCAACCGTGCAGACACTTCCCCGGCACAGTGAAATCCTTGCCGAGCCGGTGGGCGGTGAAAGCTGCCGTTTTCGCACCACGCAGGCGGTGGAGATCGCGCCGCTGCAAATCGCAGCCGCAACGCTGTCCGGCCAGCCGATCGACGCGCCTTTTTCGGCCTCGTTTACCGGCGCCGCCAGCTGCCTGCGGCTTTCGCTGCGCAGCACGGCACCGCGCGGCGGCACTTTCCCGGAAATGGGCCTGACGAAGCTTCAGATTTTCCTGTCCGCCGCCTGGCAGCAGGCCACGGCGCTTTACGAGCTTTTGACCAATCATTGCGTGGGCATTGCGCTTGCGCGGCACGCCGAGGACAGGGAAGCCGTTTTCCTGCCCGCCGGCAATCTCACGCCATCGGGTTATACGCGCGATCAGGCCATGTTGCCCTATCCGGCCAACAGTTTTGACGGATACCGGCTTCTCACCGAATTCTTCGCGCTGCCGCAGAAATTTCTCTTTCTCGATATCGACGGGCTACAAAAATGGAGCGGCGGCGACTGCGAGCTTTATATCTATCTGGATGCGGCGGATACGCAGCTTGAGCGCATGGTGTCGGTCGGGGATTTCGTGTTGAACGCCTCGCCGGTCATCAACCTGTTCAAACAAAGCTGCGAACCGCTGAGCCTCGATGGCACGCGCACGGAATACCGGCTGCTGCCGGATGCACGGCGGCAGCGGACCCGCGAAATCTATGCCGTCGAAAACGTCCAGCTGACCAGCCGCTCCGGACAGACGGAAAAGACCTCCCCGTTTTTCGGCCGCACCCAGCGCAACAATGGTGCAAACGTGTTCTGGCAGATACAGCGCCGTTTCGATGACGACGGTTCTTCCGATACGGACATCGCCTTCGTGGATCAGAAGCGCGGACCGCTTGGACCGCTCGACATGGTGGCGAGCATCGATACGCTGTGCATCAATCGCGAGTTGCCAAGCCAGCTCCCCTTTGGCGGCGGCCACCCCTTCCTGCAGCTTTCGACCGGTAACGAGGCGGTGAAATCCATCCATGCGCTGATGCCGCCGACGGCGGCGATCCGCGTCAACGAACGCTCGGCGCGTGAATGGCGGCTGATCTCGCATCTGCTCCTCAACCATCTCTCCCTCACCGACAGCGGCGGCGCGCCGCTGAAGGACATTCTCTCGCTTTATTCCTTCAGGGACAGCCCGGAGACCCGGCAGCTCGTGGAGGCGATCAGCAATGTCGAGGCGCAGAATTCCCACGCCCGGATCGGCTCAGCCATGGTGCCGGGAACGGATATCACCGTGGAGTTCGATCCCGCGCTGATAGCGCGGCCTGCCGCATTTGTTTTCGCCAATGTCCTCAATCATTTCTTCGGGCTCTACACCTCGATCAACAGCTTCACGCGGCTGACGGCGACGATGCGCGGCCACTCCAAACCGATTGCCCGCTGGCCGGCCCGCGCGGCCGACCGGCCGCTGCTCTAGGAGACCGGGATGGAACAGCAGACGCCAACCATGAAAGACCGGCAGGCCGCGCTTCTCAGCGACGATCCCGGCCGTTTTGAGCCCGCCACCGCGTTTCGCGTCGCCCAGCTGGTTGCGGCGGATGACGGGATTGTCGTCGGCGCCCATGGCGGAACACAGCCAACCCCGCTGGCGATCAGCGGTTTCAATTACAAACGCGGCCAGGCCGAACTAAAATCCGCCTTCGCGCCCATCGTCGGGCCGCTCGGTTCGCTGCCGCCGGCCTATGGCGAATTGCTGCAGCGGGAAGAGCGCAATCGCTCCGGTGCGCTGGCGAGCTTCTTCAATCTGTTCGCCGCAAGGTTCAGCGAGTTGTTTGTATCCGCGACGGAAAAATACCGCCTCGCAAGGGGATTGCGCTGGTCGGCCGAGCGGCAGGAGAACGGTTTTCGCAAAACCCTGCTTGCACTCACCGGGTTCCGCACAGCCGGTCTGGTGGAAAAGGCGGGCGTGAGCGAAGATGCGCTCCTGCGGTTCAGCGGCCTTCTGGCCGGCCGCAACCGCAATGTTTCGGCCCTGACCTCGATGCTTTGCGAATTCACGGGACTTCCGGTGAATGTCGAACAGTTTCGCCGGCGATGGGTGGCTTTGCCGCTTCACGAACAAAGCCAGCTCGGACAGGCATCCGGGTTGAGGCTCGGACAGAACACAACGGCAGGAAGCGCTGTCGAAGATATGAGCGGCGGCTTCCGGATCGTGATCGGTCCCGTCGCCTACGCGGATTATCTGGCCCTGACGCCCGGGTCGAAGCGGCTTGCGGAGATATTTTCGCTGACACGCCTGTTCGTCGGAAGCGCCTTGCATTTCGATGTGCAGGTGATCCTGAAAAAGGAGGACATTCCCTTCTGCCGCCTCGGCCAGTCCGATGCCCCTGCCCGCCTCGGCTGGAACAGCTGGGCTCGCGTGGCGCCCGCAGAAAAAGACAGCGCCGATGCTGTGGTGACCGAGCGCGAAGGCTCGGCGATTTCCGTGTGAGGGCATGGATATGAAGCTTGCACTCAAGGACACACGAAATATCGGAGCCGCAAGAGCCAGTCAGTGGAGCTTCGAGCGCGGCCGCCGCGTCATCGGCCGGTCTCGCGATTGCGACTGGCAGATCGACGACAATGAGCGGCGCGTTTCCAAGCTGCACTGCACGCTCAGCCGCGATGGCGAAGGTTTTACGATCCTTGACCAGAGCGCGAACGGCACGCTGGTCGATGGCCGTCTGCTGCTGGAAGGCGAAAGCGCGCGTCTCCGCGACGGTTCGCAGATCGATATTGGCGGGCAGGTTTTTCAGGTCGTCATCAGCGGCGATGCCGAGCTGGATTTTTCCGATCCCGACGCGTCCCTGCGCATGAGTGACGAGCCGCTGACCATTTCGGCGATCCTTGCCGACATCGCCCCGAATGGCCGTTCGGCAGGCGGCGTGATGGGCAACACCGCCTCCGCCGACGAGTGGTCCGAAACATGGCGCGAGGGCGCGAAGCGGAAGGCGAAATCCATTTCACGAAATGTCGAGATCGGCTGGAGCGAACCGCCCGCAGCGCGTGGAATAGGCGCCGTTCTGCCTGATAACTGGGACGAGGAGCCGGTTGCAAGCAGCGAGCACGAACATACCGACGCACTGAACACGCCGGTCATGATCTCTCGTCCGGTTTCGGCCTCAGGTAACGAGGATTTCGACAGCGTCTTCCCGGAAACAGGCGAAGACCTGACCCTGGAGAACCCATCAACTGCCGATGGTTCGACCGCGCAGGAGATCGGCGATCTTCTGACCGCGCTGGAGCAGGAAAGCGCCGATTGTCTGGCCATTCTCGACATTGAAGGCGAGCGCACCGGCCACGGTTCGTCAGCCTCCCTGAGCGAACGGGTGGAGACGCTCATCCGCCAGCAGCGGCGGCTCGCCGCCTCGCTTGAAACCCTGATCCACGGCTGCACGCAAAAGCTCGAGCCGAGGCTTCTCGAAGCCTCCGTCGATGCCGGCAACGATCTTCGTGCCAAAATCGAGCGCCGCGACTGGCAGGGGCTGATCATGAAGACCGATTACTGGTCCACTTACAAAAAGCAATTTGAGGAAAACGGCCGTCCATTGCCGGTCAGGCAGTTCCTGCAGCGGGCAGCGCGCGGTGAGGCCGCGCCCACGCAGGAACCTGACGCGATAACGGCCGATGCAAAGGGGGTAAACAACCACGATGAGACATGAGAACCGTGTTGCCTGGAGCGAGGGCATGTTTCTTCGCGTTCAGCATTTTCAGCAATCCGACCGCTGGACCGAACGGCTGGTGCGCAACACCACGCGCAACCTCTCGCCTTACCCGTGGGGCATCGCCGAAATCGGCGTGGACCGCAGCGCGCTGTCGATAGGGCAATTCGCCCTGTCAAACCTGCGCGGCGTTCTTCCCGATGGAACGCCCTTCGAAGCGCCTGAAGATTCCGACCTGCCGCCGCCGCTCGATCTCGACGAAAGCGTCAAGAACGCCGTTATCTATCTCGCCCTGCCGGCCCGGCAGCCGGGCAAGGCCGACATGTCCGCCAGCGGCCGCAACGATGCGAACAATGTGCGCTTCACCGCCTCCAGCTATGAGGTCTCCGACACGAATATCGAGACGGATTTCGTGGCCCCCATCGATGTCGGCCGTCTCAGCCTGAAATTCCTGAAAACCGGCGACGATCTTTCCGGTTACGATCTCATCGGTCTTGCAAGGGTCATCGAGGTTCGTTCCGACCGCGCGGTCATTCTGGATCCGGATTTCATTCCTCCGAGCCTGAGCTGCGCGGCGGCGCCCCGCCTCAACGAATTGCTGACGGAGCTTCTGGGGATCGTACGCCACCGCGCCCAGGCGATTGCCGAACGCATCGGCGATCCGACGATCAGGGGAACGGCGGAAGTGGGCGATTATTTCCTGCTGCAAATCCTCAACCGGGCCGATCCGCTGCTGGCGCATCGCTGCGCCAACGCCACGCGTTTTCACCCCATCCGTTTTTATGAAGACTGCATCCAGCTTGCCGGCGAGCTTGCAACCTTCACCACGGACAAAAAGCGGGCGACGGATTTCCCGCCCTATCGGCACGAGGACTTGAAAGCCACCTTCGGGGCGGTTTTCGACGATCTGCGCACATCGCTGTCAGCGGTTCTGGAACAGGCGGCCGTTGCGATCGAGCTGGTGGAGCGCCGCCATGGCGTCCGCGTCGGCACCATCCACGACCGCACGCTGCTGCGCGATGCCGGCTTCGTGCTTGCCGTGCGCGCGGATATGGCCGCCGAAGACATTCGCCGCCGCCTGCCGGCACAGATCAAGGTCGGGCCAGTGGAGCGGATTTCCGAACTGGTCAATGTGGCGCTGCCCGGCATTCCCGTGCGCTCCCTGCCGGTCCTGCCGCGGCAATTGCCCTATCGGTCCGGCACCGTCTATTTCGAGATCGACACGCAATCACCCCTCTGGAAGCAGCTTGAGACATCAGGCGCGATTGCCCTGCATCTGGCGGGCGAGTTCCCCGGGCTTGAGATGGAAATGTGGGCGTTACGCGAATGAGCAAGGAAAAGCCCTCTTCCTGGCAGGATTTGCCGACGGTGGTCGAAATCACCGAGGAAAGCCGCCGACGCAACCAGAACGCCCGCAACATGGCGGCGATCCTCGAAGACATTGTCGAGACGGACGCGCCGGCCGGGCGGCCGAAGGCAGGCGCGGCCGCCATGCCGGTCGACCAGCTGCTCTCCGGTTTCCATTTCGGCGGCGGCGATCTGCCGACGCTCGTGCAATCGGCCGCTCCCCTTCTCAACCTCGCGCATCTCCTGCGCTTCAGCGATGCGGAGCCTGATACCGATCAGCTTCGCCGCGCCTGCGTTGAGGCGATCACCCGCTACGAGCGCGACCTCGCTTCCGCCCGCATCAGCCCCGAGCGGGCAAGGGCGGCGCATTATGTCGTCTGCGCCACGGTGGATGATGTGGTTCTGAGCAAACCCTGGGGCGTGCGGGCAGGCTGGGCGCGCTCCGGCCTTGTCTCCACCTTCCACAATGATGTTACCGGCGGCGACCGGGTTTTCGACATTCTCGACCATTTCCATCAGTCACCCGGGGCCAACAAGGATCTGCTGCTGCTGATCTATCTGTGCCTGTCGCTGGCTTTCGAAGGGCGCACCCGCGTTTCGCCGAAGGGTGCGCTGGAGCTTTCCCGCATCCGCGACAGCCTCTACAAGACGCTGATCGGCCAATACGGCACCTTCGAAAGGGAGCTTTCGCCGCACTGGAAAGGCGTCGAAGCCCGTCATACGCCATTGCGCACGATGGCGGCGCTGTGGACCCTGCTGTCCGTGATGGCGCTTGCCTTCGCGCTTGGTTATCTCTTCTTCACGCTGTCGCTCAACAACGCATCCGATGTCACTTTCGAGAGGCTCGCCCATCTGCCGCCGAACGAGACGCCGAGCGTGCTGATCGCAAGCCCGCCCCAGCCACCGGCGCAGGTCGAAACGCCCAAGGTCGTGGAACCGCCGAAGACGGTGGAGCCACGGCAACCCTCCCGGCTTGAAAAGCTGATGGCCTTCCTTCAGCCGGAAGTCGAAAAGAAGCTTGTCACGCTGGCCGATGTGAACGGGCGGCTGCGCATTCGCATCAATAATTCGGGCCTGTTCTCCACCGGCAGCGCCGATGTCAGCCCGCAGTTCCGCGATCTCATCCAGCGTATCGGCGGCGCGCTTGCGGCCGAAAAATTCCGCGCCGTCGTCATCGGCTATACCGATACCGTACCGATCAAGACGGTGGAATTTCCGTCCAACTGGCACCTTTCCGAAGCCCGCGCCAAGGCGGTCGGGGACATTCTTTCACAATTCACCGGCCCGGAAGCGATCCTGACGGAAGGCCGTGCCGACAGCGACCCGATCGCCGACAACAAAACGGAGGAAGGCCGCCAGATCAACCGCAGAACGGAAATCATGGTCCTGACCAATCCCGATGAAAAACTGAGTGACGCCGGCATTCTCTCGCCGACCATAGAGAACAGTTCGGGACAGCAGCCGCACGAGGCACAGCCATGAATCCATTGAGCTATTTTTATACGATCCGATCCTATGTCGAGAGCTATGCCGCTCTCATCGGCCGCCGTTTCCTGTCGCTGTTATGGGTGGTCGCGCTCTGCATCGTCATCTGGTTTTACGGCCATCTGGTCGCGCTGGGCGATTTCAAGCCCTTGGGAACGACACAGGCCCGGCTCATCGCCATCGGCATCGTTCTCACCATATGGCTGATTTATATCGCCGTCACCATCTATCGCGGGCGCAAGCAGGACAAGGAACTCGTCGACAGTATCGAGCGCGAAGCCCTGGCCAACCGCCAGGCCGAAGTCGGCGAGATCCAGATGCGTCTCAAGGAAGCGCTGGCGCTGCTGCGGCGGGTCACGAAAAAGCGTTTTGGTTATATTTACGACCTTCCCTGGTACGTGATCTTCGGCGCACCCGGCTCCGGCAAGACGACGGCGCTCACCAATTCCGGCCTGCAATTTCCACTTGGAGATGCGCTGGGCGAAAACGCGGTAAAGGGCATCGGCGGCACGCGCAACTGCAACTGGTGGTTCGCCGATGAGGCGATCCTGATCGACACGGCAGGGCGCTACACGACCCAGGATGATCTCGACGGCTCGTCGAAAGCCGGATGGGAAGGCTTTCTCGGCCTTCTGAGGCGGTATCGCCGTTCGCAGCCGATCAACGGCGCATTGGTCACCCTGTCCATTCCCGATCTCCTCAGCCGCGATCCCGAGGAACAGCGGCAGGAACTGCGTTCCATCCGTCAGCGGCTGTCGGAACTCGATGAATATCTGCATGTGCGCGTTCCGGTTTATATCGTGCTGACCAAGGCCGATCTGCTGCATGGTTTCGTGGAATTTTTCGACGGTTTCAACAAGACCGATCGCCAGCAGGTATGGGGCACGACCTTCAAGCTGGATGAGAGTTACTCCGCCGAGAACCTGCCACAACGCCTGATAGAAGAGTTCGAACTGCTGCAACAGCGGGTCGATGCGATGCTGATCGAGCGCCTGCAGCAGGAGCAGAATGCCGAAACGCGCGGCCGCATCTTCCGTTTCCCCGCCGAACTTGCGCGGTTGAAAGACCGGCTCCATGAGGCCCTGACCGAACTTTGTGCACGGTCCCCGCTGATCGAAGCGCCGCTTTTGCGTGGCGTTTATCTCGCTTCGGGAACGCAGCCGGAAACGGAAAGGTCTCCCGCAGCATCCAGAACCCGCCGAAGCTATTTCCTGTCGCGGCTGTTCAAGGATGTCATCTTCCCCGAAGCCGCGCTGGTGATGCGCGACAAGCGCCTTTCCGGACGGCAATTGCTGGTGCGGCGCATCGCCTATGGTGTTTCGGCCGCCGCGGTCGCCATCGTCTTCACCGGCTGGATTTTCACCTATTTTGCCAATACGCAGGCGCTTGCCGAAGCGGATCGCAAACTTGGCGCTTATGAACAGCTCGTTCAGGGCATTCCCGTGCGCGATGTTTCGGACGCCGATTTTCTCCGCATCCTTCCGGCGCTCGACAATCTGCGCGACGTCAATTCCGGCTTTGCCCGCGAGAGAGTGTGGAATGTCAGCTTCGGGCTCGATCAGGAAGACAAGATCGCCGGACGGCAGCGTGACGCCTATCAGCGCGCACTCAATGCCCTGCTCCTGCCGCGCATGATCGTGCAGCTCCAGAAACAGCTCAAGGACGAAAAGGATATCACGCGCACCTTCAATTCGCTGAAGCTCTATGGAATGCTTGGCGGCATGGGTGCGCTAGACCCCGATTTCCTGACCGTGCAGACACACCAGATGTTCGCATCCCTCTATCCCGGCGATGGAAGGGCGGCCGCCAGAGAAGCGCTCGACCAACATGCGAAAGCGCTGGCGGACGGCGTGCTCGCCCCGATTGAGCTCGATGCGCGGCTCATCGCAACTGCCCGTGAAACCATCCGCAATCAGGCTGTCGGTACGCGCGCCTATGATATTCTCGCCGGTCTTCCACAGGCGCGGGAACTGATGGAATGGACACCAGCCACGGCCTTCGGCCCGCTGGGAGAGCGTGCCTTCGAGCGGCGCAGCAAAGCGCCGATGGCGGAAGGCATCGAAGGTCTTTTCACGGCGGAGGGATATCGCAGCGTCGTCATTCCGCAGGTCGCCCATGCGGCGCGCATCGCACTTTCCGAAGGGTGGGTACGCGGTTCCGATGATGCCATAAGGGGTGCCACGGTCGAGCAGGTGGCACAGGCCGCGCTGCAAATCTATTTTGATCGCTTTGAGAAGAAATGGGCCGATACGCTGGCCGACCTTCGGGTCAAGCCGTCCCAGACCCTTGGCGACGCGGTGGAAACAACCCGCGCGCTTGCCAATGAACGCAATATCGTGGTGGAGGCTGCCAGGTCGATCGCGGAGGCGACCGATCTGCGCCCCGGAGCAAACCCCGCCGCCCTCGCCTCCGCCGCTGAAGGCGACGCGACCGCAGCCGTTCTGGCCGCCACGGTAAACGCGGCCGATCCCTATGCGAGACTGCGCGACATGCTGGCGGCGAAAGGCGCGGCCACAACGGGCGAGCAGGCCAATGGCGGCAAGGCCGGCGGTTCGCCATCGGAACAATTGCTCGCACATTTCAAGATGCTGAACGAGCAGCTTGCCCGCTCGGCGACCACCTCCGATGAAGTCGCCAGAGTGTTCGACGTGGATAGTCAACTCACCAAGGCCAATCAGGATCTGTTGCAGCAGGCCCGTGAGTTGCCGGCACCCCTCGATGTGTGGGTGGCGGGTGTGGCGGCAGATGTCGGCTCGCTTGCGGTCAAATCCGCCCGCAGCCGCATTGCCGAACTCTGGGCGGCCGATGCGGCATCCCTGTGCTCTTCCATCGTGACCGGGCGTTATCCTTTCGACAGGTCGTCTTCCCGCGATGTCGCCATCGCGGATTTCACCCGTCTCTTCGGGCCAGCAGGGGTTTTCCAGTCCTTCTTCAAACAGCGAATGGAAGCCTTTGTCGACAAGACCACCAACCCCTGGAGCTGGAAAGGCACTTTCGGCGCCGCCGGCATTCCAAGCAGCGCCGTCGCCCAGTTCGAAAATGCCGACAAGATTTCGCGCGCATTTTTCCCGAATGGCAGCGAGACGCCGGCGGTGTCGATCAATGTCAAACCCGTTTCGCTCACCAATGCCTCCAGCGCGGTGATGCTGGAAATCGAAGGCGAGCGGGTGGTTTATTATCACGGGCCCATTCAGGCGAAATCGATCACCTGGCCCTCGCGTGAAAACACGGCGAGCCTGTCGCGCATCGCCTTCCAGCCGGGCGGCTGGCAGCAAGCGAAAACCGAAAACGGCGACTGGTCGCCATTCCGGCTGTTCGACGGCGCCGACATCGAAAACCAGTCGGGCGACCTGCTGCGGGTGCGGTTTGCGAATGGCGCGCAGGCTGCCGAATTCGATATTCAGTTCGGCTCGGTTCTCAACCCGTTCAGGCTGGACGCCATCGCCGGCTTTGCCTGCCCCGCGCAATTTTAGCGGCGGGGCGGCGCACCGTTTTTTAAGGAGGGGATCTATGATGAAAGCAACGACGAAAAGCACCGTGGTCAATAACGACTGATGGCCAATCAGGCATCGAGGCCCACGGAAACCGCAGCGGAAAGCGACCGCATCGGTTTCTTCGGCAAGGTCCCCAGCCATGGCGACTTCATCTCCGACGGGCTTGAACGGGAGCTGATCGGGACGTTTGACGACTGGCTGCGATCCGGCCTGCACGCCTGCGCGGACCTGTTTTCGGGCCAATGGCCCGCAATATTTACGTCATCGCCGCCCATACGCTTCATCATCGAAAGCGGCATATGGGGCAACAGCGCCTATGCCGGCGTGCTGGTGCCCAGCGCAGACCGGGTGGGGCGTAAATATCCGCTTGCCATCATTGCCCAGCTCAATAGCTTCCGGAAACATCCGCGAACGCTCTATCTCGACGACACCTGGTTCATGGCCGCCGAGGCGCTGGCCGAAACATCCATGACGGGCGATTTCGACATGTCCCGGTTTAACACCTCCGTCAAGAAACTGCGCCTGCCGAAACCACGGGAAGAGGATGACGCGCCGGAAATGGTGCGCAGCCGCGCACCGACCAGCCTCTGGTGGCGCATCGATCCCGCCAGCCGCCGCGCCCGCGGTCTCAAATTCGACGGCAAACCGAAAGCTGCCGATTTCCTGCGCCTCTTCAGCGACATGGCAGGCAAGGGCGAAGAAGACGGCTCGACACCCGTACAGGCTCAGGAAAGTGCGAAACACAAAACTCCGCCCGTGATGACGCCCGCGCCCGCACCGCCAACCGAACAGCCGTCATCGGTCATCTACAGCTATGCCACGCACCCGGGAACACGGCTCTCCCTGAACGCGGATTCGCTCTTCGTTTCCCAGAGCCCTGCCCTCTTCGCCATGGCAGATGGACAGGGAGACACGCACAGCGCCGTGGAAGCCGCACGTCTGGCTACAAATATTCTTGCCGAGACGCCCGATGCCGAAAACCCCGAGGTGATGGCGCAGCAGATCAGGGGAAAACTCGGCACCGTCAACAGCCTGCTTCTTTCCCGGCAAGCCATGGGCGCCGACGGCAGGCCGATGGCGAGCGTCATCATTGCCTCCATTATCGGCCGCCGGCTGAGTGTCCTGTGGTCCGGCGACGCGCGCGCCTATCTCCTGAAAAACGGAACCATGCATCAGCTTTCGCGCGATCACGTCGTTGTCGGCATGAAAAGGCAGCTCGCGCAATGTGTCGGCCTTTCCCAGCAGTTCCGGCCGGATATCGTCGGGGAAGACTGGGGGTCGCAGGACAGGCTGCTCCTGTGCAGCTATCCGCTGGTGCAAATCCTGAAGGAGCGGGCCATTGCCGAGATCGTCGGCAACACCCCGATCAAGGATTGCGCCAGCGCCCTGATCCAGGAAGCGCTGATCGAGGACGCACGCGAGAATGTCAGCGCCATCGTGATTGGAAACCGGCTTGAGCAAGGGTAAACAATCCGGCGACGGGCCTGCCTACCCGCAGGTCGCCGAGCGCTTTTCCGATCTGTGGCAAACCATCCGCCATGACGGCACGCGGGAAAGGCCTGCCAAAGAACAGAAAGACCTGATCGATCAGGTCCGAAATGCGCTGGACCGGAAAATCTCGCATTTTTCCGATGCGAAACCCGGCTGGATCGCTGACAGTTTTGCCCTTGAACGGATTGCCTACGAAAGCGAAAACACGCTGCTGCTGCAGGTGCGGCACCGCGATCTTGGCTCCCTTCACGCCCTGAAAACCACGCCGCCGGCGTTGAAAAACGACGCGGTGCTGCTGCAAAGATTACGCGAGGAGGCGCAACTCGGCCTGACATTGCGCCATCCTTGCCTGGTGGAAACATCGGCGCTGCTGAGACTGGCCGATGGCCGACCGGGCCTGTTACAGCCATGGTTTCCGCAATCATTGGCGTCGCTTGCATCACAGCGGCCGGTTAGCGCGCCGCAAGCCACCACAATCCTTCGCCGCCTGCTGGAAGGGCTGAGCGCCATGCATGCACGGGGATATGTCCACTGCGATGTCACGCCAGCCAATATTCTACTGGAGGACGGCGATTTCGAAACGGGCAGACTTGGCGATTTCGGCATCGCGCTGGAGATCGGCCAAAAACACGCGGATCGGGGCATGAGCTTTGCCGCCTCGCGCGAATTTGCAGCGCCGGAACGGATGCGGGACGCAACCGCAAAGCCGGATCAGGATATATTCTCCGTGGGGCGGCTTGCCCGGCGGCTTATCGCTACGGATGAGATGCGAACAACGCAAAGGCTGGCGGATTTTGCGGACGCCTGTTGCCAGGACGAACCCGCGTCGCGGCCGCAATCGGCAATGGAAGCGCTACAGCTTCTGTAGCGCTTCATTGGTCAGTTGCCGCTGCCGGGAAGCGGTGCTGCCGCCGTCGGCACGCTCTTCTGGAACACGGTCAGGAGCTTGGCCGAATCCACCAGCGGTGCGTTGCTGGCATAGAGCACATCGCCCTTCTGCATCTGGAAGAGCTGCATGAGGGCAATGCTGGAAGCATCGCGCATATTGACGTGATAAATCACCGGCCGCATGGTTGTGGCCGTCGCAACCGGGCCTTTCGCGCCCGATGCGGTTGCCGACGGCACCTGAATGATCTCGTTGCGGAAAACATAGACATTGCGTGCGTCCGCGCGGTCATCCAGCAATCCGCCGGCGCGGCCGACGGCCTGCGCCAGCGTGAGTTTTCCGGCTTCGAACTGGAATTCGCCGGCACTCTTGAAAGCGCCGAGCGCGGTGTAGCTCGCTGCATCGCCATCGATCATGATCTGATCGTCCGGCGACAGGCGGATATTCTGGCGGTCCTCCCGCATGACGCGGTCAAGCGGCGCGCTCGCCCTGTGCGAGCCACGAACGACGGTGACCGTGGCGGCGCCCGGAGCGACGGTCGGGCCGCCGGCCTGATTGAGCGCATCGAGCACCCGCTCCTGACGGGCAGTGAGCGTTATTTTTCCGGGATTTTTCACCGCACCGCTCAGCATGACGGCGCTCGTCGGCTTGTCAACGACGGTGACGACCGCCTGCGGGTTCACGGCCGATCCCTTCAGCCCGGCAACGACCTGCGATTGCAGCCCCTCGGGCGTCGAATCCACCACCCGCTGCTTGCCGACGAAGGGGATATTCACCGAGCCGCTCTGATCAACGGTGAAGCTCCCGAGATTAAGCGTCTTGCTTTGCGTCGGGGAGAAAAGCCCGTCTTCGCCGGTATCGAGCACGGTGATGTCGATCACGTCGCCGCGCCGCAATCTCTGGGCGTTGTAACCGGTGTTGCGAAGCGCGGTAAGGCCGGGACCCGAGGCGCTTTGCGGGCTGCCGGCGGACACCGTGGAAGCCGGCGCATTCGCCAGCTCGATGACTGGGATTTTTTCGTTGGTTCGAGGGAAGGTCGCAGATCGGATATTGCCTGCGGTCGGTCCGTCAGATGGCTTTGCACATGCACTCAGGAGAGCCACCAGCAAAACCGCCCCCAACTTCTTCATCCCTCATCCCCTCGATGATTCAACCTGACGCAGAGATAACATCCCGACACGTCATCGCAACAACTTTAGCGGTTGCAATTTAGCGAAAACTTGTCTTCCAGAGAAAAGGTGTGACCATTCCGCAACCTTTTCCGAAGTGTTTCACCGGGAACCCCAACAATGTACCGATGAGAAATCAGTAGCCCGCGCCGGCCGATGACGACGACATTGGATGGAACGGTTTTGCGACGGGGGAGTTTGTTTTTTGCAAACCATGACAGGAGCAAGAACAATGGATCACACCAATCACGTACGCCTGGTTGAAACGGAACTGACGCCGTCCGTTCTTGAAGGCGCCACCGTTTATGGTGCGGACGATCACAAGGTCGGCAAGGTCGACCATGTCCACGGCGTCGGGGCCGGCAGCACCGCCATCATCGATGTCGGCGGTTTTCTTGGTATCGGCGCAAAGCCGGTCGCAGTACCGCTCAGCGATCTTGATTTCATGCGGGATGAGGACGGCGATGTCCACGCGGTCACGTCATGGACCAAGGAACAGCTGAAGGACATGCCCGAGCATCGTCATTAACAGCATTGTCATTCATTAAGAAGAACGCCCGGCTGTTTGCCGGGCGTTCTTCTGTTTTCGGGCAGGCGTTTGCGCGTCAGACTTCCCCCCGCGCACATCAAACGGCGAGGAAACCGCCATCGACCGGCAATACGGCTCCGGAAATCATGCGGCTGTCATCCGACAGGAGCAGCGCGATGCTCTGAGCCACCTCTTCCGCTTCGGCGAACCGGTTGAGCGGATGGCGAACCATCATCGGCTGGCTTTTCGCCGGGTCGTTCCATGCTTCCGCAGCCAGTTCGGTAAGGGTGATGGTCGGCGCA
Organism: Agrobacterium fabrum; assembly: GCA_003241215.1. Taxonomy (GTDB): domain Bacteria; phylum Pseudomonadota; class Alphaproteobacteria; order Rhizobiales; family Rhizobiaceae; genus Agrobacterium; species Agrobacterium fabrum_A. The sequence continues at coordinate 25,692 of QFOL01000013.1, forward strand.
ACCGCGTTGACGCGAATGCCGTGCGAGCCAAGCTCCTTGGCAAGAACGCGGGTCGCCCCTTCCAGCCCGGCCTTGGAGGCCGCGTAGCAGAGGTGATCCTGAAAACCGCGGTGACCGGCGATGGAGGTGATGTTGACGATGGCGCCGCCGCCGCCCTTCGCAACACGGGCGCGGGCAAATTCCTGACATGTGACCAAAGCCGCGCGCAGGTTGATGCCGAGAACGGCTTCATAACCCGCATCGCTCATATCCAGCACACTTTCGAGCACGTTGATGCCGGCGCTGTTGATCAGGAAATCGCAGGGGCCCGCTTCGGCCATGGCGGCGCGGGTGGCGGCGACATCGGCAAGATCGACGCGGATCGAACGGCCGCCGATCTCGCCTTTCAGGCTGTCGAGATCGGACTGGGTGCGGCTGATTGCCACCACTTCCGCACCGCGCGCGGCCATCAGGCGAGCGCAGGCGCGACCGATGCCTTTGCCTGCGCCGGTGATGATGACGGATTTTCCGGAAAACTGCATGGAAACCTCGTTAATTGCGGCCAGTATGGCCGGACGGTCTAAGTGTCTGGTTCAGGAATGGCTGGCGGATCGAATGGCGCGCGCCGCATTCTGCAGCGCCAGAAACGCATCGTAACGCGACTGGTGAACCGTCTGAAAAGCGGGATCGGGCGTAGCACAGCTGGCGATCCGCGACATGGCGGGCATGGCGACCATCAGATCCGGATAGGTTCCGGCGGCAACCGCACCGAGCATGGCAGACCCGAGAAGTACGGGCTCTTCGCACTCGGTCAATTCGACGGGAAGACCGGTCGCATCCGCCAGCAACTGCCGGGCGAGCGGATGAGCGCCCGCCCCGCCGCTGACGCTGATGGTTTCCACTGGCGCGCCATTGCGGGCCTGCGTCTCGATGATCTGGCGAAGCCCGTAACCGAGGCCAAGAAGCCCCGCCACATAAAGCGCGACGAGAGAATCCACGCCCGTCTCCATGCCGTAACCGGCAATGACCGCGCGGGCATGGGGATCGGCGAAGGGGGCACGGTTACCGAGAAACTCCGGCACCACATGAAAATCCTCGGCGATCTCCGCCGCAGCGGAAGCGGATCCGGCAAGGCCGAGCGCCCGGTCAGCGAGCCATACCGGCAAGGCTTTGCCTTCCTTGCCGGCAAGCGACTTCGCGTCCGCATACGCCGGATGCAACTGCACGAGATAATCGATCGCAGCGCCGGCGGCGGACTGGCCGCCTTCATTGAGCCAGGCGCCGGGAACCATGGCGGAGTAATAGGGGCCCCAGACACCGGGCACGAAGGCGGGTTCGGCGGTGGTCGTCATGGTGCAGGATGAGGTGCCGAAAACATAACCGAGGCATCGCGACGCATCGCCGCCCGCAGCCACCGTGCCGACGCCGCCGGCATGGGCGTCGATCAGACCCGCCGCAACCGCGGTGCCCGCAACCAGACCCATGGCTTTTGCAGCGTCTTCCGTCAAACCGTTACCCAGCGCAGTGCCGGGATGGACGACGCTTTCACCGATGCGGCGAAAACCCTGCTCGGCAAGATCGCCAAGCCCGATGCGGGTGAAATACTCCGTATCCCAACGGTTCTCATGGGCCAGATAGGTCCATTTGCAGGTCACTGTGCAGGCGGAGCGATCAAGCACGCCCGAAGCCTTCCATGTCAGAAAGTCCGTGAGATCGAAGAAGTGCTCGGCCCGGGCATAGATGTCCGGCCTGTTTTCGCTGAGCCACAGCAGTTTCGGCGTCTGCATTTCCGGGGAAATACGGCCGCCGACATATTTCAGCACGGCGTGTTCGCCGGCATTGATGCGCTCCGCCTGTTCGACGGCGCGGTGATCCATCCAGACGATGATATCCCGCTCGGGATGATCGGGTGCGCCAACCGGCAGGGTCTCATCTTCCGGTCCACGCACCACCAGCGAGCAGGTGGCATCGAAACCGATGCCGGCGACCTCGGCGGGATCGATGCCGGCGCGGGAAACACTTTCCCGGACGCTATCGCAAACCGCCTGCCATACTTCGCCGCTCGATTGTTCGGCAATGCCGCCATCCTCGCGATGCATGCCGATCGGGCGTTTGGCGGTGGCGAGAAGCTTTCCCGCGACATCGAAGACACCGGCCCGCGCCGAGCCGGTCCCGACATCGACGCCAACAAGATAGGAAGCCATTTGCGATACTCCTCGGAGCGGATCATCCGGTGCTTGAACAGATTTTAAGCGGCGGGACCGTTTCCGGTCTTTCCGCCGCTCCAGAGATTTTTAAACGCGGTCGAAGTTGGTCGGCAAGACCAGCATGTCACGGATGGTAACGGTGCGCTTGCGCGTCAGCATGTAGATGACGGCATCGGCCACTTCACTCGCATCGATGAGGCTGCCGGATTCCTTGGCCTTGCGGAGATTTTCCTCCGGCCAGTCGGCCAGAAGCGCTGAGACGACCGGGCCGGGAGACACCTGCGCGACGCGCACGCCGTGCGGGATCATCTGGCGGCGCATGCCCTGCACGAAGCTGGTGATCGCCCACTTCGAACCCGAATAGACCGGCTCCCAGTAGGTCGGGAAATGACCGGCGATCGAGCAGGTGACGACGATATCACCGGTCTTGCGCTCCGACATATGCGGCACGACGGCATGAACGTTCTTCATGACGGCGTTGACGTTGAGGTTCAGCATCTTGTCGATGGCTTCCGGCGTCGTTTCGGTGAGATCGCCGCCGATATAGGTGCCGGCATTGCAATAGAGAATGTCGATATGATCGACCTTCCCGAGGATTTCGGGGATCATCGCATTGCAGCTGTCGGCATCCAGAAGGTTTGTCACCTGCGGAATGGCGCGCTCGCCGAGCCTGGCGGCCAGATCATTCAAGGCTTTCTCGTTCCAGTCGACCATGACCACGGTAGCGCCCTGTTCCAAGAGTGCTTCCGTTGTGGCAAGCCCGATCCCGGATGCGGCGCCGGTGATGACCGCGATCTTGCCTTGCAGCGATTCAGACATTTAATTCTCCTGCGTTTATGAAGATGTTTCCGGGCCGGCTCAGCGCCATTCGCGCCCGATATAGATGGCCAACAGAATGATGCCGCCCTTGATGACATCCTGCAGATAGGGGTTGATGCCCATCAGATTGAGGCCGTTATTGAGAATGCCGAGCAGCACCGCGCCAATCAGCGTGCCGAGGATGAGGCCCCTGCCGCCGGCAATCGCCGTGCCGCCGAGAACGACCGCCGCAATAGCGTCCAGTTCGAAACCGACGCCGGCATTCGGCTGACCGCTCATCAGGCGACCGGTAAGGATGAGGGCGGCAAGTGCTGCGGTGACACCCGAGATACCATAGACGGCAAGCTTGACGCGCTGCGTCTTCACACCCGAAAGGCGGGCCGCCAGTTCGTTTCCACCGAGCGCATAGACATGGCGACCGAAAGCCGTGCGCTGCAACAGCACCCAGGCGACCGCATAGATCACCACCATGATGACGACCGGCACCGGAACGACACCGATACGGCCGACGCCGAACCAGGAAATCCAGCTCGGAATGCCGCTGACCGGATAACCGCCGGAATAGATGAGGCCGAGACCGCGCGCCATGCCCATGGTGGCGAGCGTAACGATGATGGCCGGCATCTTGCCCCAGGCGACCAGCGCCCCGTTGAAGATGCCGATGCCGAGACCGATGAAGAGGCCGGCAGGCAGGGCAACCGCGGGCGACAGGCCGGTATTCACCATAAGCCCGGCCGACAGCGTGCCGACAAGCGCCATGACCGCACCGACCGACAGGTCGATGCCGCCGGTAAGGATGACGAAGGTCATGCCGACGGCGAGGATGCCGACGACGGAAACCTGCCGCAGCACGTTCATGATATTGTTGAGGCTGAAGAAATTGTCGCTCGCAAGCCCCATCAGGATCGATACGACGATGAGACCCGCCAGCGGCAGGGCGAGCGGCGAACGCAGCATGGCACTGAAGCTGAAACCGCCCATTTTCGCGGCAGTGCCGGTGTTTGCATCAAGCGACATGTTCAACCCTCCCGGTGGTGGCGTTTGTCATTATTGTTTCTGAATTGATGTCTTCGCCCTCGACCGTGGCGACGATGCCGCCGGAACGGAAGACGCAGACCCTGTCGGACATGCCGATCACTTCCGGCAGCTCCGAGGAGATCATGATGATCGAATGGCCCCTGGCGGCGAATTCGCGCATCAGCGAGTAGATTTCCGCCTTTGCGCCGACATCGATGCCGCGTGTCGGCTCATCGAAGATCAGCACGCGCATGTCATGGTTCAGCCAGCGGGCGATGACGATCTTCTGCTGGTTGCCGCCGGACAGCGTATCGACGCGGGCAAAGGGCCCCTGCGCCTTGACCTGCACCTGCGCCATGGCCTTCGTCGTATGCTCCAGTTCCTTTTTGAGATCGAGGAACCAGTGGGCCTTGCGGTATTTGCGATAATTGTTCAGCGAAATATTCTGCAGGATGGAGAAGCTGGTAATCAGCCCCTCCTCCTTGCGGCTTTCCGGCAGCAGGCCGATGCCGCGCATCAACGCCTCATCCGGGCCGGAAAAGCGCGTGTCCACACCGTCGACCTTGATCTTGCGGCGCGAGGCGGAATGCGCGCCGAGCATGGCGAGAACCGTTTCCGTGCGGCCCGAGCCGACAAGCCCGGCAAAGCCGAGGATTTCGCCCTTTCGCAGCGCAAAGCGCGAGACGGGACCGCCCTTCTTCAATTGCAGCTCTTCGACTTCGATCACCTTTGCGGCGGAAGGATCGAGCTGCGGCTTCGGCGGGAAGCTCGCTTCGATGCGCCGACCGACCATCATCTCGACCAGACGGTCATTGTCGACCTCCGACGTCAGGCAGGAGCCGATCAGTTCGCCATCGCGCAGAACGGTGATGCGGTCGCAGATCTCGAATATTTCTTCGAGGTGATGCGAAATGAAGATGATCGCTACGCCCTGACGCCGCAGCTCGCGCATGACCTTGAAGAGATGCTCGGTCTCGGACGGCGTGAGCGTCGCGGTCGGCTCGTCGAGCACGAGAATGCGGGCATCCAGCGACAGTGCCTTGGCGATTTCGACAAATTGCTGCTGGGCAACCGAAAGGCGATGCACCGGCACGTCGAGCGGAACATCCACGGCCAGACGGCTCATGATCTCGGCCGCGCGCTTGCGCATGGCGCCCTTGTTCAAAAGGCGGAGCGGCCCGCGAATCTCGCGGGCAAGAAACATGTTTTCAACGGCATTGAGATAGGGGATCAGGCTGAATTCCTGAAATACGATGCCGACGCCGGCGGTGATCGCCTCGTCATAATTGGCAAAGCGGCGATCCTGCCCGTCGATGCGGATCGTTCCCTCCGAGGGCTGCAAAATGCCGCACAGGATCTTCATCAAAGTCGACTTGCCCGCGCCGTTTTCGCCCAGAAGCGCATGCACCTCGCCGGCGCGCGCCTCAAGGTCGACGCCGCGCAGGACTTCGATCTTGCCAAAGCTTTTTCTTATTCCA
>QFOL01000197.1 GCA_003241215.1 Agrobacterium fabrum
CGCCTGATCCCAGCTCGCATTGGCTTCGTTCAGCACCTTGATGTCAGGATATTTCTTGAACACTTCGCGATAACCGGCGACGCGGGCTTCGTTTGCCGGGTTGCCGGCAATGCCGTTGATGGCGACGACGCTTCCCTTGCCCTTCAGCGCATCCGCAAGCCATTGCGCGGATTGCGCCGCCCATGCCTTCTGGTCGATGCCGACATAAAGCGCATCCTTCGAGGAGACTTCGGCGTCGGTTGCGATGACGAGAATATTGCGCGCCTTGGCCTGCGCGAAGATCGGATCGAAAGCGGTCGGGCTGCCGGGATTGATAAGGATCGCATCGACGCCCTGGTTCATGAAATTGCGGATATGGCCGATCTGCCCCTGCACATCGACATTGCCGCTCTGAACGACGACTTCGACCTTGACGCCCTTTTCACCCCACGCCTTTGCGGCGGCCTGGGCTTCTTCAATCATCTGCGTGCGCCATTCGCTGCCGACGAAAGAATTGGAAAGACCGATCTTGAAGCTCTGCTCCTGGGCATACGCCGACGTGCCCGCCGCCAGCACCAAAGCGGCAGCAGCCATCAAATGTCTAAACATGAAATTTGCTCCTCCAAGCACGGTTTTTAACTAATGAAACCGTTTACATTGGTAAATGTAACCGTTTTCATAGATGAGTCAATCCTGAGAATGATTTTTGTTGCGGCATCCGGAAAGAGACGGAAAAATGAATGCTGGCGGCATTGAAAACCGCGAGCAGAAGAACGAAATGCCTGTCGGTACAGTCGCAACGCCGGGCTTCGGACAAATGCCTTGAGCCTGTTTGCCCGATCAGGTTTACACTTCCCCATGACAAGGGGCTTCCCACATCAAATCGCCAACAATATCAGACAGGAGAACGACCATGGAAATATTGCGCGCAGGAACACGGGCATCGGCGAAAGGCCCCGAGGCATGGTTCACGGGTCAGGTCCGCATCGATCCACTTCTTAACCCCTTCGATGCCGAACGGGTGCAGGGCGCCCAGGTCACCTTCGAACCCGGCGCCCGCACCGCCTGGCACACCCATCCCCTCGGCCAGACCCTGATCGTGGTTTCCGGCCTCGGGCGGGCGCAGCGCGAAGGCGGTCCGGTGGAGGAAATCCGCCCCGGCGATGTCATATGGTTCGCTCCGGGCGAAAGACACTGGCACGGCGCCGCACCCGATGTCGCCATGACCCATATTGCGCTTCAGGAGGTTAAGGACGGCAAGGTGGTGGACTGGATGGAGCATGTGACGGACAACCAATATGACGGCTGACGTGGCCAAGCCGGCATCGCGCGCGGCTCTTCCATGGACCGCCCGGGAATAAAGTCGCCGCAACCGCCAAAACGCCCCACTTTTGCAGCCGGCGGAAGTTTTTCGCCGGCAAAAATCGCTATAAGGTACAGCCCGCAATTCATTCGAGGAACGCGCCGTTGTCACGTTATGCCCCCCGTATCCAGCACCTGAACTGGAACCTGCTGCGAACCTTTCTGGTCATCGTCGAGGAGGGCAGCATCACGCGCGCAGCCAACCGGCTTTTCGTGCGCCAGCCCTCGGTAACCGCCGCGCTGCAAAAGCTGGAGGAAACGCTGGGCTGCCAGCTCATCCAGCGCGACAGCCGCCGTTTCGTGCTGACGGTTCAGGGCGAAATGCTTCGTCAGGAATGTGCTGAAATTTTCCTGCGTGTCGAGCGTATCGGCGAAAAACTCTCGACCGAGGCGGACGACCTGACGGGTCAGGTGCGTGTCCTCATCGTCACCAATCTCGTGCTGCCGCAGCTCGATCAGGCGCTGCGCCAGCTCCGGCGGCGTCATCCATCCGTCACCATCCGCATCGATGTCGCCAATACGCAGGATATCGTTCGCGCCATCGGCCAGAAACAGGCCCCATTCGGCATTTGCCTGCTGCCGAAACCTCTTGCCGGAATGGACTGCAAATTCCTGCTCAGGGAAACATTCGGGATTTATTGCGGTGCTTCCCATCCCTTTTACGGTCGTGGCGACATCACCATGGAGGAATTGCGGCAGGAAGCCTTCGTGACCTTCACCTGCAGCCAGGAAGGCGGCGCGCTGGAACCGATGATCGCCCTTCGCGACGGTGTGGGGCTCGGCAAATGGACCGTCGGTTCCAGCCCGCATATGGAAGAAGTCCGGCGAATGATCATCGCCGGCATCGGCGTGGGCATTCTGCCGCTGGATGCGGCGCGCGGCTTCGAGGAAGATGAGCTTTGGCAGATCCCGCTGCTTCAGGATTCGCTCGGAGCCGACGCCTATTTTCTCCGCAACCCCGATATGGACCTCGGCGGCGCCGAGCGGGCATTCCTGACGATTTTCGAAAACGAGCTTTTCGATGCGCAGGCGGCGGCGGCCCTTGTGGAAACGGGCGGCGAATAAGCGAAACGGCAAAAAGCGCACGCACTTTTTACCGTTTCGCTGATATCGAAGTCAGTCCGCGCGGTTCGCACGCTCCAGAACGGCCTGAACCAGCACGTTAACACCGGGTTCGATGTCGGCAATCGTGACGTTCTCCGCCTCGTTATGGGAAAGACCGCCCTCGCACGGGGTGAAGATCATCGCCGTCGGCAGATATTCGGCGACATGCATGGCGTCATGCCCGGCCTCGGTAAGGAGGTCCATCGATGAATAACCGAAAGCATCGGTGGCATTGCGGATGAGTTCGATGCAGCCGGCGTCGAAATGCATGCCGCCATAGGCCCAGCCTTCCTTGACGACGATCCTGCAGCGTGACCGCTCTTCCAGCTCGGGAAGTCTCGCCTTGAAGGCTTCGAACATGGTGCTGACAACGGCATCGTCGGGGTGGCGCATGTCGCAGGTCATTTCCACGAAATTCGGCAGCGCACCGAGGAGATTGGGTTCCGCCCTGATGCGCATCGTCGTGGACTTGCCGCCGGTCTCGTGATTGGCCCAGCCGATCTCATTGATCGCCAGCGTCACCTCAGCGGCACCCACCAGCGCATTCCTGCGTGCCGGCATCGGCGTCGGGCCGACATGGCCGGTCTCGCCATGCACTTCCACCACGAAACCGCGCACGCCGAAAGCACCGGTGACGATGCCGAGTTGTTTGGCCGCTGCCTCCAATCGTGGCCCCTGTTCGATATGCAGTTCGAACAGACTGTCGAAAGCCTCCGCCGAAATCGCGTCTTTACCCTTGAAGCCGATGCGCTCCAGCTCGCCGCCAAGCGTAAAGCCATCGCGATCCCTGCGGGAATAGGCGAATTCCGCCGCCTTGGCGCCGGTAAAAACCGCCGAGCCGATCATCGGCGGCTCGAAACGCGCGCCCTCCTCATTGGTCCAGTTCACAAGGGTGATCGGCCGGCGTGTGGCAATTGCATGGTCGTTCAGCGTGCGCACGAGTTCCAGCCCGGCCAGCACGCCCAGAATACCGTCGAAGCGGCCGCCATGAACCTGCGTGTCGAGGTGGCTGCCGACCAGCACGGGCTTCGCATCCGCATCGGTTCCTGTCCGTTCGGCGAAGATATTGCCCACCGCGTCGATCCTGACCGTCAGGCCCGCCTCCTCGCACCAGTGAATGAACTGGTGGCGCATCGCCGCATCCTCGTCGGAAAGCGCCAGCCGCTTCAGGCCGCCCTTTTCGGTCGCACCGATTTCGGCGGAACGCATCAGCGTCGCCCAAAGGCGTGACATGTCCGGCCGGATATTGCTCAATCTCTTCATTTCGGTCCCCTGTTATGGTCTCGCGGCAGCAATGCCCCGGCGTAACCGGCAGCCCGCAGACGACCTCTTTTCAGTCCGTGGAGTGACAAAGGGGATAAGACCAAACCGGAAAATTCAAAAATAGATAGATTCGATACTTAGAATAAGAGTGACGGCTTTTCCGGCCGAAAAAGAAATTTCAGCCGCTCAAAAGACGGGCAGGAACTGCGCAGCCGAGCGGCAAAGAAAAACAGCGCCTGCGATATTTCCCTGATTTTATTATCTATTTCAAAATTCATAGACGGCGCCGAGATGCCCGAAAATGCCCAGGATTTGGTCTATAGCGCGGCCCTATGGAAGAAATCTGCATTATCTATTTGTCGAGAGCCTCCCGCTTTCCCATCATTGCGCAAAACAGGGGAACATCGCAGCATATCGGACTGACGGAGAGAGCCGAAAACGGTTGCTCCGCCGGAAATGGCTATCGTCATCTCGTGCCTCTGGCATGAGGCCGCTCCGCTTCGTCGTTTCCCCGTTTTCCTTCACGGCAACATAAAGGGGAATGTTCATGCAAGGGGAAACCGCATTCGTGGGCTCCGTCGAGAAACAGCCGGTTGGCGTTCGGCGGATCGCCGTCGCAAGCGTCATCGGCACCACTGTCGAGTGGTACGATCTTTTCGTCTTCGCCACCGCTTCGGCACTGGTCTTCAACAAGGTCTTCTTTCCGAGCTTCGACGCAATCGTCGGCACGCTTCTGGCCTTCGGCACCTTCGCCTCGGCCTATCTCGCCCGTATCGTCGGCGCAGCACTTTTCGGTCATTTCGGCGACCGGGTCGGGCGCAAGTCGATGCTGCTCGTTTCCCTGGTCATGATGGGCGTTGCAACCTTCGCCATCGGCCTTCTGCCGAATTACGAGCAGATCGGCGTCTGGGCGCCCATCCTGCTCCTGGCGCTGCGCGTCGTGCAGGGTCTCGCGCTCGGCGGCGAATGGGGCGGGGCGGTGCTGATGGCGGTGGAACATGCGCCGCAGAACCGGCGCGGCCTTTATGGCTCCTGGGTGCAGATCGGCGTTCCGGCCGGGACATTGATCGCCAACCTCGCTTTCCTTGCCATCGGTTTCACGATGGCGCCCGAGGACCTGATTTCCTGGGGCTGGCGCATTCCGTTCCTCGTCAGCATTCTTCTGGTCGCCGTCGGCGCCTATGTCCGGCTCAACACCGCCGAAACCCCGTCCTTCGCCAAGGTGAAGACGGAAGAGGCGACCGTGCGCGTGCCCTTCTTCGAACTACTTTCCAAATCCTGGAAAACAGTTCTTCTCGGCGGCATCGCCACCATGTCCACCGGATCGTCCTTCAACCTCATCGTCGCCTTCGGCCTGAGCTATGGCACGCAGGCGCTCAACATCTCCCGCAATGAGATGCTGGTAATCGTGCTGATTTCCTGCACGGCTTGTATTTTCCTCTTGCCGCTCTTCGGCCTGCTTTCCGACAAGATCGGCCGCCGGCCGGTCATTCTCGGCGGCATTCTGGCCGAAGCGCTCGTCGCTTTCCCGATGTTCTGGCTGATGGATACCGCCACCTTTGCCGGCGCACTTGCGGGCTACCTGCTGATGATGACGGCCTTTGCCGCCAATTACGGCCCGATCGCCACCTTCCTCGCCGAACTTTTCGGCACCAAGGTCCGTTATTCCGGCCTGTCCATCGCCTATATGCTTTCAGGCGTTCTGGGCAGCGCGCTTACTCCCGTCATCACCACCTGGCTGCTTTCCGCCACCGGCAGCGGCGCTTCCGTCGCCTGGTACATGATCGGCTCCGCCCTGCTCTCGGCCGTCGCCCTGCTGGCGCTGACCGAAACCGTCAAACGCGATCTGGCCAAGACCAACTGATCCATATTGCCATATCACAGACGCCGGCCCCCGCGCCGGCGTCTTTCTTTTGGAGACCACCCATGGAAAGTCCCGACACAATCAACGAGGCGCTCGAACTGCTCCGGAGCGTCGAGACAGCGACGATCGGCCATTTCAGATCGGACGGGTTTATGGATCCGGCGATGCAATGCGTGATCGACGGCGTTCGCATCGCCGGTCGCGCGCTGACCGTCAGCCTGCCGGGAGACGACGGAACGGCGCTTCCGCATGCCCTCTCCCGCGCCATGCCCGGCGATATCCTCGTCATCGAGCGACTGGGCGACGACCGGCATGCCTGCTGGGGCGCGGTCATGACCGCCGCCGCACTCGCGCGCGGTGTCACCGCCGTCATCCTCGATGGCTACGTCACCGATATCGGCTCAATCCGCAGCGCCGGCCTGCCGGTCTGGTGCCGGGGACGCTCGCCCATCACCACCAAGCTCGGAGGCCGGGGAAATGTCGCGGGGCCGGTCGTCTGCGGCGGGGTCAGGGTTCAGAACGGCGATATCGTGCTGGCCGACGAAAACGGCGTCTGCATCCTGCCGCCGGGCGAGGCATTGGCAATAGCACGGCAGGCTCTCGCCATTCAGGAAAAGGAGCCCGGCATCGTCGCAAGGCTCGAAAAGGGGGAAGATATCGTGGCAGTTTATGGACTTTCACCGCTGGAGCAGTCCACGTAAAACCGGCCCGCAATCTTGCGCCCCAAGAAATGCGTGTGGGCGCGTCAGCCGATCCGGCCGACGCGCCCTTTTTCATGCCCGCCTGCCCTCAGAGGACAGCAAGGCACTCGATTTCGATATCGAAAGGTAAGGACCAGGGTTTGATGGTTGCCGAGGTGCGCGCCGGAAAACCGGCTGCGAAATATTCGCGGTATATGTCGTTCACTGTTCCCATCAATGCTGCATCGGTGACATACACGGTGGTCTTGATCACATCTTCGAAAGTGGCGCCCGCTGCGGCCAGTGTCACCCGCAGGGCTTCCAATGAGGCCCGGGTCTGGGCGGCGATATCGCCCCTGACGATGTCGCCCGTCGCAAGATCGACGGGCGGCATGCCGCAGGTGGCGATGATGTTGCCGGAGCGGACAAGCGCGGAGGTCGGCGCGCCCAGCCGGCGGATCGCCTCTGAAACCACCGGCACTTCAAGGATTTCGCGTCTGGCCATGTCTGTCATCCTTTTCCGTTCAGCGTCGCAGCTTCATAAACCATGGTGGCCGCCGCAAGATCGGCGAGCGCGGTTCCGACAGCCTTATAGAGCGTGATCTCATCATCGCTACTGCGTGCAAACCGGTTTGCCCTGCAAAGTCCGGCGAGCGTCGACCTGACGCTTTCCTCCGAAAACAGACCCGCCTTGATCGGCTGAACGAGATCGCCCGCTTCGTGCAGCGCTTCCTCCGTATCGATAAAGACCGAGGCGCGGCCTATGGCTTCGTCATCCGCCTCGCGCATGCCGGGCGTGAAGCCGCCGATGAGATCGACATGCGTGCCGGGGCGCAGCCACGCGCCCTGGATGAGCGGCGCGGTGGCGAGCGTCGCGGCGCTGACGATATCGGCCTCGGCAACCGCCCTTTCCAGATCATCGACCACCGTGGCGGCAAGCCCCGATGCCTCGATGCTTTGCGCCAGCCGCTCGGCATTGCCACGATCGATATCCCAGACCGCCACCTGCTCGAGCGGTCTGAC
>QFOL01000198.1 GCA_003241215.1 Agrobacterium fabrum
AACCAGACGTTCCGCCCGCTCACCGTCTTCGCCCTCGTCGGCGTCATCTATTTCCTGATCTGCTGGCCGCTTTCCCTGTGGGGCGCCAGCGTTGAAAAGCGGCTGCAGACCGCAACCCGCTAAGTCCATGAATATCTCATCAGCTTTGTAAGGAGGAGCAAAAGATGAAAACCACCAGCATGAAATTCTCTCGTCGCGCCCTGCTCGCGCTTGCCGCGGCAACGGTTGCCCTGCCCTTCGTCGCACCGGTCGATGCTTTCGCCGGCACGGTGGAAGAGGCCAAGGCCAAGGGCAAGGTCGTCATCGGCATTCAGGGCGACAACTCGCCTTGGGGCTTCGTCAATTCCAGCGGTGTGCAGGATGGCCTCGATGCCGATATCGGCAAGGCCTTTGCCGATTATCTCGGCGTCAAGGTTGAGTTCGTACCGCTCGCCGTGGCCAACCGCATTCCAGCGCTTCTGACCGGCAAGGTCGACCTCTTGTTCGCAACCATGGGCATGACGGCCGAACGCGCCAAGACCATTCAATATTCCAAGCCCTATGCCGGCAACGTGCTTTCCGTCTATGGCCCCAAGGACAAGAAGATTGGCGGTTATGACGATTTGACCGGCATCGCCGTCGGCGTTCCGAAGTCCAGTGCCATGGATACGGCAATCACCGCCGGCGCCGGTTCTAAGGCCAATATCCTGCGCTTCGACGATGACGCCGCCAATATTCAGGCGCTGATTTCCGGCCAGGTCGAGGTTGTCGGCGGCAACCAGTTCTACGGCGACCGCCTGAACAAGGCTGCCGAAGGCAAATATGAGCCGAAATTCGACCTGACGACGCTCTACAACGGCGCTGGCACCCGCCCCGGCGAAAAGGACTGGAACGAAACCGTCAACGCCTTCCTCGACAAGATCAAGTCCGACGGCCAGCTCGCCAAGATCTACGACAAGTGGATGAAGCGCGAAGTCCCGGCCTTCCCGGACAGCCTGCCCGACATCCCGTTCACCGTGAAGTAACGACGGGTTCCGTCTGGATCTGGGAGGAGGAAACTATGAGAATCTTGAAAACCCTGACGGGTTGGCGAGCAACCCTTGCGGCGGGACTGGCGGCAGCTTTGCTGCCGGTTCTGGCGCCGGTGGCGGCAGATGCGAGAACGCTTGACGAGGCAAAAGCCAGCGGCAAGGTCGTGATCGGTATCCAGGGCGATAATGCGCCCTGGGGTTTCATCAATTCCACCGGCGTTCAGGAGGGTTACGACGCCGATCTCGCAAGGGGATTTGCGGATTATCTGGGGCTGAAGGTGGAATTCGTGCCGCTTGCCGTCGCCAACCGCATCCCTTCGCTTCGCACCGGCAAGGTCGATGCGCTGTTCGCATCGATGGGAATGACGCCGGAGCGGGCGAAGAACGTGCAATATGCGCAGCCCTACGCGCATAATGTCATGTCGGTCTATGCCACCAAGGACAGGAAGATCGGCGGTTTCGACGATCTGACCGGAATGACCGTCGGCGCGCCGAAATCCAGCCCGATGGATACGGCCTTGACCGCAGGGGCTGGTACCAAGGCGAATATCCTTCGCTTCGATGACGACGCCGCCACCATTCAGGCGATCCTGTCGGGCCAGATCGAGGCGATCGGCGGTAACCAGTTCTACGGCGACCGTCTCGCGGCTGCCGGCGGCAAGGATTACGAGGTGAAGTTCGACCTCGTGACCCTCTACAACAGCGCCGCCACACGCCCCGGCGAAAAGGACTGGAACGAAGCGCTGAACGCCTATCTGGACAAGATCAAGGCCAATGGCGACCTCGAAAAAGTCTACGCCAAATGGATGAAGCGCCCGGTACCGCAGTTCCCGGCTTCGCTTCCCGACATTCCCTACACCGTCAACTAACACTGCTGCCAAAGCATGAAGGAAAGTTCCATGCCGCAATCCGCCGCTCAGGCTCCGCTGATCGCCCTTGAAGGGGTGGGAAAGTGGTATGGAGCCTTCCACGCGCTTAAAAACGTCAACATGACGGTTCGCAAGGGCGAAAAAATCGTTCTTTGCGGGCCGTCCGGTTCGGGCAAATCCACGCTCATCCGCTGTATCAACCATCTGGAGGAGATCCAGGAGGGCAAGATCACGGTCGAGGGAACGACGCTGTCGGATTCCAGCCGCGCCATCGATGCGGTTCGCCGCGAAGTGGGCATGGTGTTCCAGAGCTTCAATCTCTTCCCGCACAAGACCATCATGGAAAACTGCACGCTCGCGCCCATGCGGGTGAAGGGCCTGTCGAAAGCCGATGCGGAGGCGACGGCGCGCAAATATCTGGAGCGCGTGCGCATTCTCAACCAGGCAGACAAGTACCCGGCCCAGCTTTCCGGCGGCCAGCAACAACGTGCTGCCATCGCCCGGGCGCTGTGCATGGAGCCGAAGGCCATGCTGTTCGATGAGCCGACCTCGGCGCTCGACCCGGAAATGGTGAAGGAAGTGCTCGACACCATGATCGGCCTTGCCCGCGACGGCATGACGATGATCTGCGTGACCCATGAAATGGGCTTTGCACGGCAGGTGGCCGACCGGGTGATCTTCATGTCGGAAGGCGAGATCATCGAGGAAGGCCCGCCGGAGGAATTCTTCCGCGATCCCAAGCACCAGCGCACGCGCACGTTCCTCGGCGAAATTCTCGCCCATCACTGAGGTTCGCGCGCTCTTAAGAAAGGCGGGGATAATCCCGCCTCTTCCACACCGTCCGATGAGCGACACGTGATCATGACAGAGAAAACATCCTTCAAGGTCGGCCTGATTGGCGCCGATATACAGCTTTCCAAATCGCCCGCGCTGCACATGCGCGAAGGGGCGGCTCACGGCCTCGACTATTCCTACGAGCTGGTGGATGTCACCGCCCGCAAGCTGCCGCCGAGCGCCCTTCCCGACCTGCTGGACGAGCTGGAAGCGCGCGGTTTTTCCGGCACCAACATCACCCATCCCTTCAAGCAGGCCGTTATTCCGCATCTGCACGAACTGTCGGACGATGCCCGCATGCTGGGCGCTGTCAATACGGTCGTCTTCCGGGACGGACGCCGCATCGGCCATAACACCGACTGGTACGGCTTTTACGAAAGCTTCGTACGCGGCCTGCCGGATGCGCGGCGTGACCGGGCGCTTCTTGTCGGCGCGGGTGGCGCTGGCGTTGCGGTTGCCCATGCCGCATTGAAGCTCGATATCGCCCGTCTCGATATTTTCGACCGGGATTTCCTAAGGGCCGAGCAACTGGCCCGGGAACTCAATGCCCGCTTCGGCGAGGGCCGCGCGCTTGCCGTCAAAGACCCCGCCACCTCCCTGCCCTTTGCCGATGGCCTGATCCATGCCACGCCGATGGGCATGCCGGCCCATCCCGGCATGCCGGTTCCGGCCGATCTCATCGAACGGCGGCACTGGGTAGCCGATATCGTCTATATGCCGCTTGTCACCGAGCTATTGGCGACGGCGGCGAAAAAGGGCTGTCGCACCCTGCCCGGCGGCGGCATGACGGTGTTTCAGGCTGTTGGCGCATTCCGCCTCTTCTGCGGCCGCGAGCCGGATGCCGGGCGCATGACGGCGCATTTCACCGAACTTTGCATGGCGGAGGGCGTCGCATGAGCCTTTTCACTGTTCTGAACGGTCCCAACCTCAACCTGCTCGGCCAGCGCCAGCCGGAAATCTATGGTTATGAAACGCTAGCCGATATCGAGGCCAATTGCCGTGGGATCGCCGAAACCGCGGGCCACGATCTGTTTTTTGCCCAGAGCAATCGGGAATATGAGCTGATCGACTGGATTCACGAAGCCCGCGGCAAGTCCGCGGGCATTGTCATCAATCCCGGCGCCTTTACCCACACCTCGGTCGCGATCCTCGATGCGCTCAATGCCTTCGAGGGGCCGGTGATCGAGGTGCATATTTCCAACATCCACAAACGCGAGGTTTTCCGGCACCACTCCTATATCTCGACCCGCGCCGAAGGCGTGATCGCCGGCCTCGGCATCGATGGTTATGAGGTGGCGCTGCGCCACCTCATCAATCGCCTTTCCCGATCCGCGTAATATGCTCGGGCATCAATACATAGCGCAGCAACATCTCCGCCACATGCGCAGACAGCGCTTCCTGGCCGGCCTCGCTAAAAAGCGTGTCGCCAAAATTGAACGAAAACGTCTCCGTGTTCGAGACGTTGTAAAAAGACAAAGCACTGATCTGCCAATGCAGTTCAAGAGCGTCCAGTCCGGGCCGAAACACGCCGGCATCCTGCCCGCGCTTCAATATTCGGCGCATGATTTCAATGGCCGGTCGGTTGACGTTGCGGATCGCTTCGGAAACCCTGATATGCCTGCCGTGGTGAATGTTTTCCGTCATCACCATCCGCACGAAAGCGGGGTTGCGGCGGTGGTGCTCGAAGGTAAACCGACAGAGCTTCTCAAGTGCGGCGACCGGCTCGAGATCATCCAGCTCAAGACTGCCTTCGCCGCCGCGCACCTGCGCATAGGCCTCCTCCAGCACGCGTTTGTAAAGGCCTTCCTTGTCGCCGAAATAATAATAGATCATGCGCTTGGACGTGCGCGTGCGCGCCGCAATCTCATCGATGCGGGCGCCAGACAGGCCATTCTGCGAAAATTCCTCCATCGCGACGGAAAGAATATCCCGGCGCACCCCTTCCGGATCGCGCTTCGCCTGCCGGGTATCGCGGGTGCCTTTGGAGGTCGTGCTTTTGCTCATGCTTCATTCCCTGGACGGGGCTGGCCTCTGGCTGCGTCCCCTTTATTAACCAATCAGTACATAAGGCTGAAAAGGAAGGCAATATGGCGAGCTATGACACAATAAGACACGGCATGCCAATGCGCACATCCATTGCAACCGTATCGATCAGCGGCGAATTCCCCGAAAAGCTGGCGGCCATCGCCAAAGCGGGCTTTTCCGGCGTTGAGATTTTCGAAAACGATTTCCTGACCTACGACGCCTCGCCGCGCGAGGTGAAAGCGCTGGCCGCCGATCACGGGCTGGATATCACCCTTTTCCAGCCGTTCCGCGATTTCGAGGGCATGCCGGAGCCGCACCGGAGCCGCGCTTTTGAAAGGGCCGAGCGCAAATTCGACATCATGGGTGAACTCGGCACCGACCTGATGCTGATCTGCTCGAATGTCTCACCGGTCTCGCTCGGCGGCATCGACCGCGCCGCCGCCGATTTCCGTCAACTCGGCGAGCTTGCGGCAAAACATGGCGTGCGCGTCGGTTACGAGGCGCTGGCCTGGGGCCGCCATATCAGCGATCACCGCGATGCCTGGGAGGTGGTGCGCCGCGCCGATCACGCCAATGTCGGCATCATCCTCGATAGTTTCCACACGCTGTCGCGCAAGATCGACCCGAATTCGATCCGCTCCATTCCCGGCGACAAGATTTTCATCGTGCAGCTTGCCGATGCGCCGCTGATCGACATGGATCTGCTCTACTGGAGCCGCCACTTCCGCAACATGCCGGGCGAAGGCGACCTGCCGGTGGTGGATTTCATGCGCGCAGTAGCAGCAACCGGCTATAGCGGCCCGCTATCGCTCGAAATCTTCAACGACCAGTTCCGCGGCGGCTCGGCCCGGCTGCTGGCCGAGGACGGCCATCGCTCGCTCATCAACCTGATGGATCAGGTGCGCCGTCTCGAACCCGATATCCGCATCGATGTGCCCGCCATGCCGGAACGGGTGGAGACGGAAGGCGTGGAATTCGTTGAATTCACCACGGCACCGGAAGAAAAACCCAATCTGGAAGCCCTTCTCGCCACGCTCGGCTTTGAAAACACCGCCCGGCACCGCAACCGCGATGTCGATCTTTATACGCAGGGCGATATTCGCATCGTCATCAATACCAGCGATGGCGGCGACAGCTTCGCGGGAGCTTCCTATTCCATCCACGGCACCAATGCCTATGCCTTCGGGCTGAAGGTGGATGACGCCGCAGCAGCGCTGGTACGGGCCGAGGCGCTCGGTGCGCCAACCTTCGCCGAGCCGCGCAAGTCAGGCGAAGTCGCCGTTCCCGCCATTCAGGGCGTGGGCAACGGCGTCATCTATTTCCTCGACGGTTCACCGGAGCTTTCCTCCATCTGGGACAATGAATTCGTGCCCACGGAAGGCCGAACGCCGGAAGGCGATGCCGGCCTCAGGCGGATCGATCATCTTGCGCAAACAACGCATTACGATGAAATGCTGACCTGGCTTTTATTCTACACCTCGCTGTTTGCGACGCGGCGCACACCGATGGTCGATGTGGTCGATCCGGGTGGGCTGGTGCGCAGCCAGGCGATTGAAAGCGTGCCCTCGCCGCATTTCCGCCTGACCATGAACGGTGCGGACAATCGCAAGACTTTCGCCGGCAAATTTCTGGCCGAGGGCTTCGGCACCAGCATCCAGCACATCGCGTTTGCCACCGACGATATCTTCGCCACAGCAAAAGCCCTGCAGGCGCGCGGTTTCCACGCCCTGCCGATCTCGCGCAATTATTACGACGATCTGGAAGCCCGTTTCGGGCTGGAGCCGGAGTTTTCGGACGCGCTCCGAGCCGCGAGCATTCTTTATGACCGCGACGACAGTGGTGAATATTTCCAGATTTACAGCCGCACCTTCGGCGAGGGTTTCTTCTTCGAAATCATCGAAAGGCGCGGAGCCTATGGCGGTTATGGCGCGATGAACGCCCCCTTCCGCATCGCCGCGCAAAGGCGCCTTGCGCCTCCGGTCGGCATGCCGCGGGAATAGGCAAGGACGCCTGCCCACCGGCATCGCCGAAATCCGATGGAGCCACAGCCGCAGGAATACCTCTACGGCCGGCCCTCTTTCACGCCAGTGTCGTTATCTCATAGTCCCGTGGAATGGTTGAGGTCGAAACGAACCACTCAGATGCGCGAGTCCGCTGCTGATGAAAATCAAAGGCGCCGCGATCGATAAAAAGCTCTTCCACCCGCCAGATCAGCGGATCGTCGGTCTGGGATACCTCGAAGGAAAGACAGCCCGGCTCCGCTCTGGTCAGGCGAATATGCTCAGGCAGATGACGCACGACCAGTTCGACATCCTCGATTGATGCACAATGCAGGAAGCCGGATAGCCTGACCGCACCTGTCCTATTCGTCATATCGGTATCCTTTATTCACCCTGTGACACGGGGAGCGATACAATCGCCTACGATTTCGACATCGCGACAAAATTTGCCCACTTATCCTTACTCCGTCATCCTCGGGCTTGACCCGAGGATCCATCGACTTCAACTGGTTATGGATCCTCGGGTCAAGCCCG
>QFOL01000636.1 GCA_003241215.1 Agrobacterium fabrum
ATGGCAAAGAGCAAGTTTGAGCGCAATAAGCCGCACGTCAACATTGGCACGATCGGTCACGTTGACCATGGCAAGACGTCGCTGACGGCAGCGATCACGAAGTTCTTCGGCGAATTCAAGGCGTATGACCAGATCGACGCCGCGCCTGAAGAAAAGGCCCGTGGCATCACGATTTCGACGGCGCACGTTGAATACGAAACGCCTGCCCGTCACTACGCGCACGTCGACTGCCCCGGCCACGCCGACTACGTGAAGAATATGATCACCGGTGCAGCGCAGATGGACGGCGCGATCCTGGTTTGCTCGGCAGCCGACGGCCCGATGCCGCAGACCCGCGAGCACATCCTGCTTGCCCGTCAGGTTGGCGTTCCGGCGATCGTCGTGTTCCTCAACAAGGTCGACCAGGTTGACGACGCCGAGCTTCTCGAGCTCGTCGAGCTTGAAGTTCGCGAACTTCTGTCGTCCTACGATTTCCCGGGCGACGACATTCCGATCGTCAAGGGTTCGGCACTTGCCGCTCTTGAAGATTCTGACAAGAAGATCGGTGAAGACGCGATCCGCGAGCTGATGGCTGCTGTCGACGCCTACATCCCGACGCCTGAGCGTCCGATCGACCAGCCGTTCCTGATGCCGATCGAAGACGTGTTCTCGATCTCCGGCCGTGGTACGGTTGTGACGGGTCGCGTTGAGCGCGGTATCGTCAAGGTTGGTGAAGAAGTCGAGATCGTCGGCATCCGTCCGACCTCGAAGACGACGGTTACCGGCGTTGAAATGTTCCGCAAGCTGCTCGACCAGGGCCAGGCCGGCGACAACATCGGCGCACTGGTTCGCGGTTGCACTGGTTCGCGGTGTTAACCGTGACGGCGTCGAGCGTGGTCAGATCCTGTGCAAGCCGGGTTCGGTAAAGCCGCACAAGAAGTTCAAGGCAGAAGCCTACATCCTGACGAAGGAAGAAGGCGGCCGTCATACGCCGTTCTTCACGAACTACCGTCCGCAGTTCTACTTCCGCGAACTACCGTCCGCAGTTCTACTTCCGCACGACGGACGTGACGGGTATCGTTTCTCTGCCGGAAGGCACGGAAATGGTCATGCCTGGCGACAACGTCACGGTTCAGGTTGAGCTGATCGTTCCGATCGCGATGGAAGAAAAGCTGCGCTTCGCGATCCGCGAAGGCGGCCGTACCGTC
>QFOL01000199.1 GCA_003241215.1 Agrobacterium fabrum
CCCAGGGTTTCGTCTACGAAAACTCCGAAGCCGCCGAAGCGCGCTTCAAGGGCGAAACGGACGGCTTCATCTATGCCCGCTATGCGAGCCCCACCAATGACATGTTCGAAAAGCGCATGTGCCTGCTGGAAGGCGCGGAAGACGCCCGTGCGCTCGCCTCGGGCATGGCCGCCGTCACCGCCGCCATCATGTGCCAGCTGCGCGCCGGCGACCATATCGTTGCCGCCCGCGCCCTCTTCGGCTCCTGCCGCTGGGTGGTCGAAACGCTTGCGCCGAAATATGGCATCGAATGCACGCTGATCGACGGACGCGATCTCGGCAACTGGGAAAAGGCGATCCAGCCGAACACCAGGCTGTTCTTCCTCGAAAGCCCGACCAACCCGACGCTCGAAGTGGTGGATATTGCCGGCGTGGCGAAGCTCGCCAACCAAATCGGCGCGAAGGTGGTGGTCGACAACGTCTTTGCGACGCCGCTCTTCCAGAAGCCGCTCGAACTCGGCGCCCATATCGTCGTTTATTCGGCCACCAAACATATTGACGGCCAGGGCCGCTGCCTTGGCGGCGTGATCCTTTCCGACAAGAAGTGGATCGAGGAAGAGCTGCAGGATTATTTCCGCCATACCGGCCCGGCCATGTCGCCGTTCAATGCCTGGACGCTTCTGAAAGGCATCGAGACCCTGCCGCTGCGCGTCAAACAGCAGACGGCCAATGCTGGCAAAATCGCCGATTTTCTTGCCGATAACGGCAAGGTCGCCAAGGTCATCTATCCCGGCCGCGCCGATCACCCGCAGGCGGACATTATCGCCCGGCAGATGTCCGGCGGCTCGACGCTGGTGGCGTTCGAACTGAAGGGCGGCAAGGAGGCGGCCTTCAAACTGCAGAACGCGCTTGAGATCGTGAAGATTTCCAACAATCTCGGTGACGCCAAGAGCCTCATCACCCATCCCGGCACGACGACGCACAAGAACCTCACCGACGAGGCGCGTGCCGAACTCGGCATTTCCGGCGGCACCCTGCGCCTCTCCTGCGGCATCGAGGATACCGACGATCTGCTGGAAGATCTGGCGAAGGGTCTGGCGGCCGTTTCGGCCTGAAAATTCAATCGGCAAATCGCCATGGCCTGACCGCGTGTCGGGCCATGGTTCGTCCGTGCGGCCCGAAAAGGCCGTATCAGGCAACCAATATTTACCTTTCCCGTTATCCCTAACGGTGGAAAACAGCGCAACGGGAGACGCCCCCTGCCCGTCAAGTCATTCATTTTCTTGACGATAGCCAGAGCCTATAGTGTAGGATGCGGCGGCAGGCATAATATCGAGGTGTGGCGCGTATGTATCGTGCTCTGACAAGGGATATCGAGGTAACGGTCGATCCGTATTATCTCGAGGAACAATCCGACCCGGATGACGATCGTTATGTCTGGGGCTACAAGGTCGTGATTGCAAATAACTCCGATATTCCTGTTACCCTCGTCAATCGCTATTGGCACATTACCGATCAGAACGGACAGGTGGACGAGGTCTACGGCCCCGGCGTCGTGGGTGAGCAGCCGCATCTCAAGCCGGGAGACAGCTACGAATATTCCTCCGGCTGTCCGCTGGATACGCCTTCCGGCCTGATGTTCGGCCATTATGAAATGGAAACGGAAAGTGGCGAGGTATTCAACGTCACCATACCAGCCTTTTCGCTGGATTCACCCGGCCTGATGCGGGTCCTGAACTAACATTCCCCGGCAATGAAAAAGCCGCGCCCTGAATGGCGCGGCTCTTGCTCAGGCAGTTTCAAATTCGCTGACATCGTAGCGATAGGTGGTGGAGCAGAACTCGCAGGTCACGGCAATGGCGCCGTCTTCCTCGCTCGCCTTGATCTCCTCGGCGGTGAAGCCGGAGAGCACCCCCTTGATCTTGTCCCGCGAGCAGCTGCAGCGGTCGAAAATGGCCTGCGGATCATAGATACGCACACCGCTCTCGTGGAACAGCCTGAAGAGAAGGCGTTCCACCGGCACCTGCGGATCGGTCAGCTCGTCGGTATCCACCGTGTTCAGCAGCGTTACCGCCTCAGTCCAGGCATCGTCCTCCTGTACCTCGTGACCGCCCTCATCGCCGTCGCCGCCATGCAGGTCGCGCATGCGCAGCCGCTCGGGCGCCTGCGGCAGGAACTGCGCTATAACGCCGCCCGCACGCCAGCCATGGCGCGGCTTACCTTCGCCGTCGCGGTCGAAAAATTCGGCAACGCCAAGGCGCACGCGGGTGGGAAGCTGTTCCGACTGGCGGAAATACACCCCCGCAATGTCTTCCAGCGATGAGCCATCGAGCGGCACGATGCCCTGATAGGGCTGCATGCCCGCGCCCTGATCGATCGTGAAGGCCAGAATGCCGGTGCCCAGCAATTGCTCCGGCGAGGTTGCGCCTTCCGCAATCGCCGCCGCCAGCCGCTCCTCGTCGAAACGGGCATAAGCGCGCATGCTTTCCGGCGCGGTGAAATCCGCGACCAGCAGGTCGACCGGGCCGTCACCCTTGGTCTGGACGGTCAGCTTTCCGGAAAACTTCAGCGATGTGCCGATCAGCGCGGTCAGGACCGTCGCTTCCGCCAGCAGGCGCGCGACCGCTGCGGGATAATCATGCCGCTCGAGGATGGCATTCAGCAGCGGCCCGACCTGCACCGCGCGGCCGCGTACATCCAGACCTTCGACCTGAAAAGGCACAACCTTGTCGTCGCCAGCAAAATCGAGATCGTCGAGTTCAACCGTTACATCTGCCATGTCATACTCCCTGGCGCAGCCGTGGCGCCGCTACCGTCCAAAAGTCCGGCTTTTAAAATGTAGTTTTTTGCTTGTCGCACAGAGACCCGGGAAGCGAAACCGCCTCCGGAGAAAAACGTGCAAATCGTGGAGCAGACCCGCCGGCAAACCGACGAGCCCCTTCGAAGTCCCACAGATGGTAATCTATATGGCCAAGTTCAAGCACCCGGCATGACACGCGTCAGACCGGGTGATCCCGCTCAGATGACGCCCATGCACCAGGCGATGATGGACTTCTGCGCGTGGAGACGGTTTTCCGCCTCGTCGAAGACCACCGACTGCGGGCCGTCGATCACGGCGTCCGTCACTTCTTCACCGCGGTGCGCCGGCAGGCAATGCATGAACAGCGCATCTTTTTCCGCCTTGGCCATCAGGGCTTCATTCACCTGATAGGGCTGGAAGATGTTGTGGCCGCGCGCCTTGTGTTCCTGGTTCATGGACACCCAGGTATCGGTGACGACGCAATCCGCACCCGCAACGGCCTTGTCGGCGTCGTGGCACAGCATGATCTCGCCGCCATTGTTGCGGGCCCAGTTCAGGAACTTGTCATGTGGTTCAGAGCCCATCGGCACCGCCATCGTCATGCGGTACCCGAAACGGGCCGAGCCTTCGACGAAGGAATGCAGGACATTATTGCCATCCCCCGTCCAGGCAATGGTCTTGCCTTTGACAGGTCCGCGATGTTCTTCGAATGTCATGATGTCAGCCATGATCTGGCACGGATGCGTATCGTCCGTCAGGCCGTTGATGACCGGCACGGTGGCGTGTTCGGCAAGTTCGAGGAGGCGCGAATGATCCGTCGTGCGGATCATGATGGCGTCCACATAACGCGACAGCACCTTGGCCGTATCGCCAATCGTTTCCGCACGGCCGAGCTGCATTTCCGTGCCCGACAGAAAAAGGGTCTCGCCGCCAAGCTGGCGCATGCCGACATCGAAAGACACGCGGGTGCGGGTGGAAGGCTTTTCGAAGATCATTGCCAGCATCTTGCCGGCAAGCGGCTTTTCCGCCGTTCCGGCCTTCGTGGCGACCTTGCGCGCACGCGCATCGTCGAGAATTGCCCGCAGGTCCTGCGAGCCCATGGCCGACAGGTCGAGAAAATGTTTAGGTGAAGCCATTTCAAACAGTCCCATGCTCGCGAGCCTCCGGGAGAGGCCCGCCCTTTATTGTTTCCTCAGGCGATCTTTGCCTGTTTCGCGGTCAGGGAAGCAGCCGCCGCCTCCACACGTGCCAGACCCTCGCGAGCCTCTTCCGCCGTGGTGACGAGGGGCGGCAGAAGACGGATGACGTTGTCGCCCGCGGGCACACCCAGCAGATGTTCCGCCCGCATGGCCTGCAGCAGTTCGCCCGAAGGAACCCTGGCCTTGATGCCGAGAAGCAGGCCTTCGCCACGGATTTCCTCGATAACGTCAGGATAACGATCCTTCAGCGAGGCAAGGCCCTGGCGGAAGACCAGTGCGACATCACGGACCTTTTCCAGAAAGCCTTCGGAGAGAACGACGTCGAGCACGGCATTGCCCACCGCCATGGCCAGCGGGTTGCCGCCATAGGTGGTGCCGTGTACGCCTGCCGTCATGCCGGACGCGGCATCCGCCGTGGCGAGGCACGCGCCGAGCGGGAAACCGCCGCCGATACCCTTGGCAACCGCCATGATGTCGGGCGCAACGCCCGTCTGTTCATAGGCGAACAGCTTGCCCGTGCGGCCGACGCCGGTCTGGACTTCGTCGAAGATCAAGAGCAGGCCATGCTCATCGCACAGCGCCCGCAGGAGCTGCAGGAACTCCTTGCTGGGTGCGCGGATACCGCCCTCGCCCTGAATGGGCTCGATCAGAAGTGCGGCCGTCTCGGCCGTGATGGCGGCCTTCAGCGCATCGACATCAGCGAACGGCACCTGGTCGAAACCTTCGACCTTGGGGCCGAAACCTTCGAGATATTTCTGCTGCCCGCCGGCGGCGATCGTCGCCAGCGTGCGACCATGGAAGGCGCCTTCAAAGGTGATAATCCGGAACTTTTCCGGATGGCCCTTGGAATAGTGGTAACGACGCGCGGTCTTGATCGCGCATTCCAGTGCTTCCGCGCCGGAATTGGTAAAGAAGACCTTGTCCGCGAATGTCGCTTCCGTCAGGCGTTTTGCCAGCTTTTCCTGGCCGGGAACTTCATAGAGGTTCGAGACGTGCCAGACCTTCTCGGCCTGGGTCTTGATCGCATCCACGAGGTGCGGATGGGCATGGCCCAGCGAGTTGACCGCGACGCCCGCCGCAAAATCCAGATATCGTTCGCCGCTTTCCGTGAACAGCCAGACGCCCTCGCCTCGCTCGAAGCGCAGGGGGGCTCTTGCAAACGTATCGAACAATGGCGCGGCGGCTTCGGCCATGGCTGTATCACTCCTTGCGCGGATGCGCTGTCAGACGGTTGTCAATAGGCTCTCGGGGTTATCCCTCGCCTGAAAATCAAAAATGCCGCCTTGCGGCGGCAGGGGCACTATTGTCACTTCGCCTGCCGATGTCAACAAAAGTCCGCATTTCCCGGCCTTCTCAAGCACTAGTAGGTGCAGGCCAGCCAGCCCCAAGGTGTTGCCTTTCAGACTCAACTCGCCAGCAAGTTGGGGAAAACCGGAAAATCGATTCCAGATGATTCCCGCGACTCTTGCCACGGAGTCGGGCTGGCACTAGGTTAATCGCTAATTACTAGACTGCATTGCGGCGGAACTAGTCACCAAAAATCCGGCGGAAACCACGCTCGCGGCATGTCCACGAGACGGAGAGGGATTCTGCCGAAATTATACGCGACAAGCGGAGAAGCGGCATGAACTGGACAGACGAGCGGGTCGAGAAACTCAAGAAATTGTGGGCCGAGGGACTGAGCGCCAGCCAGATAGCAGCACAGCTGGGCGGTGTCAGCCGCAATGCCGTCATCGGCAAGGTCCATCGCCTCAATCTGCCGGGACGCGTCAAGGCCGGCGGTCCGGTCACTTCGGCGCGCTCCGCGCCCAAGCGTACCGCGGCTCCTGCCCCGCGCGCGACGAATTTCGCGACCCGCGTCAGCGCGGCACCGGCACGCGCCCTGAACCGTTCGAACGCGGCAACGGCGCTGCACGAGGAGATCGACATCGAGACCGCTGAGGTCCTCGATTACGCTCCTTCGAGAAATGTCGTGACGCCGATTTCCCGTCGCCTGACGCTGACGGAACTGACGGAGCGCACCTGCAAGTGGCCGGTCGGCGACCCGTTGAAAGACGACTTCCATTTCTGCGGTTGTGAAGCGCTGGAATCTTCGCCCTATTGCAAGTTCCATGCGAAGCTTGCCTACCAGCCGGTAAGCGAGCGCCGCAAGGCTTGAGTGTTGCGGCACGCATTCGACACTCAAAAACTACGGGCCTTCGGGCCCGTTTTTTTGTGACAGAACTCGAGGCAGTTCCTGCGTCAGCCCATCAGCGAAACGCTGAGCCTATCCTGCATCACTGCTCCACCTGACCCGCAATCCGGATTTTATTGCCGGATTCCTGCGGGTGCTCGGTCGTGCCTTCAGAAAAGACCAAGCTGCCGCATGTGGAGGAAACCCAGACGCCGAAAGGCCCGACGCCATTCCGGTGTCGGGCCTTTCCGGTTTTGGGTGGAATGTGGTCCAGAGTGGAACCGTCAGTTTGGCCCGGCTCAGGCTTCCATCGAATATCCGGCGCCGCGAACGGTGCGGATGACATCTTGCATATGCGAAAAATTGAGCGCCTTGCGCAGGCGTCCGACATGCACGTCGACGGTGCGCTCATCCACATAGATATCGTGACCCCAGACGCCATCCAGCAGTTGCGAACGAGAGAATACCCGGCCCGGAGAGGTCATCAGGAATTCCAGCAGGCGGAACTCCGTCGGCCCGAGGCGCACTTCGCGGCTCTTGCGGTGAACGCGATGGGTTTCGCGATCCAGCTCGATATCGCCGCATTTCAGCACCGAAGAAAGAACTTCGGGACGGGCGCGGCGCAGCATGGCCTTGACGCGGGCCATGAGCTCCGGCGTCGAGAAGGGCTTGACGACATAATCGTCAGCGCCGGTGGCAAGGCCACGAACCCTTTCGCTTTCTTCGCCGCGCGCCGTCAGCATGATGATGGGCAGGCGTTCGGTTTCCGGCCGCATTCTGAGCCGACGGCACAGTTCGATACCGGAAACACCGGGCAACATCCAATCCAGGATGAGAAGATCCGGAATGCGTTCCTGCAGCCTGATTTCCGCCTCGTCTCCACGCGGTATCGTGTCGACGTCGTATCCCTCAGCCTCGAGATTGTAACGAAGCAGGACGCTCAGCGCTTCCTCGTCTTCCACAACTGCAATCTTGGGCACCATATGCTAACTCCGCAAGCCTTCGCCTGTCTGTTACTCGGTCACCGAACCGAGCGTGTTGGAACTGTCGTCCTTCGGACGCTCGCCTTCCGGCTGGCTGCCGGTGGTCATGTAATAGATCGTCTCCGCTCGATGTTCTTGGCGCAGAACAGAAGATGCGTGCAGGTGGTGATGTTGCGCGGGTCTTCCATCATGTAGGTCAGAAGCTCACGGAAGAGCGACGTATACATGGCGTCGATTTCTTCGTCACGCTCGCGAATGGCGTTGGCCTTCTCGGCGGAACGCGTGGAATAAACGTCGAGCACTTCCTTGAGCTGCACCAGCGCCAATTCGGACAGGTGCTCGATACCGCGGGCCAGCTTGCGCGGAACGCCCGTTCCGGCAACCGCGATGACACGCTTGGCGGTATTCTTGCCGAGATCGCCGACACGCTCGAGATCGCCGGCAATTCGCAGGGTGCCGATAATCTCGCGAAGGTCGGATGCGACCGGCTGCCGTCTGGCGATGGTGACGATGGCCTTGTCACCGATTTCCCGCTCGGAATGATCGAGGATCGTATCGTCGGAAATGACTTTCTGGGCGAGCGCGGCGTCGGAATTGACGAGCGCGCGCACGGCATCGGCGCACATCTGTTCCGCAAGGCCGCCCATTTCGGCGATGCGGCGCGTCAGAAACTTCAATTCGTCGTCATAGACGGACAGGATATGCGAATGGGTCGTTGTCTGTGTCATGGTCTAGTCCTCCGGCTTGGCCTGCATGCGCGTGCCCGGAAGCGGGCACGCAGAGGCACCAGTCTTGTTCAGTTTTAATGAAGCGTCGGCCGGGATCAGCCGAAGCGGCCCATGATGTAGTCCTGCGTGCGCTGGTCGTCCGGATTGGTGAACATCTTGTCGGTTTCGTTTTCCTCGACAAGATGACCAAGATGGAACATGGCCGTGCGCTGGGAAACACGCGCCGCCTGCTGCATGGAGTGCGTGACGATGACGATCGTGTAATTGGTGCGCAGTTCGTGGATCAGCTCCTCGACCTTTGCAGTCGCGATCGGGTCCAGCGCCGAGCAGGGTTCGTCCATCAGGATCACTTCCGGGCTGACGGCAACGGCGCGCGCAATGCAAAGACGCTGCTGCTGGCCGCCGGAAAGACCGGTGCCGGATTCGTGCAGACGATCCTTCACTTCGTTCCAGAGACCGGCCTTCTGCAGGCTCTGCTCAACGATCTGGTCCATATCCGCCTTGTTACGGGCGAGGCCATGGATGCGCGGGCCATAGGAAATGTTCTCGTAGATCGACTTCGGAAAGGGGTTCGGCTTCTGGAACACCATGCCGACGCGGGCACGCAATTCCACGACGTCGATCGCCTGATCGTAGATATCATCGGTATCAAGCGTGATCTTGCCGGTAACCCGGCAACCGTCGATCGTGTCGTTCATACGGTTCAGGGTACGCAGGAATGTGGATTTGCCGCAGCCGGACGGGCCGATAAGCGCGGTCACCGTATTTTCCCGAACGTTGAGGTTCACGTCGTAAAGCGCGCGCTTTTCGCCGTAATAAACCGAAACGTCCTTGCCGATCATCTTGTATGAGACTTCATTCATTTTCTTG
>QFOL01000200.1 GCA_003241215.1 Agrobacterium fabrum
CCGATCCTTTCCAGCCTTTCACGCAGCTCTTCGACAACGAGCAACTGATCCGCGCGCTTTTGCATGGCATGACAGGTTTCAATTCCGGTTATTCATCTTTATTGTTCTTGTTTTGTTCCTATTTCAGCAAAGAGTCAAGCAATAGGCTGCCGGTCTTCAGCAGTTTGCACGGGAAGAAAGGATTCTGGCCTTGCGGCCCCCTGCCCCGCCGTTAAAACGGAATCATCCGCTCGCCGCCTGTTTTAGCCTGACAGCCGCCGGCAACGGACATCATGGTTTGGAGGAAACCGCCGATGATCGCCAGCATTCTGATTGCCGTGGTTGCGGCCATCCATATTTACATCGTCATTCTGGAAATGCTGCTGTGGGAAAAACCGGCCGGCCGCAAGGCCTTCGGTCTTTCGGCGGATTTCGCCCGGCAGACAAAGGTGCTTGCCGCCAACCAGGGCCTTTATAACGGTTTTCTCGCAGCGGGGCTGATCTATGGGCTGATGCAGGGCGATGAAGGGCTGAACTTCAAGGTTTTCTTCCTGACCTGCGTTCTGCTGGCCGGTATTTTCGGCGCCGTTACGGCCAATATGAAGATCCTGTTCATTCAGGCATTGCCGGCATTGTTCGCGCTCGGCTTCCTCTGGATCGGAGTATGAACCGATGAGCGCATGGAACGATCACAGCGCAAAAGACGCCCTCAACCGCATCTTCATGGCCGCAGTGGCAAGCGCCGATCCGGCAAAGGTGCTGCAACACCACCTTCCCTCCCCGCCCAAAGGCCGCTGCGTGGTGGTGGGCGCCGGCAAGGCTTCCGCCGCCATGGCCGCCGCGCTTGAAGCGGCATGGCCACATGTCGATCTTTCCGGTGTGGTGGTGACGCGTTACGGCCATGCCGTCCCGGCCGGACGCATCGAGATCATCGAAGCGTCGCATCCGGTGCCGGACGATAAGAGCGCGGAAGCGGCAAAACGCATTCTCGCCGCCGTTGAAGGCCTGACCGCCGACGACATGGTCATCGCACTGATTTCCGGCGGCGGTTCGGCGCTGATGGTCGCGCCGGCCGAAGGCATGACGCTTGCGGACAAGATGGCCGTCAACCGTGCCTTGCTTGCCAGCGGCGCGACGATTTCCGAAATGAACGCCGTGCGCAAGCATCTTTCCCGCATCAAGGGCGGACGGCTGGCGCTGGCTGCGAAACCGGCCAGGGTCATTTCGCTGCTGATTTCCGATGTGCCGGGAGACGATCCCTCCGAAATCGCCTCCGGCCCGACGGTTGCCGATCCGAGCGATATTGAAACCGTGCGGGAAATCGTCTCGCGCTACGCGCTCGACCTTCCGGAAAACGTGCGCAGGGTGCTGGAAAAAGGCGAGGAAACCCCGAAGGCCGGCGATATCGAGGAAGATATCCGGCTCATCGCCGCCCCCTCGCTCGCCCTGCAGGCGGCGGCGGATGAGGCGGTGAAACTCGGCCTTACACCGCTCATCCTCGGCGATTCCCTTGAAGGCGAATCCAGAGATGTCGGCGCTGTCATGGCCGGCATTGCTCTCTCCGCCAACCGCAAGGGCCTGCCCATCAAAGGCCCGGCCGTTTTGCTTTCCGGCGGCGAAACCACGGTCACGATCGGCAAGGGACCGGCCGGCAAGGGCGGCCGCAACACGGAGTTCCTGCTGAGCCTTGCGCTGACGCTCAAAGGTGCGGACGGCATCTGGGCCATTGCCGGCGATAGCGACGGCATAGACGGCGTGGAGGATGCGGCAGGTGCGGTGGTGACGCCGGACACGCTTGCCCGCATGCGCGAAGCCGGTGTCGATCCGCGTCAGTCGCTCGTGGGCCACGACAGCTACACCGCTTTCAAGGCAGCGGGAGACCTTGTCGTGACGGGGCCGACGCTGACGAATGTGAATGATATCCGCGCGATTTTGATCGGGTGATAGCGGGGGAGTTCGCAGGGATTACCGGCCTTCCGGCGTGGGCACTGTGGAGGGAAGACGTTTTGACTATGCCCTCGGACAGGAGTAATCTGGCGGGATATCCTTTGGAGCCTCAGCCATGCGACCTGGAGTGCTCATACTTGGCCTGATCATGGCCCTTATTCCGACTTTGGCGGATGCCCACAATTGCAAATGCCGAAATCGCGGCGTCATGTTTCAACTTGGCCAGACATCCTGCCTGAAGGTCGACGGCGGCTCTTATCTCGCGCGCTGCGAGATGAAGCTCAACGTTTCGTCCTGGACCAAGCTTCAGGACGGTTGCCCCATAACGGAACGGGTGCAGACGCAAACGACACGCGTTAATTGATAACGTCGTCAGATGGCAGACCAAGCTCCACATCCCGGCCACCCTACAGCCGTCAACTTCTGCCGTTAACCGATAGTCCTGAGCCCAAAGAGCTGCGCGATGACGCAAGCGCATGCCACTCGTTT
Source organism: Agrobacterium fabrum (assembly GCA_003241215.1). GTDB lineage: Bacteria > Pseudomonadota > Alphaproteobacteria > Rhizobiales > Rhizobiaceae > Agrobacterium > Agrobacterium fabrum_A. Next base: position 2,416 of record QFOL01000200.1, read on the forward strand.
CTTCTCCCCGTCGGGGAGAAGGTCGCGGCAGCGGGATGAGGGGGCATCGATAGAGATAAACCGAGAGCTTGCCCCCTCATCCGACCCTTCGGGCCACCTTCTCCCCGGCGGGGAGAAGAAATACGCGGCAACCTCGTCTTACAGCTTCACCCAGCCGCCATTCTTCCTGCCGGACTCGACGCAGGCCGTGACGAAAGCGACACCTTTAACCCCGTCATCCACGGTCGGGTAAATCACCGCCTTGTCGAGCACCGAGCCGGTGCGGCGGGCTTCAATGGCATGCGCCGCCTCGGTATAGATGGTGGCGAAGGCTTCGAGATAACCTTCAGGGTGGCCGGAGGGAATGCGGGTGACGCGCGCTGCGGCAGCCCCTGCCCCGGCACCGCCGCGGGTGATAAGCTGCTTGGGCTCGCCAAGCTTCGTGAACCACAGATAGTTCGGGTCGGCCTGTGTCCACTCGATGCCGGCCTTGTCGCCATAAACACGCACCTTCAGCCCGTTTTCGTGACCGACCGCAACCTGGCTGCACCAGAGCAGCCCCTTGGCCGCCTGCTTGCCGCCCTTTTGCTTGAAGCGCAGCATCACATGCGCATTGTCGTCGAGACGGCGGCCTTCGACAAAAGTGTGCACATCCGCCGCCAGCTCATCCGCTTCCAGACCGGAAATGAAGCAGCCGAGATTATAGGCATGGGTGCCGATATCGCCGGTGGAACCGCCGACGCCCGACTGGGCCGGATCGGTGCGCCAGACGGCCTGTTTCGCACCGGTCTGTTCCACCGCTTCCGTCAGCCAGTCCTGCGGATATTCCATCTGCACCAGACGGATATTGCCGAGTTGACCGGCCTCCACCAGTTCCCGCGCATGCCGCACCATCGGATAGCCGGTATAATTATGCGTGAGGATGAACAGGGCATCGGCCTTGTCAGCCACCTGCTTCAGCTTCTTGGCGTCTTCCAGATTGGAGGTCAGCGGCTTGTCGCAGATGACATGGATGCCGCGCTCCAGAAACGCCTTTGCGGCGGGATAGTGCACATGATTGGGCGTGACGATCGCCACCGCCTCGATACCGTCTTCGCGAAGGGCCTCTTTTTCGGCCATTTCCTCGAAGGACCCGTAGCAGCGCTCAGGATCGAGCCCGAGTTCGCGGCCCGAGGCAATGGATTTTTCCGGCGTCGAGGACAGGGCACCCGCCACGAGATCGAAGCGATTGTCGAGCCGCGCGGCCATGCGGTGAACGCCGCCGATAAATGCGCCCGAACCGCCGCCCACCATGCCAAGGCGAATCCGCTTGTTCGCCTTGTCGGTTGTCTTTCCTTCAATAGCCATAATATCTCCCCTGAAATGCTTTTAAAGCCCGAGCATACGGCGGTTGGCCGCATCGTCGGTGCCACCGGATGCGAAATCGTCAAAGGCTTTTTCCGTGACGCGGATGATATGCGCCTTGACGAATTCGGCACCTTCGAGGGCACCGTCTTCAGGATGCTTCAGCGCGCATTCCCATTCGACCACGGCCCAGCCATCGAAATCATTGGCCGCCATTTTCGAGAAGACCGCACCAAAATCCACCTGCCCGTCACCCAGCGAGCGGAAGCGGCCGGCGCGGTTGACCCAGCCCTGATAGCCGCCATAAACGCCCTGCCGGCCGGTCGGGTTGAACTCGGCATCCTTGACGTGGAACATCTTGATGCGGTCCTTGTAGACGTCGATATTGTCGAGATAATCGAGGCATTGCAGCACGTAATGCGAGGGATCGTAGAGCATGTTGGCACGGCTGTGGTTCTTCACCCGTTCGAGGAACATCTCGAAGGTCACGCCGTCATGCAGGTCTTCGCCCGGGTGGATTTCGTAGCAGACATCCACACCCTGCTCATCGGCATAATCGAGGATCGGCGTCCAGCGTTTCGCCAGCTCGTCAAAGGCGGTTTCCACCAGCCCGGCCGGGCGCTGCGGCCATGGGTAGACAAACGGCCAGGCGAGCGCACCGGAAAAGGTCGCATGCGCCTTGATGCCGAGATTTTTAGACGCTTTCAGCGCCAGCTTCACCTGCTCCACCGCCCATTGCTGCCGCGCCTTGGAGTTGCCGCGCACTTCCGGTGCGGCAAAACCGTCAAAGGCCTCGTCATAGGCGGGATGAACGGCGACAAGCTGGCCCTGCAGATGGGTGGAAAGCTCGGTCACCGCGACGCCGTTCTGGCGCGCAATCCCGGCAAATTCGTCGCAATAACCCTTCGATTCCGCCGCTTTTCTGAGATCGATCAGCTGTCCGGCCCAGGTCGGCACCTGCACGCCGAGATAACCCTTTTCCGCCGCCCATTTGGTAATGCTGTCCCAGCTGTCGAAAGGGGCGACATCGCCGGCGAACTGGCCGAGAAAAAGACCCGGCCCCTTGATCGTTCTCATAAAATCTCCTCCCTGTATCGATACAGTTGGCGGTAAAACCGCTTTGGCTCCCAGCGCCAAGCTAACCGGTCGTAATTTTCAAACAAGCCCCAAAAGCGGAGGGGTGAGAGAATTTCGCTATTTCACCAAAAAAGCGAAACCCGGCTAAAGCGCCAGCCCGCTCGCCCTGTCGAACACATGCACGCGCTCATGATGCACGGTCGCGGCAAAGGGGGTGTTGACCTTGACCGGCTGCTCGCCATCCACCACCGCCGTCACCTGATCGCCCGCCAGTTCGAAGACCACATGGGTCTGCGCTCCCGTCGGTTCCACCAGCACCGTCCGGCCGGACAGCGATATATCGCCGCCGATGGTCGAACCGATATGTTCGGGGCGAAGTCCGATCGTCACCGGCTGGCCGCGCTTGACCTTGCGTGTCGCGGCAATACGGATCGCGGTTCCGTCCTTCAGCCGGGCGGCAGGCTGGTCACCCTCGCCATCGACCACGCCTTCGATGAGGTTCATGGCCGGCGAGCCGATGAAGGCGGCAACGAAGAGATTGGCCGGTGTCTTGTAAAGTTCGAGCGGGGTGCCCTGCTGTTCGATACGACCGTGATTGAGCACCACGACCCGGTCCGCCAGCGTCATCGCCTCGATCTGGTCATGGGTGACATAGATTGAGGTCGTGCCAACTTTCTGGTGCAAAGTCTTGATTTCGCTGCGCATCTGCACGCGCAGCTTGGCATCGAGATTGGACAGCGGCTCATCGAACAGGAAGACAGCGGGATTGCGCACCACGGCGCGGCCCATGGCGACGCGCTGCCGCTGGCCACCAGAAAGCTGCGAGGGCTTGCGATCCAGCAGCTTGCCGAGATCGAGCATGCGGGCAGCTTCCGCCACCCGTTCCTCGATGACGTTTTTCGGCTGGCCGGCGAGCTTCAGGTTGAAGCCCATATTTTCGGCCACCGTCATATGCGGATAAAGCGCATAGGACTGGAACACCATGGCGATGTTGCGCTCGCGCGGGGTCATGCCGTTGACGACGGTGCCGCCGATGAGGATATCCCCATCGGTGATTTCCTCCAGACCGGCGATCATGCGCAGAAGCGTGGACTTGCCGCAGCCCGAAGGCCCGACCAGCGCGATGAATTCGCCATCCGTAATATCAAGCGAGATGCCGTGAATGACATCGAGCGCGGCATAGGACTTGGCGATATCCCTAAGTTCGACGGAAGCCATGTTTTGCTCCTTTCAAGTCACGATTTGACGGCACCGGCCGTCAGGCCCGCGATGATGTGTTTCTGTGCGAGGAAGAAAACGATGACGGTCGGCAGGATCGTCAGCGTGATGAAGGCGAGCACCAGCTGCCATTCCGTGCCGAATTCGCCGCGATACACCATGATGCCGAGCGGCCAGGGATATTTCGATTCCGAATTCAGCATGATCAGCGGCAGGATGTAGCTGTTCCAGCTGCCAACGAAGGAAACGATGCCGACGGTCGCCACAATCGGCCGCGAAAGCGGCATGGAAATGTGCCAGAAGAAGCGCAGATACCCGCAGCCATCCACGAAGGCGGCCTGAAACAGTTCCTCCGGCAGATTGCGGAAATAATTGCGGAACAGGAGAATGCTCATGCCCAGCCCGAAGGCCACCTGCGGCAGCACCACACCCCAGTAGGTGTCTAGCAGGCCGAGATCGCGGATGCGGATGAACAGTGGCAGGATGGCGGTGGCCGCCGGGAACATCAGCCCGAGCAGGAAATAATTGAGCAGGAAGGACGAGCCGAAGAACTTCACATGCGCAAAGGTGAAGGCGGCCATGGCCGAAACGGTCAGCGTCAGGAACACCGTCAACAACGCGATGACAAGCGAATTGAAGATTTGCAGCCAGTAGCGTTTGCCGAAGAGGATATCGCCATAATTGGCCCATTGCCATTCGGCCGGAATGCCGAACGGGTTGACGCGCAGGTCTCCCAGCGTCTTGAAGCCGCCAAGCGCGGTGGTGAGCAACGGGATGAGCACGATAGCCGCAATCAGGCTCAGCGATATATAAAGATACAGCTTGGTTTGCAGCGGCATGCGGACGGAGGTGGATGTGTCAGTCATGGCGCATGAAAATCCTTTTGTAACCGAAGGCGAGTGTCACGCAGATGACGAAGAGAACGACACCGACCGCGCTGCCGAGCCCCACCTGCATGCGCATGACGCCGTAGGTGTAGAGGAAGGTAACCATGGTCTGCGTGGAGTTGGACGGCCCGCCGCCGGTGAGCGGCATGATCATATCGAACAGCTGCAATGAGCCGATGACCGCGAAGAAGACGGAAAGGCGAACGGTGGAGCCGAGCATCGGCAAGGTGACGTAACGGAACTTCTGCCAGCCGGAAGCGCCATCGATTTCGGCTGCTTCCAGCACATTCTTGTCGACGGACTGAAGGCCGGCGATGAACAGCATCATGTG
>QFOL01000201.1 GCA_003241215.1 Agrobacterium fabrum
TGAAGAAGCGAAACATCAGCGTGCCTTCGAAAGCCTATATCGCCCTCATCATCGCCACGCTCTGCTGGGGCGGCAACACCGTTGCCGGCAAGCTGGCCGTCGGCCACATCAGCCCCATGGCCTTCACCTTCCTGCGCTGGGTCTTCGCCGTCGCCATCATCTTCGCCATTTCCGTACCGCAGCTTATCAGGGACTGGCCGGTGGTGAAAAAACGCCTACCCTATTTCTTCGTGCTCGGCAGCGTCGGTTACACCGCCTTCAACGTGTTTCTCTACACGGCCCTGCAACACACCTCGGCCATCAATGCCGCCGTCATCCAGGCCGGCATTCCCATGGTCATCTTCGTGCTGAATTTCATGCTGTTCCGCACCCGCGTGCTGTTCGGCCAGATCGCCGGCTTCTGCCTCACCATATCAGGTGTGGCGCTTCTCGCCTCGCATGGCGATCCGGTCTCGCTGCTGCAGCTGGAAATGAATGTCGGCGACGCCGTCATGCTGCTCGCCGTCTTGGTCTATGCCATCTACACCGTCATCCTGCGCTGGAAACCGGCCGTCGACTGGCGCACGCTGATGGCCATCCCCGCCTTTTTCGCCCTCCTCACCTCGGTACCGCTGATCTTCTGGGAAATGTCGCGCGACAGCGTCATCTGGCCGGATCAGAAGGGTTGGGTGCTGGTGGTCTATGCCGCCATTTTTGCGTCGCTCATCGCGCAGATCCTCTACATCAAGGGCGTGGAGCAGATCGGCGCCAACCGCGCCGGCCTCTTCATCAACCTCGTGCCGGTCTTCGGCACGCTGCTTTCCGTCGTCGTGCTCAGCGAAACGCTGCATACCTACCAGGTCATGGCTCTCATCATGGCGCTGGCAGGCATTGCCGTGGCCGAACGAAAAAAATCGCCGGCTTCCTGAACCAAGAGGATCAGGAAAACCGGCGCAGTCTGGCAGGCATGAAAGAATGGAGCATCGGACCGAAAATCTTTCCGATGCTCGAACGAAAGGTCAGAGCGCGGTTTCGCGTTCGGCCGGAGAAAGGACGGCGTTGCCAAGGACGATATCGCCCTTGTCTGTGGTGACGATCAGCACTTTTTCGAGCGATCCGTCATTGTTCAGCGAAAAGGCAAGGCGCAGCACGCTGGAAGACCAGCCGGCGCCGGCAAGGGCGGTGCGCTTGATCGCAGCGCAATCGCCGCAATCGCCAAGGCTCAACGACGGCGTTGCCGGAAGGTCGGTTGCAAAACCGGAGAAATAATCGTCGAGCGCACCCATGGTGGCGTTCACATCGCGGTTGACACGCAGCAGTTCCTCGCGGCGCTCACCCGTCAGCGGCGCGGCGATGGTGGAGACGCATTGGCCGGCGGAAAGAACGCAGCCATCGAAACCATCAGGCGCGGAAACACCGATCTGCGTCACCGCAGACTTCTCGACGGCGGCAAAACCGCGGGCAAAACCGGCAGCGCCAGCCGCATCGGCATGGGTGGACATGGAAGCAACGGCAATTCCGCAGATGGCGGCAGCAATAATCTTCTTCAGCATTTCATACCCCGTTTGGCGATCCGCCGGCTTGTGCCGGTCTCGATTTCGTTGTGAAGCGTCTCGTTCAGAGGCCGCTCCCCGTCTGTGATCCCACAATGGCACAGCACTGTTTTCAGGGGCTTTAAGCCGATTGCTACAATTTTATCGGTTTTCATTTTTGTACATCGAGCGCTCTTTTCCGATTATGCGCCGATATCGTCACCGCGAATTCCGCGGCAACGTTGGGAAGCGATAAAGGGGCCGCATCGCTGCGGGGGTATCAAAGGGTATTGCAGGGTTTGCAGACGATGCAGCCCCGGCTTGAGACATATGACCCGCCCGCCAAACCGGTTCCTGTTTGGAGGATGGGCATAGGCCGGCCGCCTCAACCGTGACATCGGGAAACTCCCCGGTTTCGGCCGCCTGCCCCGTCCATCCTGCGCCGCGCGCACGCCTGATGACCGGGATGGGCCAAGTATAGCCGGGCCGGCGGGACCGTGGACGCGCGGGGATGCACGCTTCTTAAAAATGGCGCTCGGGAGGCGGTTTCGCCCCATCCCGGCCACAGGAATTTTCAGCGGGTTAACGGCCGCCCGATCGGCGGCATTTGAATTAACCTTGTCTTAAAACCCGACGTTAATGGTTAGCAATTTAAGAATAGCGGAACGAAAGGGTTGCGTTATGCGTGGCGTATTTGCCGTTGTTTTCCTGATGCTCGTTCTGGCCGGCTGCGCCACCGCACCGTCGCAGGTAACCAATGCCTGTGCGATTTTCGAGCAGCGGAACGGCATCTTCAACAACTGGCGGCGCGATGCGAAAGCGGCCGAACGCGAATTCGGCGTGCCCGTGCCTGTCATGATGGCGACGATCTATACCGAATCCGCCTTCCGCCCCTATGCGCGCCCACCGCGCACCAAGCTTCTCGGCTTCATTCCGTGGAAACGCCAGTCGACCGCCTATGGTTATGCGCAGGCGCTTGATGGCACATGGGGTGTTTACCAGCGTGAAACAGGCCGCTGGTCGGCAAGCCGCACCGATTTCACCGACGCCATCCACTTCGTCGGCTGGTATCACGCCAAGAGCCGCCGCGAGAACGGCATTTCGCTGAACGACCCCTATAATCTCTACCTCGCCTATTATTCCGGCCATGCCGGTTATGCGAAGGGTAGCTGGCGCAACAATTCCGGCGTCCAGAAGGCCGCCCGCCGCTCCGCCAACATGGCGCTGCGCTACGAGGCGCAGCTGCAGCAATGCGGCTATCGCTGAGGTGAGACTCGACAAATTCACTGGAGAACGGGGGACGGAGTAGCAGACCTCCGCCGTCATCCTCGGGCTTGACCCGAGGATCTATGGTCACGCCGGGCGGTGGATCCTCGGGTCAAGCCCGAGGATGACGTTTTGTCCGGCGCGGCATCATGCCGGAACGGTTGCGCCAGACGGAGAACAGCCGTGCAGCCATACGCCTATTCCCCGTAAGCCGCCAGAAATGCCCTGACCGCGTCAATCTCGCCGGAGCGTATCTCATGCCCGCCCGGATGCCACACGGTTTCCACCGTGCCGCCCTGCGCCTTGAGGCTCTCTCCCAGCGCCTTCGTCAGCGGCATCGGGCAGATCGGATCACGCTCGCCGGCCGTGATCAGCACCCGGCGGGTGACTTCGGCCGGCGAAATTTCCGGTTCGAACGGGATGAGCGGATGCATCAGCACCGCAGCGTCGAAAAGCCCGGGCTGTTCGATCAGCACATTGGCGAGGATATTCGCGCCATTGGAAAAGCCGAGGCCGATGACCGGACCAGCCTGATAATGTTCCCGGTTCGCCTTGATGAAATCCGCCATCTTGACGGTCGCCCGCTGAAGATCGGCCATGTCGTAGACGCCTTCGCCCGTGCGGCCGAAAAACCGCGCCGCACCGTGCTCGGAAACATCGCCGACCGGCGAAAGAATGGTGGCCTCAGGCAACAGACGCGAGCCGAAATCGAAGAACTGGTTTTCATCGCCGCCGGTGCCGTGCAGCAAAACGAAAAGCGGTGCACCGGCAACGCCGGCGCGGGATTTGTGGAAATAGCTGTCCCTGGTCATGGGAGGATCCTTTCTGAAAGGAGGAGGTTTAACGGCTTCCGCACGGCCTCTTCGGCCAGGCAGGGCGATCAGATGGAGCGAATGGACGCGGTTTGCCTCTTCTCTCCGCCGGGGAGAAGTCCGCGGCAGCGGGATGAGGGGGCAAGGGTGCGGTCCATCGTGAGCGTTGCCCCCTCATCCGACCCTTCGGGCCACCTTCTCCCCAAACGGGGAGAAGAAATACGTGGCAATGTCCTGCCAAACGCTATTGAGCGGTCAAACCGCCTTCTCGTCCCCCAGCGGCTCCAGATGCTCTTCAAGCACGGAGCGCAGATGCGCGTGCTGGGTCGGCAGCTTCAGCGCCTCGCCGAGATGGGCGGTGTCCTCGTCGCGGTCGAAACCGGGTTCGTTGGTGGCCACTTCGAACAGCACGCCGCCCGGCGTGCGGAAATAGATCGCCCAGAAATAATCGCGGTCGATCACCGGCGTCACCTGATAGCCGGTATCCATCAGCGCCTTGCGCACCTCCAGCTGCTTTTCGCGGTTTTCGACCGCAAAGGCGATGTGGTGCACGGAGCCTGCGCCCAGGCGTGCGCCCGAAATATTCGGCATGGTTTCGATGTCGATAAAGTCGGCGCCGTTGCCGCCGGCAATGCCGAGGCGCAGAACGCCATCCTGACGATCCACTTCCTGATAGCCCATGAATTTCAAAAGCTCGGCCGTCGCACCTTCATCGCGAAGTCGCAGCGAGGCACCCTGAAAACCATGGATCGCCTGATCCGCGCCGACGCCATTGCCGATCCATTGCGCACGGTTGTCATCCCTGACCTCGACCAGCGCAAAACCGTCGCCATCGGGGCCTGCAAAATGCAGGCGCTTGTTGCCGAAGGCCTCATCGGCCTTCAGGCCATCGACACCGGCTTTGGAAAGACGGTCCTGCCAGTAGCCGAGCGATCCTTCCGGAACGGAAAACAGCGTCGTGCCAACCTCGCCGGTGCCGGGACGGCCGCGGGCGATGTGCGGGAACGGGAAATAGGTCATGACGGAGCCAGGCGTGCCGACCTCATCGCCATAATAGAGATGATAAACGTCAGGCGCGTCGAAATTGACCGTCTTCTTCACCCGGCGCAGGCCGAGCGTATCGGTGAAAAAGCTGTTGTTCTGGCGCGCGCTCGCCGCCATCGACGTGACGTGGTGCAGGCCCTTGATCTGGTTCAGCATGATAAACCCCTTTCGGCTCACCGGCCCCGGAAAGGAGCCCGCCGTGTTTCATGAGCCGAAAATGGGGTAAGAATGCCGCGTCGTACAGAGAGAACAATCCGAACGGATTGTTCACAAAAAGAAGACGTAGATTTGGATGCCGGATCACTCCTGGCGTCAACGATCAGTGGTCGTCGGCGACACCCATGGTCCAATAACCGACGGCGCGCAGCGCCGCCTTCGGCACGGCGATCTCATCGGTCAGGAAGGATTTTGCCGCCCTCGCCTCGGATTTCTCGCAGGCGACGAAGACATGCAGGCCTTCATGGTCGGCGCTCCAGGCGTGGTCACGCAACGCCTTTTCGATGAGGCCGGCGGTGCCGGCGGGCTTGCCGCGGCGATAAAGCCATGTCCACTCGACATTGGCAGCGCAGACGATCTCCTGCCGCTCGGCCTCGTCGTCGATCTCGGCATAAACGCGCAGCACCTTGCCGGCCGGCATTTCGGCGGCCATGCGCAGCATTACCGGCAGTGCGGTTTCGTCGCCGGCAAAGACGTAGCGATCCGCCTCCGGGCAGGTACCGCTCGGGCCGATGATGCCGACAACGTCGCCCGGTTTTGCCGTCGCGCCGAAGGTCGCACCCGGCATATGGTCGCCCTCATGCATGACAAAATCGATATCCACCTCGCCGCGGGCGATGTCGCCGGAGCGGATCGTATAGACGCGCCGCGTCAGGAGATCGTCATTGGCCGGCCAGACGATGGCGCCGGTGGGGGCGAGATAGGGCCAGACCGGCGCACGCGCCTGATCCGGCACCAAAAGCAGCCGCACATGCATGCCGCCGGTCAGCAGCCTTTCGATGCCGCTTTCGACCGACACCACCAGCCGGCGCATATGCGGCGTCAGATTATAGGCGCGGGCGACCTTGCCGACAAAAAGATTGGGCAATTCACGCTGTTGCGCGCCATGGCCGCTCCAGCGGAAATCCAGCCCGGTCTCGCCGGAGAATTCGACGATATGTTCGGCCACCATGGCCTTCACCGACATCAATATATGTTCGGAAATGCAGCTGACACTTGCGGCGAAACGGCCGCCTTCGGCGCTGAAGCTGCCATGGCCATATTCCGCCTTGAAGCGCACCGTCGCCCCTTCCCGCTCCATCTCCAGATGCTCGGAGAAGTGATCCTCGAAAGCATCGACGATCGACAGCGGATCGGGCAACGAGACGGAGGTTTCGGCAGACAGCAGAGACACGGGCATAATCCTTCACTTTGTAGTCCGGTTATCTTTAATCCCGACAACCGCAAAGCGTAAAGGTATTTTATGAGTATCTAGAGAAGGTTTTTGTCGCTTCCCGCCGTTTCGGGCAATTGCCAGTCGATCGGCTGGCGGCCATGGGAGGCGAGAAAGGCGTTTGCCTTGGAAAAATGGCCATTGCCGAAAAAGCCGTTATGGGCGGAAAGCGGGGACGGATGCGGCGAGCGCAGCACGAGGTGCTTGCGCTGATCCACAAAGGCCGCCTTCTTCTGGGCATAGGAACCCCAGAGCAGGAAGACCACATGGTCGCATTCGTCGTTGACGGCGCGGATGACGGCGTCGGTGAATTTTTCCCAGCCCTGCCCCTGATGCGAGGCGGCGCGGGACTCTTCCACCGTCAGCACGCTGTTGAGCAGAAGCACGCCCTGTTTGGCCCAGCTTTCCAGAAAGCCGTGACCGACGGGGCGAATGCCGAGATCGCTCTGCAATTCCTTGTAAATATTGACGAGCGAAGGCGGAATGCGCACGCCCGGCTGGACGGAAAAACACAGCCCATGCGCCTGACCGAGCCCGTGATAGGGGTCCTGGCCCAAAATGACGACCTTGACCTCATCGAGAGGCGTAAGATCGAGAGCCCGGAAATATTCCGCGCCCTTCGGGAAGATGCGCTTGCCGGCGGTCTTTTCGGCAAGCAGGAACTCCTTCAGCCTGAGCATGTAGGGGTTGGCGAATTCGCCGGAAAGAACGCGTTTCCAGCTGTCTTCGAGTTTCACGCCTGCCTCTGCCATGCCCGCCTCCATTGGAGTTTATTTGAACCGGTTGCCGCGCTGCAGCACTTCGATCTTGTAACCATCCGGATCGCAGATGAAAAAGTATTTTGCGAAAGGCTGGCCCTTGTAATCGGCCTCGATGATCTTGCCGGGAGAAAGGCCGATCTCGGTGAAGCGCTGGTGTTCGGCGTCCACATCGGCAACGCTGACGGCAAGGTGGCCATAACCATCGCCCAGCGCATAGGGCACTTCGCGGCCGCGGTTGACGGTAAGCTCCAGCTCGAAATCGCCCTCGGCATTGCTGAGATAGATCAGCGTGAAATTCTCGAACTCGGCGCGTTCCGCAATTTCAAGGCCGAAAGCCTGTTTGTAAAATTCCACCGAACGCTTTTCGTCCAGCACCCGGACCATCGAGTGGATCAGCTTGGCCATGGTGTTTTCCTTCTTCTTCCTG
>QFOL01000202.1 GCA_003241215.1 Agrobacterium fabrum
GCGCAGCGTTGAGGTCGCTGTGGGGCAACCCGTGGAAGTTCGAGTCTTCTCGACCGCACCAAAGAAACCCGCTTCGGCGGGTTTTTTCTTTTTCAGCCAGTCAGTTAACTCTGTTTCTCCTGAAATTGGAAGAGCTGCCCCGTGCGGCGCAGGATGCATCTCGGTTGCCTCGAAATGAATTATCCTTGCAGCCTGGGCGCTGCGGCTTCGGGCGGCAATCGTCGACTTGACGCCATTCGAACTGGGCGATCAGCGACGCCGGTTTCCATCACCGACACGATGGGGATCGCCATCCATCACCTGATCCATCCGCCACTCGCTTCCGCGATATGGACTTTGCCACGTCTGGCATCCGGCGAGAACGACAGTTACGGTCAGCAGTCCAAGAGTAAGAGCGCTTCGCAGCATATTGAGCTCCTTCGAAATATCATCGCAAGCCATGTAGGTGCCGGCTGTCGGTTTTGCGACGGGCTCTCGGAATTTATCGGTGCTTTCAGACCGGCGACAGGATTTGGCAAACATCAAATTTCGGTGGATATTGGTGCACGCTGAGGTAGATAGCCGGTTCACCCTGCAAAAACGAGGGGTGGAATATTGGAGGTCTAATGTTAGCTTTTGTCGGGGAAAATGTCTGGGGGCTTTCGTGCAGGGGGACAAAACGGATTCAGACAATGCGCTCGGCTATTACATGTGGAGCATTTCCGACAACAGGCTGATCATGGATGCGGTCACCGCGGAATGCCATGGGTTTTCCGAACCGGTTGCGTCACGTGGGGTGACGATCGAGGAGATTCTCGAAAGAATCGATGTCGAAATGCGCGATCAGGTGGCGCAGGCCATTTTTGACAGCATCACCACCGGCGTGTTTTTCGACCAGCGCTACAAGGTCAATCTGCCTGATGGTTCGAGCCGCTGGATTGTGGCGAAGGGCAGGGCGATTTTTGACGCCGACAATACGCCGTTTCTCGGCATTGGCAGCGTTCGGGATATCACCCTTAAAAAAAACTATCAGTTCGAGCCTCGGCAATAGCGGTCAGGCAGGCGAAAACGGCGCATAAAAGAGGCGGCTTTCGCCGCCTTTTTGTCTGCATGTGCCGGGACATCAGAAGACGGCGAGATATTTCAGCAGCGAGATGATGCCGATAATGATGACGATCACCTGTGCTATCTGTTTTGCGCCGCCGCCGACCGGCAGTCGCGCGATAAGCCACAAGACGAGCACAATCACCAGGAAGGTGATCAGAATGCTGACGAGCGTAGATGTAACCATATGTCCCAGCTCCCTTTTCAATCAATACTCAACGGTCGTTCACCGTTGCGTGAGTAAAAGCGCGAGGCTAATTTTGGTTCCATCGGGTGAAATCGCGGTGTGAGGTCGGGCGTGAATCAGTTCAGGGTTAAAAAGCGGCCGACGGGGGCTGTCGTCACACTTGGCCGTCTCGGGCATCCCGATGTCGTCACCGCCACCGGAGGCGCCCTGACGGTGGTGACGGCGGCCTCGGAGCCGGGTTTCAATCCGCTCGATCTTCTTTATTCGTCGCTGGCGGCCTGCCTGGCGCTCAGCGCCCGGATTGCAGCAAGCCGCATGGGCGTGCTCGACCGGTTCGAAAAGGTGACAGTGCATGTATCCGGCGAAAAGGCTGAGGAGGAGCCATCGCGGATCGTGCGTTTCGATGTCCGGATCGAGATAAAGGGGGATTTCGATGAGGCCACACGCAGCGCCATCGCCCATATGGCGGAGGATATCTGCACCGTCAGCAATACGCTGAAGGGCGATGCGGAATTTGCGCTGTCGATATCAGGCTGACCGTCAGGATTTCCGGGATTTTTCCCATTTTTTCACCAGCCGGTCACGCTTGAGTTTCGAAAGACGCTTCAGCCAGAAAATGCCGTCCAGCTGGTCGATCTCGTGCTGGATGCAGATGGCGTGAAATCCTTGGGCGGTCTGTCGGTGTTCGCCGCCGGCTTTGTCCTGAAATCTCACCTCGATTTCGGAGGGCCGCTCCACCTCGTCGGTAAATCCCGGCATGGAGACGCTACCCTCCATATGGCGCATGGTCTGTGTGGATTGGCTGACGACTTCAGGATTGACGTAGGTAAGGACGGTCCCCGGCGTCAGTTCCAGCACGAAGACACGCTGCCTTACGCCGATATGGGCGGCGGTGATGCCGACGCCGGGCGCGGCGCGCATCGTGTCGGTGAGATCGGCGACCAGTTCCTGCAATTGCCCGTCGAAAGCCGTGACCGGCGTGCAGATTTCGGACAAGCCGGGATGGGGGTAGGGCAGGATCGGCCTGATTGCCAAGGAATGCTCCGTTCGTTTCAAATCCGCAGGGACGCCACCGCAAGGGCCTGTCCTTCTTCGGTCGCCTCCAGAAAGCTGCGCTGGGTGCGGGAATCGCGTTTTGTCACCCGCACGAAACGTGGCGACAGGGCAGTGATTTCGCGCAGAATGAGGGCGTGTGCAAGCCCCAGCCGGTTGGCGATGCTGCGGCTGTCGGCGGCGACGTTCAGGCAGACCGCCAGAAGGATCGCCGCGCCCGTGGCCGTGAGCGCCTGTGCGGAGCTTTCCTGAAGCTGCGCCACCGCCGCCATGAACGCGGCGGCGGATTGCTCCTCTTCCATCAGGAGGCGTCCGCGCGCAGGCGAACGGAGACGAGCACCGATTTCGACGTTGGCGTGAAGCTGCCCTCGCCATAGCTCGACAGCGGCACCAGCACGTTCAGTTCCGGATAATAACCACCGATGCTGCCCTGCGGAATATTGTAGGGCACCAGCCGGAAATTCTGCGCAATGCGCTCCACGCCGTCGCCATATTCGCCGATGACATCGACGCGCTGGCGGGAATGGGCGCCGAACGCTTCCATGTCCTTCGGGTTCATGAAGATGACCTGGCGCTCGCCATAGACGCCGCGATAACGGTCATCCATGCCGTAGATCGTGGTGTTATATTGATCGTGGCTGCGGAAGGTCTGCAATACGAAAAGATCATCGCGCGTGAGCGCCTGCTGGTGTTCGGTCTGTTCGGGCAGCGGGCCGCTGTAGAAGGTGGCCTTTTTCGCCGGTGTGTTCCATTCCCGTTCGGCCGCCGCGTTGCGCAGATGAAAACCGCGCGGCACGCGGACGCGCTCGTTGAAATTATCGAAACCGGGAATGACCCGCTCGATCATGTCGCGGATGAGATCGTAATCATCGGCAAGCGCCTTCCAGGCGACATGGGCATTGCCAAGCGTCGCCTCGGCGATGCCGGCGACGATGGCGACTTCCGAACGCAGCTCATCCGAGGCAGGCGGATTGATGCCGCCGGAACTGTGCACCATGCTCATGGAATCCTCCACCGTGACGATCTGCGAGCGGCCGGCCGAATTGCGGTCGATTTCCGTTCGGCCGAGGCAGGGCAGCACGAAGGAGGTTTCGCCCGGCACCAGATGCGAATGGTTGAGCTTGGTGGCGATGTTGACCGTCAGTTTCTGCTTTTCGAAGGCCTTGACGATCAGGGGGCTGTCGGGCGTCGCGCGCATGAAATTACCGCCGAGCGCGATGAAGGTCTGCGCCTTGCCGTCCAGCATGGCGGCGACGGCTTCGACGGTATTGTGGCCGGGCTTGCGCGGCATGGGAACGCCGAGTTCCTTTTCCAGCGCGTCGAGAAGTGCGGGCGGGGCTTTTTCGTCGATGCCGACGGTGCGGTCGCCCTGCACGTTGGAATGGCCGCGCACCGGGCAAAGGCCGGCGCCCGGACGGCCGACATTGCCGCGCAGCAGCATGAAATTGGTGATCTCGCGAACGATGATGACCGAATGCTTGTGCTGGGTGACGCCCATGGCCCAGGTGGCGATGACGGAACCGGCATTCATGTAGATACGGGCCGCTTCTTCGATCTCCGCGCGGGTGAGGCCGGACTGGTCGAGGATGCTTTCCCAACTCGTCGCATCGACGGCGGCGCGATAGGCCTCGAACTCTGCCGCATGTTCGGCGATGAAGTCGTAATCGATGATGGCGGGTTCGCCCGTCGCCCTTGCTGCATCGTCAGCGGCGAAGACCGCCTTGCTCATGCCGCGCACGGCCGCCATGTCGCCGCCCTGGCGCGGCTGGTAATAATTGGTGGCGATGCGGGTGCTGCCGCCGGTAATCATCTCCACCTTGTCCTGCGGGTCGGCAAAGCGCTCCAGCCCCTTTTCGCGGATGGGGTTGAAGACGGCGATGCGGGCGCCGCGGAGGGCGGCGCGGCGCAGGTCGCCCAGCATGCGGGGATGGTTGGTGCCGGGATTTTGCCCGATGACGAAAATGGCGTCCGTCTGCTCGAAATCCTCAAGCAGCACGGTGCCCTTGCCGACGCCGATCGAAGCCTTCAGGCCGACGCCGCTCGCTTCGTGGCACATGTTGGAACAGTCGGGGAAATTGTTGGTGCCGTAAAGCCGGACCATCAACTGATAGAGGAAGGCCGCCTCGTTGGAGGCGCGACCGGAGGTATAGAACTCCGCCCGATCAGGGTTGTCGAGACTGTTGAGGATACGGCCGATTTCGGCGAAGGCATCGTCCCAGGAGACGGGCAGATATCTGTCGCTCGCCCGGTCATAACGCATGGGATGGGTGAGGCGACCCTGTTTCTCCAGATCGTAGTCGGACCAGCTGCGCAGTTCCGAGACAGTGCGGCTGGCGAAGAAGTCCGGCGGTACGCGGGCTTCCGTCGCTTCCCATGATACCGCCTTGACGCCGTTTTCGCAGAATTCGAAGGAGGAGCCATGTTCCGGGTCACCCCAGGCGCAGCCCGGGCAGTCAAAGCCGTCCGGCTGGTTGGTCTTCAAGAGTATGCGTGCGCCGGAAATCGGTTCACCGGATTCCAGCAGGCGTTTGCCGACGCTTTTGAGTGCGCCCCAGCCGCCTGCGGCGGACGATGCCTTGCCTATGAAATCCGTCTTGCTCATGGTCTATTTCCCGGAATCTGTCTTTTTACGGTCGTTCGGCGGCGTTTTTCCGTTCGTCAAATGCATATTCAGAAGCGCCGATCCATACCGGCTGTCAATGCTTAATTGTGCATCGCGGCAAAACCGTCATTTGCCCGTTCAACATTTGAAATGGGAACGGCGTAAAGGGGGTGGACGTTGTCGCAAAACGGGCCGCAAAGATCGGCCGATCATGCTTATGGCTGCTGGCGGAAGCCCTGCCGGCGCATGGGAAGAGGAATGTCGAATGGATTTTTCGCCGCGGTCGCGGAGCCTGTGTATTTGCAGCTATCCGGTTGTTGACAATATGCTTTTTAACGCCATTCTGCCTTCGCATCCGAGCACTGCGGCATTTGAATACGAGGGGACGCCATATGACAGACCGTGACGACGATGCTGTTGCGCCCGAAGATGTAAGGCCGACAGAGGCGCCGTCCGATATTTATGCCGAGGACGGCTCGGTTCGATCCGATTTTCTGACGATGGTGGGTGCGGCGATTGCCGACCGCGACCTGCTCTTCCTGCGCAAGAACGTGGCGCGGCTGCATGAATCGGAACTCGGCGACCTCTTGGAATCCATCCTGCCGGAACAACGCCACGCGCTTGTGCGGTTGCTCGGTTCCGATTTCGACATGACGGCGCTGACCGAGGTGGATGAGGGCATCCGTCTCGATATCGTCGACCAGATGTCGAACGAGCAGATCGCCGCCGGCATCGGCGAGCTCGATTCGGACGACGCCGTCTATATTCTCGAAGACCTCGACGACGAGGACCGCGAGGATATTCTCTCGCAGCTGCCGTTTACCGAACGCGTGCGGCTGATGCGGGCGCTGGATTACCCGGAAAGCTCGGCCGGCCGCCGCATGCAGACGGAATTTGTGGCCGTGCCGCCGTTCTGGACCGTGGGGCAGACCATCGATTATCTGCGAGAAGAGGAGGAACTGCCGGATTCCTTCACACAGATATTCGTCATCGATCCGACCTTCAAGCTGGTCGGCGCGCTCGATCTGGACAAGGTGCTGCGCGCCAAGCGTCAGGTGAAGATCGAAACGATCATGCACGAGACGAATCACTCGATCCCGGCAGAAATGGACCAGGAAGAGGCGGCCCAGCTTTTCGAGCAATACGACCTTCTCTCCGCCGCCGTGGTCGACAATAATGGTCGTCTGGTGGGTGTGCTGACCATCGATGACGTCGTTGACGTCATTCAGGAAGAGGCCGAGGAGGATCTGCTGCGTCTTGGCGGCGTGGGTGACGAAGAGCTCTCGGACTCGATCGCCAGCACCTCGCGTTCGCGCGTGCCGTGGCTCGCCGTCAACCTCATCACCGCCTTTCTCTCCGCGTCGGTCATCAGCCTGTTCGACGCAACGATCCAGCAGATCGTCGCGCTCGCGATCCTGATGCCGACGGTGGCCGGCATGGGCGGCAACGCCGGATCGCAGACCATGACCGTGTCGGTGCGGGCGCTTGCCACCAAAAGTCTCGATATCCACAATGCGGCCCGCATCATCAGGCGCGAGGCGGGTGTGGGTATCCTGAACGGCATGCTGTTCGGCTGCGCCATCGGCGTCGTTGCCGGTGTCTGGTTTCAGGATATCCATATTGGCGGCATCATCGCCACGGCCATGTGCCTCAACATGCTGGCAGCGGCGCTGGCGGGCATTCTCATTCCGCTGGTGCTCGACAAGTTCGGAGCGGACCCGGCTGTCTCCTCGGCGGTCTTTGTGACGGCGGTTACCGATATTGTCGGTTTTTTCGCCTTTCTGGGCATCGCGACCTGGTGGTATGGTATTTCCGGATAGGAGAATTGGGCAAAAATTGACTTTTACGTGAAGGTCAAATAATATCATCCGGTTATGAATCGGATAGGCCCTTGGACAAGTATTATAGCATAACCGAACTGACACGCGAATTCGGTGTTTCCACCCGTACCTTGAGATTTTACGAGGACGAGGGGCTCATCCATCCTGAGCGCCGCGGGCGCACGCGGCTTTTCAGGGCTGCCGACCGTCATCTCATTCAGGAAATCCTGCGTGGCCGCCGTATCGGTTTCACGATCTCCGAAATTCGCGAGATCATTCATGTCTACAAGGAACCGCCGGGCGAATCGGGCCAATTGGTGCTTCTGATGAGGAAGGTCGATGAAAAGCGCGCCGAACTTCGGCAAAAGCGCAAGGACATCGAAGAAACGCTGGCGGAACTCGACAATGTCGAAGAAGCCTGTCTGACGCGGCTTGCCGAAATCGGCGTCGGGACGTGAGCCCGGCCCTATAGCG
>QFOL01000014.1 GCA_003241215.1 Agrobacterium fabrum
CGCTTTCATGGAATGCGGCCGATGCCATCGTGCTCGGCCGGGTAGAGAAGTGACCCCAAAAATAACCAGAGGAGAACTTTGAAATGACCGATACCACCAACAGCAAGAAGGGCCTGTCCCGCCGCGGCCTCCTGAAGGCGGGCGCAGCCGCCACGGGTGCCGCAATCGGCTCCGGCCTCATCACCGGCTTCCCGACCATCTGGGCGCAGAACCCGATCACCATCCGCCAGTTCGGCACCGGTGTGTCGAACCTCAACGCCATTGCCGAAAAGTGCAAGGCCGATCTCGGCATCACGCTCGAAATGACGGCGACGGATTCGGATGCGGCCGCCCAGCGCGCCGTCACTCAGCCGAATTCCTACGACATCGCCGATATCGAATACTGGATCCTGAAGAAGGTCTATCCGGCCGGCGTCATCCAGCCGATGGAAATCAAGAAGCTGAAATATTACGACAAGATCGTGCCGCTGTTCAAAAACGGCAAGCTGAAACCGGACAGCGTCGTGGCGCAGGGCACGGCCCCGCACACGGTCGGTTTCGTCGAAAAGCCCGGCGACAAGACATTTGCCAAGGGCGAGACCGATTATTTCACCATGGTCCCGACCATCTACAATGCCGATACGCTCGGCATCCGCCCCGATCTCGTCGGCCGCGATATCTCAAGCTGGGCCGATATCATGGACCCGAAGTTCAAGGGCAAGACCTCGATCCTCAACATCCCCTCCATCGGCATCATGGATGCGGCGATGATCATGGAAGCCATGGGCAACATCAAATATGCCGACAAGGGCAACATGACCAAGGAGGAGATCGACAAGACCATCGACTTCCTCATCAAGGCGAAGAAGGACGGCCAGTTCCGCGCCTTCTGGAAGAGCTTCGACGAGAGCGTCAACCTCATGGCCTCGGGCGAAGTCATCATCCAGTCCATGTGGTCGCCGGCCGTCGCCGCCGTTCGTTCCAAGGGCATCGCCTGCAAATACCAGCCGCTGAAGGAAGGCTATCGCTCCTGGGGCGGCGGTCTCGGGCTTGCGAAGCACCTCTCGGGCGCGAAACTCGATGCGGCCTATGAATATATCAACTGGTACACCTCGGGCTGGGTCGGCGCTTACCTCAACCGTCAGGGTTATTATTCCGCCGCCATGGAAACGGCGAAGGAACACATGTCCGCCGACGAATGGGGTTATTGGGTCGAGGGCAAGCCGGCTGGGGGCGATATCATCGCGCCTGACGGCAAGGTCATGGAAAAGGCCGGCGCTGTGCGCGATGGCGGCTCCTTCGAGGAGCGCATGGGCAAGGTCGCATGCTGGAACTCCGTCATGGACGAGGACCGCTACATGGTTCGTCGCTGGAACGAATTCATCGCGGCCTGATGTTTTTGAAGGACGAAGCCGGCGGTGAAGGCCGTCGGTCAGTCACATAGGCGTCGAAAACCCTCCGTCGTCATCCTCGGGCTTGACCCGAGGATCCACAATCTGGCGCGGCCATGGATCCTCGGGTCAAGCCCGAGGATGACGGCGAGAGTGTAGAGGCCTTTGTCAACATGCTTGCCGGCGGCCTTCGCCACCGATGCATCTCTAAATCCAGCGAAAGGCTTCATGATGGTGACGGTTAGACTCATCGGCGTCAGCGACAAAAAGGACAGGCCGCCCCGCAGCTTCGCGCTGCCGCAAAAGCTCGTGTCTTACGTCCAGGCCGCGCCGCTTTTGCTGATCCTCGGCTTTTTCCTGGCTCTGCCGATCCTCATGATCGCCGTCGTCAGCTTCTGGGATTACGATTTCGCCCAGATGTATCCGGATTTCGTGACGTTCAACTATCTGGAAACGCTCGGCTCCTGGGTCACCTGGCAGACCTATCTCAATACCCTGAAATATGCCGCCATGGTCTGGGCCATCACGCTGTTCTGCGGTTTCTGGGTCGCCTATTTCCTCGCCTTCCACATTCGCACCACCACCATGCAGATGGTGCTCTTCCTCGTCTGCACCGTGCCCTTCCTGACGTCGAACATCATCCGCATGATTTCCTGGATTCCGGTGCTGGGGCGAAACGGCCTCGTCAACAGCGCCCTGGTCGGCACCGGCATCATTCCTGAACCGATCGAATGGCTGCTTTATTCGGATTTTGCCGTGGTGCTCGCCATGGTGCATCTTTATACGTTGTTCATGGTCACTCCGATCTTCAACACGCTGATGCGCATCGATAAATCGCTGATCGAGGCGGCGCGGGACGCCGGCGCGACGGGCTGGCAGACGCTCAGTAACGTCATCATTCCGCTTGCCAAGCCCGGCATGGCGATTGGCAGCATCTTCGTCGTCACGCTGGTCATGGCCGATTTCTCCACCGTTCAGGTGATGTCCGGCGGCCAGAGCGCCTCGGTGGCGCTGATGATGAAGAACCAGATGTCGCTGCTGCAATATCCGGCCGCCGCTGCGAACGCCGTCATCCTGCTCATTCTCGTTCTGCTGATGGTCGCGGGCATCCTGCGCATCGTCGATATCCGCAAGGAGCTTTGATCCCATGCATCAGGAGAAACGCGGCCGCGAATTCTATATCCTCGCCTTCTTTTTCGCCCTCTTCGTTCTGTTCCTCTACGGTCCGCTGTCGGCCATCCTCATCCTCGCCTTTCAGGGGCCGAATGGCGGCCTGACTTTCCCGCTGAATGGCGTTTCGCTGCACTGGTTCGGCAATCTTTTCGAACAGCAGGCGGTGGGCGATTTCGGCGGCTCCTTCCGCCGCTCCTTCGGGCTTGGCCTGATGGTCATGATCGTCACTGTCTTCGTCTCGCTTCTGGCGGGCCTGGCCTTCCGGCGAAAATTCATCGGCGCGACACCGCTTTTTTATCTCTCCGTTGCCAGCCTGGTGGTTCCGTCAATCATCATTTCTCTTGGCATTGGTGTTCTTTTCCAACAGCTTGGGCTAGAACCTTCATGGTATACATCAGCTTTTGGCGCGCATCTCACCTGGACGCTGCCATTTGGGGTGCTCATCATGCTGGCCGTGTTCAACCGCTTCTCGCCATCCTATGAGGAGGCAGCCCGTGACCTTGGCGCGTCCTCCTGGCAAACATTTGCCCATGTGGTGCTGCCGATGATCGCGCCGAGCCTGATCGGCGTCGGTCTTTTCGGCTTCACGCTTTCTTATGACGAGTTCGCCCGCACATTGATGACGTCAGGCACCTACAACACGCTGCCGCTGGAAATCTACGGCATGACCACCAATGTCACGACGCCGGTGCTTTATGCGCTCGGTGCTGTTACAACCCTGTTTTCCTTCCTGGTGATCGCGGCCACGCTCGGCCTGATCGTCACGCTCAATCGCCGCCATTCGCGCGGATAAAGAAACGTAAAATGCGCATTCTCGTCATCAATCCCAACACCACGCAATCCATGACCGCGACCATTGCCGACGCCGCGACGCGGATAGCCGGCCGCGATACGGACATACTGGCCGTCACCTCGTCCATGGGGCCCGTCTCCATCGAAGGTTATTACGACGAGGTTTTCGCCGTGCCCGGCCTGCTGCTGGAGCTGGCAAAGGCGCCGGCGCTTGGAGCCGACGCGGCGGTCATCGCCTGTTTCGACGACACCGGGCTCGATGCGGCCCGCGCTCTCGCCGATATTCCCGTTATCGGCATCTGCGAGGCGGCGGTCTCCGCAACCGCCTTCATTGCGCAGAAATTCACCATCGTCACGACGATGGAACGCTCGCGGCTGCCGCTGGAACATCTTGTCCATCGTTATGGCATGTCCGCCCGCTGCAATGTGCGCGCCGCGGATATTCCGGTCCTGTCGCTGGAAGATCCCGCCTCGAACGCTCGTGAAAGGCTGCGCGCGGAAATCTCGCTGGCCCTGAAAGAGGACAGGGCGGAGGCGATCGTGCTCGGCTGCGCCGGCATGGCGGACCTTGCCGTCGAACTGCGCGATGAATTCGGCGTTCCTGTCGTCGATGGCGTCGCGGCGGCCGTCAAGCAGGCGGAATCGCTGGTATCCATGGGGTTGTCCACCGCCAAGCGCGGCGCTTATGCCACGCCGCTCGCCAAACCCTATCGCGGATTGCTGGAGGCATTCCGGCCGGACAGGCTCTCCGGGGCGTCGGACGATTGAGATCGTGCCGTTTTCACCATCGCCGGCCATAAAGCGACGAACGCGAGCTGATAGGCGAGGTCACGCTGGACGGTCTGCAAAGTCAGATCGCTCAGAATGACGCCGGAACCGTTCCTCTTCAGAATTTTCAACCGCTCGGCCCTGGCAAGCAGGGCCGTGACATGGGCACGGCTGACCCCGTAGGCGCGCGCCGATGCCTTGCGGGAGAAGGCGCAATCCGTCACATCGCAGGCTCCGGTTTCCGCGGCTGACAGCAGGTCCAGCAATATCGGGAAACCGGGCGCATGGCCGAGGAACATCCGCGTTTCCGCCGATGGAAACGGCAGATCCCGCGCATGCCGCAGGAACCAGCTCACACCGTCTATGAGGACGGCTGTTCCGACGGTCTCCTCCGCAGGCGTTTCCATTGCCGGGCTGGGCGCCCATGGCGAGGCCGCGATGAGGTAGGTTGCGGCGAGTTTTTCGATTGCAGCAATGAGCCAGCCATCCATGGACCATGGCCGCTCGCGTTTATCGCCGTGCGGCGGGTGGCGCTGTGCGGTATTTTCCAGTTCCAGCCAGTCGATCAATGCGCGCGTCCTGCGGCTGGAGGCCCAGCCGGATGGAACGACGGCTGCCTGAACCGCCGCCAGCGTAAATCGCCCGCCATGGGCCGATGCGACGCCTAAGGCGCACATCACGGTGGCGAATGCGCCGAAGTCTCCGAGTGCGCGGACGAGGCGCTGCTCCTTTTTGAAGACGGCCGGGATCTCGGTGCATAGATAGGCGACGGCGTCGGCAAAGGCGTCATCGTTCAATATCCTGTTCGCAAGTAAGTCCAGCCTCTCTCGAAGCATGTCCGGCCGAGGCCGGACGAAGTCCCTTTTCGGGTGCGTCTTTGAAGCCGGGGCGCCTGCTTTTCCAGATACCTTTCTCCCATGGTTCTCTTGGCATTCGCTACTTTATGGCGAATTTCAAAGCGTGAGTTTCATGCGCTGGCGACGACCGCCCGGGGTGCGCGCGACGGCCGAAAGGTTCCGGTTCGGAAGATGCGTGCATTTTGTTGCACTCCCCCGACACCCTGTTGAACGGTATTAAAAAATACTCTCATAAATTGAGTGTTAAAGGGCACGTTAAAATGTGTTCCCTTTTGAGACGGTTTTCGAGAGCAGTGCCAACGGCGATTTTATCGTCTGTTTCTATTGAATAATTTAATGAAGTTTCGGATGCGGAATATTTCGCCCGGTTGCCCTGAATGCAATCTTTGAGGGTTGTGTTTTCGGTCTTGACGGCGTTGCAAAAAATGCACCCGGAACCGCCTGACACCCGAACATTACAGCCATGTCTCTGGCGCGGCCGGCAGCGATGCCGGGCGGCGTGTGGAGCCCGTCATGCTTTTTATCCATCCCCAATTCTCCAAAGGAGGCTGAAGCCATGCAACTTCGACATGTTATTTTCGCCGGCCTTGCGGCCATCGCGATGCAATTCGATATCCAGCCCCTGGGCGGGCCCGCCGTTGCGAACGCGGCCACCCTCACCACCGAGCAGGTGGCGGCTTTCCAGTCGAAACTGGAGCAGGCGGAAGCGGGTCGCGAGCTGCTCGGCCGCCGTTCCGTGTGCCTGATGGAGCATCTGACGGCGCAACAGCAGCTCAGCGCCGACCGTGAGAAGGCGCTGGGTCAGGCCATGTACCTGCAGATCGAGCTGGAGCGGCAGGTGGTGCAGTCCGAAACCAGCGTGAAGGGCTATGAGGAACTGGTTCAGTCCGAGGGCGAGAACGTCAGGGCGCGCCAGGCCACCTTCGAAAAGGCCCGCAGGGAAATGGAGGAACAGGCCAAGCGCGTCAGAATATGCAGCGGCGTCCTCTTCTTCCTGCCGGGAATTTGCCAGGCCGGCGACGCGGCGGTCAAGGCGCTGGGCTGGATGAAGGATGCGGAGCGGGAATACCGCATCGCCCAGCCGCGGCTGGACAATGCCCGGTCGGCTCTCGAAGGCGTTCGCAACCAGCTCGAAAACAATCGCCGCCAGCTTGCGGCGGCGCAGCAGAGCCATGCCGAGAACCAGAAGGCGGTGAAAACGCTGGAGGAGCAGATCGCCAGGCTCAAGGCGGCGATCTCCACGATCAACGTCAAGGTCCAGGACTTCAACATTCAGGTCGGCAACTTCACCAGCGCTCTGAAGGAAGCGAGCGAGGTCAATCCTGACGACGCGAAAATACGTCAGGTTACGCGGCTGTCCGCCGAGATCGACGGCCTGACCAAGGACGTGCCGCAGTTCATTTCCGTGACCGAGGCCGGATTGCCGGACGACGCGAAGAAACAATGCGGATCGTGAACGATCACCCCCATCACTCTCCGTAACCACCCATCAACAGGAGCATGAAAATGAACAATGTCGTCAATCTCGAAAGCCGGGAAACCAAACTCAACAGCGCGATCGACGCCGATGTCGAGGCGATCGTGTCGAAGCCGGAATTCAGCCTTCCCAAGGCGGATACGGCGCTCGTCCGGTATTATATCGACAAGATCCAGGGAACCTATGATGTCGAGCGCGCCAAGCGCGATACCGACAATGCGATCGACCTGCTCTACATCGCCTATAACACCACACCGCAGGAGGAAGGCAAAATTCGCGGCCGCATCAGCGCCATCATGGACAGCCTGATAACGTCGCAGCAGAAAAGTGAAATCAGCATGAGACATGCGATGGATCTTGCCAATCGCGTCCGCATTTCAATCGAGGATATCTTCCCGGACTGGCTGGACATCCGCGAGGGAAATGACCAGGGCGAGATCAAGGCTTTCGTCTCAAACGACTTGATAAAGCTCGCGAAGAATATCCGCGACCAGGCGTTGAAAGTGCGTGACGATCTGCTTGAGGTCGCCTCCACCTATGACGGCATCATCAGGGCGACCGCGCAGATCACCGATGCGAGCGAAATGGTATTGAGCAAGCGTCTCGAAGACAAGGTGACGATGGAACGGGAAATCCGCGAGGCCGACGCGCGGCGTCAACAGCTGGAATCGCTTGTGAACGATCTGAAGGCGCAGGTCGCGGAGTTCGAAAAGAAGGCCCGTGAATATGAAAAGCGGGCCAATACGGCCGAGCAGCGTGCTTTTATCATGTCGATCGTCCGGGTCGGCGCACAGATGATTTCAAGCGCCATTCCCGCAATCGCCATGGCGGCGGGCGGTCCGGCCTCCATGCTGGCCTCGTCGGTCGGCGGCGCACTTTCGGGACAGTCCAGGGGTGGCCAGGATGACGGGCAGGGGCAGGGTGGCGGTTCCCGCACACCGACAACCGGCGACGGCAAGGCCGATGCGGCCGCCACGCAGAGCAAGCTTTCCGAGCAGAAGGCCGAACTGCGCAAGAGCGAGGAAAAACGCGACAGCTTGAAGACGGATATCAAGGCGCTGGAAGACAGCAGGTCGACGCTGGCGAAAGATGCCGAGGGTACCGACCCGAAATCGAGCAAGGCCGTGGAGCTTGCCGAACTCGACAAACGCCTGACCGCGCGCGCCGCGGAACTGAAAGCGCAGGAGGAAAAGATCGCAAGTCAGCAGACCCTGATCTCAAGTCTTCAGGCTTCGCTCGAGGCGCTCGACAAGGGGCTCGGCAAGCTCACCGACGAGCAGCAGCAGCAGGCGGCGAGCCTGCGCGAAATGCAGATGAAGATGATCGACAAGGCGGAAGCCTATGAGAACGAACGCCGCACCCAGGCCGCCGAACTCATAAAGATCAACGCCCTGCTCAAGGGAAAGCAGGACGAGAGCGACAAGATCAAGCTTGCGGTCCAATCCCTCAACGTCAGCATTACGGCGCTGAAACGCACGAAGGAAATTATTGAGGAAATCGCTTTTTTCTTCAAGAGCTTCGCCGATTTCATGCAGGCCGTGGCCGACGATGCCGGGCACCAGGTCAAGGCGATCGACAATGTGGCCGAGCTGGAAGTCATTCGCAAGAACCGCCTCGCCCAGCTCGTTCGCTCCGTCAACGAGTTCTTCGTCAGGCAGACCGCCCAATGGTATGCGGTCGGGACCGTCAGCGAGAGGTTCAACCGCAGCTTTGCGGACGGATGGTCTAAGCTCAACAGGCTGCAGGGGAAATATCTCACCGGCGCCGAACTGACGAACTATTTGGCGGAAGCCTCGGAAAAGCTCTCGGTCATCGTCGCCGAACGCGAGGCTGCGGCGGAGGCAAAAATCGCGTCGCTGCAGGCCTATCGTCAGGATCTGAGCAAGACCGCCTGATCTCCTGAGAGCCTGCCGTCACTTTCCGGCCCGGCAGCAAGCGTTTCCGTGGTCCCGGCCGAACACGTCCCCTTGGGCATGGGATCATGGGCAACGTCCTGCCGGCGCAGATGCCGGCAGGACGGCCGCCGAAACTTCGACATTCACCACCTCAACGACAGGCATCCGGCCGCCATCGAAGCGCCCCATGCAACGTCATTTTCAGAAAGGAGAAGACCATGCCGACAGTCACCAACCCTCCAGCCCTGGTCCCCCAGGACACCCCAGCCTGGTGTTTCGCCGCCGTCGAGCAGATGGTGCGGGCCTTTTGCGGGCTTCCTGCGGCCACCCAGTACGAGATTGCAAGGCGCAACACCGAGGCGCTCGCCACGGTCGATCCGCAGGTTCAGGAGCGCTGGGAGCTGGCGCAGACCCTGGATCAATCAGGCGGCATCGTGGAACAGGGCGGCGTCAATCCGCACAGCAACGTCGTCAGGCTGGTTTCCAGCCAGTGGAACGCCTTCGATCACACAACGACCAACGGTCATTTCATCAAGGGTCTGACCGCCGATATCGTCAGAGACGAGATCGATAACAACCGCGTCGTCGTGATCGGAACGGAACACCACTATTATCTCGTCTACGGCTACACCGTGAACGGCGGGGATCTCGACCTTCATATCCTCGATCCGTGGCCGGCCGGGCGGGGCGGGGCCAGAACACGCATCGGCCTGCGGGAATTCCTGGCAATGCCTGCCTGCGTCGCCATCACCTTCGGTTAGGCCGGCAGGCCGACCGCATTCCTTTCGATCGTCGGGGATGTCCCGACACCCAATCAACACAAATCCCACCCTGCGATCCTGCACGCCAACGTCCGGGAACAGGTGGCTCATGTCCAAAAGGAGACACAGATGCCAATTCTCAGCAATTTCGTGGTCAAGCATATCCGGCCCTTCGGCGAGGCGGGCTACAACGCTTTCGGCAATGCGCAGACCATCGAGTTCCTCTCAAGTCTCGGGCTTAGCACGGGGGATATCGCCAATATTTTCGCCGCATGGCGTCTGGCGGCCCTGGCTGATCCCGTCGGCGAGAGCAATCTTCTCGTTGCGGCCGCAAATGCGCTGGCGCAGGCGCGCTGGGAAAATCTCTATGAGACCCAGATGAGCACAGTGCTTTTCCTCGACGATATCCAGCTGGAATCCCTCAGCCACCTCGAACCCGGGGCGAACCGGAACTTTTCGTGGCGGTCCCCGACCCCCATCGCCGCCGCGGTGACCATTCATAACGGCAGCAACCGGCATCACATCATCTGGGAAGCAACGGGCTTTTCCGGCGGCACCGATGAGAATGGCTGGATTTCGCACTTCGCAGACTTATTGCCGACCGGGCGATAGGCCCTTCGCCGGATAACAACCAAAGACGCCGGAAAGGTATCGCAGCTCTCCGGCGTCGATACGGCCAGTCCCTTCATATCGCTGTCATAATGGTGTCTGATACCGAAACCGTTTTGAGGTCGATATGTGTCGATGAATAGTCGTTGCACGCCGGGAGTTGTTTCGTGAAATCGTCAATGCAGACCATGGACACCGAAGCGCGCAGCCAGAGACACGGCACGCCCGGCGAGGTTTTCGCGACTTTTCTGAAGCTCGGCGTCACCTCCTTCGGCGGCCCCATCGCTCATCTCGGTTATTTTCGCGATGAACTGGTGGTGCGGCGCAAATGGATCGATGAGGCAGGTTATGCCGATCTCGTGGCGCTTTGCCAGTTTCTGCCCGGTCCGGCCTCCAGCCAGGTTGGGTTTGCGCTGGGGCTGCTGCGGGCAGGGCCGCTCGGCGCGCTGGCGGCCTGGACGGCCTTTACCCTGCCATCCGCCATTCTCCTCCTCCTCTTCGCCACGGTTGCCGCCTCCATCGAAGGGGCTGTCGGCACCGGCCTGCTGCATGGGTTGAAAATCGTCGCCGTCGCCGTGGTGGCGCAGGCGGTCTGGGGCATGGCAAAAAGCCTTGCGCCGGATCGTGAGCGGGCCAGCATCGCGCTGGCGGGCATCGTCTGCGTCGTATTCGTCGCCGGCGCCTTCGGGCAGGTTCTGGCGCTCGCCGTCGGCGCGGCCGCCGGGCTTGTCTTCTGCCGTGCGGATGCCGCGGGGCAGGCCACGCATCTCGCCTTCCGGGTGCCGAAAAGCATCGGATATGTCGCGCTCGCCACTTTCGCCCTGCTGCTTGGCCTCCTGCCGCTGCTTGCCGCAGTTACGGCATCGCAAGGCCTTTCCCTGTTCGATGCCTTTTATCGCGCCGGCGCGCTGGTTTTCGGCGGCGGCCATGTGGTGCTGCCGCTATTGCAATCGGAAGTCGTCGCGACTGGCTGGGTCACGGAAGACACCTTCATCGCCGGTTATGGCGCAACCCAGGCCGTGCCCGGCCCGCTCTTCACTTTCGCTGCTTATCTCGGCGCCGTGGTCGGGCCGCAGCCCAACGGCGTGGCGGGCGCGGCCATCGCCCTTGTTGCGATTTTTCTGCCGGGCATGCTGCTGCTTGTCGGCGCGCTTCCCTTCTGGGAAGGTTTCCGCAGGCATCTTCTGGCGCAGGCCGCCATGCGCGGGGCAAATGCCGCCGTCGTCGGCATTCTTGGCGCAGCGCTTTATGACCCGGTCTGGACAAGCGCGATCTTCACGCCGAAGGATTTCGCCCTTGCACTTACGGGCTTCATCCTGTTGACGATCTGGAAAGCGCCGCCCTGGGCCGTGGTCGCTCTCTGCGCGGCCGGTGGTATTATACTGGCTTTGGCGTAGGCCTCATCGCGCAATGCCGATGCTGTCGAACATCCAGTCCGAAAAGGCCTGCATGGCCGGTGTCGGTGGTTTCGATTGCAGCCGGGTCAGCCAATAGCTTCCAAGCGAAATGGTAACCGGAAAAGGCTGAATGATCGCACCGGAGGCCAGGTGCCGCGAAAACATCGATGGCGGCGCCAGCGCCACACCCAGCCCCTGTAGCGCAGCCTCCATCATGCCGAGTGAGGTGTCGAAAACAATGCCGGCATTCACCTGCGCCGCCGGTGTCACGCCGGCTGCGGCAAACCAGTTGCTCCATTCATCGGCCCTGTAACTGCGCAGCAGCGTCGCTTCCATCAGGTCGGCGGGTTTTTTCAGCGTGTCCGCCAGTTTCGGCGTACACAAAGGAGAGAGCGGCGCCTCAAACAGCCGGAAGGCATCCGTGCCGTGCCATGAGCCCTGACCGAAGCGAATGGCGAAATCCAGTCCTTCGGCCGCCATATCCACCCGGTTATTATTGGTGGAAACCCTGACATCGATAAACGGATGCAGCTTTTGAAACGCCTGTAGCCGCGGCAGCAACCAGCCCACCGCAAAGGTGCCCACGACGCCAAGAAACAGCAGTTCACGCACCTGTCCGGCCTCTATGCGGTCGAGCGTCGTCGCCATCTGGTCGAAGGAGCTGGTCACGGTCGGCAGCAGGGCCTCACCTTCTGCGGTAATCTTCAGGCCGCGCGGAAGCCGCTGGAAAAGAGCGACGCCCAGCCGCTTTTCCAGCCCCTTCACCTGTTGGCTCACAGCCGCCTGCGTCACGCATAGTTCGATTGCAGCGCGGGTGAAGCTCAGGTGCCGGGCGGATGCTTCAAAGGCCCGCAAGCCGTTCAGGGGAAGAAATTGCCGAACCATTCAAGACCTAGATTTTCTTGCGTCTCCTCCGAGATATCATGATTTGTTCGTGCAATGTAGAGCGGTTAAACGTCTTTCGCTGGGGCCGGCGGACACGCCGAAAATCCACCTGAGGTTTTGGAGAACGTGAAAGATGAAACTTAGTCGCAGACATATCGTACTGGCCGCCTTGCTCTCGACGAGCCTGTTCACGCAGGCCTTTGCCGCCGATGGCGCCAGGCTGAAGGCGATCACGGATGCCGCGATCAAGCCGGTCATGGAGAAAAACGGCATTCCGGGTCTCGCCGTCGGCATCAGCGTCGGTGGTGAAAACCACATCTTCACCTATGGCGTCATGTCCAAAAGCACGGGTGAGCCGGTTACCCCGCAAACGCTTTTCGAACTCGGCTCCATCTCCAAGACCTTCACCGTCACCCTCAGCACCTATGCGGAAGGCAATGGCCAGCTCTCGCTGTCCGGCAAGGTCAGCGATTATCTTCCATCCATGAAGGGGAGGCCCTTCGGCGACGTCGCGCTGATGCATCTCGGCACCCATACCGCCGGCGGATTTCCCATTCAGGTGCCGGACAATGTCAAGACGGAAGAGCAGCTTTTGGCCTATCTCAAGGCCTGGAAACCGTCTTACAAGGCCGGCACGCACCGGAGCTACGCCAATCCCAGCATCGGCATGCTCGGATACATCACCGCAAAGGCGATGGGCCAGAGCTTCGACGTTGCGATGCAGGATACGCTGTTTCCCGCGCTGGGCCTGAAGAACACCTTCATCGTCGTGCCCAGGACGAAGATGGCCGATTATGCACAGGGATATAAGCGAACCGGCGAGCCCGCCCGCGTGACACCCGCCATTCTCTCCTCGGAGGCCTATGGCGTCCGGTCGACGGCGGAGGACATGATCCGCTTCGTCGATGCGAATATGGGGCTGGAAAAGCTGGATGGAAAAATCCAGCAGGCGATCTTCAACACCCATACCGGATATTTCAGCGTCGGCGCCATGACGCAGGACATGGTCTGGGAGCAATATGCCCATCCGGCGTCGTTGAAGACGCTGACCAGGTTGAATTCCGGCGCGCTGCTGAAGACCGTTCCGGTTGCCGGGATATCACCGCCCATGAAACCGCGCCAGGACGTCTTCATCAACAAGACCGGTTCCACCAATGGTTTCGGCGCCTATGTGGCGTTCATACCCAGGGAGAAATTGGGCGTCGTCATTCTGGCCAATAAAAACTATCCCAATGAGGAGCGGGTTGCCGCCGCCTACGAGATTTTGACGGCGCTCGAAAAGGCGCAATAACGCCGTCCGTCATTCTGGTGTCTTCTCCTGGCGCGGGAGCCGATTGTTCCTGCGCCAGAATGCGTAACGGTGGGAAACGGTCCATTGCCGATGACACAGGCAGGCAATCGCGCTAACGGAGAAAAGATGCGCCGGCTGCCGATTCGGTCTCGGTTGCATGCGCAAATCACAAAAGCAAATCTCTGTGCGGCTACGAACTGGAACGGGAAAGCCCTGTAAGCGCGTGCCGACTGTTTCGTGGGGGACGACGATGAGCGATACCGGTGGTTATTTTCCTCGCTGGCGACTGAAGACGGAAGGGCGCATCCTGCCCGATGAGCGGCTGCCCGCGGGGCAGACCGCAGTGCTCGGTCTGCAGCATGTCGTGGCGATGTTCGGTTCCACGGTGCTTGCGCCGCTGATCATGGGGTTCGATCCGAATGTCTCGATCCTGTTTTCGGGCATCTCGACACTGATCTTTTTCATCGCCGTTGGCGGCCGTGTGCCGAGCTATCTCGGCTCGTCCTTTGCGTTCATCGGCCCGGTGCTGGTGGCGACCGGGGCGGCGGCCGGTGCGGCCAGCCCCAACATCGCACTGGCGCTTGGCGGCATCATCGCGGCCGGTGTGCTTTATGCGCTGATCGGCGTCATCGTCATGATCGCCGGCCATAACTGGATCGAGAAGCTGATGCCGCCGGTTCTGACGGGCGCGATCGTTGCGGCCATCGGCCTCGTTCTCGCACCCATCGCCATTGCAAGCGCCTCCGGCTCCGGTCCGGGCAATCCCGACGGCGACCAGCTGTCGCGCTGGATTGCGATCCTGACGGTCACATCGGTCGGTGCGATCGCGGTCTATGCGCCCGGCATGGCGCGTCGCCTGCCCATCCTCATCGGCGGTGCGATTGCCTATATCGCCTATCTCGTGCTTGCGAACGGTTTCGGTCTTGGCAAGCCCGTCGATTTTTCGGGGGTCGCGGCGGCGTCCTGGTTCGGGTTGCCGACATTCACCACGCCGGTGTTTTCCGCATCCGCCATTGCCCTGATCGCTCCGGTCGTCGTCATTCTGGTCGCGGAAAACCTCGGTCATATCAAGGCGATAGGCGCGATGACCGGCCAGAATCTCGATCGTTATCTCGGCCGCGCCTTCATCGGTGACGGCGTCGCGACGATGTTTTCCGGCGCCTTCGGCGGCACCGGCATGACGACCTATGCCGAAAACATGGGCGTCATGGCGATAACCCGCATCTTTTCGACGCTGGTCTTCATCGTCGCCGCACTGGTCGCCATCCTTCTCGGCTTCTCGCCGAAATTCGGCGCGCTCATCCAGACGATACCGGGGCCGGTCATCGGCGGCCTTTCCGTGGTGGTCTTCGGCCTCATCGCCGCGACCGCCGGGCGCATCTGGGTTGAAAACAAGGTCGATTTTTCCGAACCGCGCAACCTCATCACCGTGGGTATCGCGCTGGTGCTGGGCGCCGGCAACTTCAAGCTCAACGTCGCCGGCTTCACACTGGATGGTATCGGCACGGCGACGATCGGCGCGATTGCCTTTTATCACCTGCTGGGTCTCGGCAGGACGGCGCAGGGCAGGTGAGGGCCAATCAATCATCTCGCCAGTAGCAGGCGTTGAGATAGCGTTTCTTGGGCAATCTCGACAGCCTGTCGCGGAATTCCTGCCATTGTGAGAATGGATTGGCGAGCCACAGGAAATAGTCGTCTGTGGATGCGGCCGCTTCCGCGGCTGCGTCGCCAACACGTTCAACGAATTGCGCAGCGGACACGTCTGATCGCGGCAGCCAGCTTATCTGCATGCCGGCGGGCGCGACGATGTCATATTGGCAGCTTGCCGCGCGGATGAAGACCTGACCGGTCGCGTCCGCGGGCAGGTTTTCGCAGATGCGGGCAATGGCTGGCAGGGCCGTTTCATCCCCGGCCAGGAGATAGTGCTTCGCGGGCTTCATTCCCAGCCCGCAGGGACCGGACATGCCGCAAACTGAACCGGGGCGGCCGTTGAGTGCGAAGGCGCATCCCGGTCCCGCATCCTCATGCAGGACAAAATCAATGTCTATCCAGCCGCTGCGGGCGTCCATCGTCCGGATCGTGTAATAACGGACATTGAAAGCATCTTCCGACCCGGATGCACCGCCATGGTTTTCGGGAGAGAGGCGGCTGCCTCCGATGGTGTTCTGCTTGGGAAAATAGAGCCTGACATGGAGGTTTTTCAGCGTGTCGAAACGATGAAGCTCGTTGCCGGTAAATCGCAGGCGCTGCATGCCGGGGACGATGCGGCGGCTGTCGGCCAATGTCAGAATCCGAAAACTCCTGTCCGCAAGAATGCTCATGCGCGCTTCCCCATGAGTACAAGAAAAAACGGGCCGCCGACCACCGTTGCAAGGAGGCCGGCGGGTATCTGGAAGGGGAAAATAATGCTGCGCCCCAGCCAGTCGGCGACGAGAAGGATAAGTCCGCCGATCAGCGCTGCCGCCGGCAATTGGGTGCCAGCGCGCTGAAAACCAGCAAGACGCGCAATGTGAGGCCCCATCAGCCCGGCGAAGCTCAAGGGGCCGACGAGAATTGTGGCGCTTGCCGTGAGAATGGCCGAAAGCGAATAGAGAATGTTGCGGCTTGCCACGAGCGGCACGCCGGCGTTCCGGGCAATGTCTTCCCCAAGCGGCAGCAGTTCCAGCCAGCGGCGGATGAAGGGCGTCGAGACGAGCCCGCAGAAAAGCAGAATCATCGCCAGAATTGCCTCGCCGGGTTCAACCGCATAGGTGGAGCCGGAGAGCCAGGCCAGAAGCTGGCCGAGCCTCGGATCCTGCGATGTCATCAGCACGGCCATGACGAAGCCGGAGACGGAACTGAGGGCGATGCCGATCAGCAGCAGCCGGTCGCCTGAAAAACCGGGCTTGCGCGACAGGGTCAGCATCAGCAGCAGAACCGTGAGCGAACCGGCAGCCCCTGCGACAATCTGCGCGGCCCGGGTGGGTGCGGCAAGGGTGAGAAGCACGGCAATGACGCCAAGCATTGCCCCGGAAGACACGCCCAGCACTTCCGGCGATGCCATGGCGTTGCCGGTTACATGCTGCAGGATCGCGCCGGCGAGCGCGAGCATTGCGCCGCCGCTAAAGGCCGCCAGCACCCTTGGCCAGCGCCAGTCGAGAATACCGGGATCGGCAAGCCCCGATAAGAACCAGCCATCCGTGTTTTTTCCAACGAACAGGGCCATGAAGGCGGCCACGCAGAGAATGGCGACGAGGGCGAGCAAGGCTGGGACGGGCCGGGCAAGGCGCGCCGGTGTCGCCTGGGCGCCCGGCTGTGGCGGAGCGGGCATTTTCAGCCGCCGGATCAGCGCAAACATCAGGGGCGCTCCGAGAAGCGCGGTGACGGCGGCGGTCGGGAATAATCGGTAGGTAACGGGAAAAAACAGGACGATCTGGTCGGTCAGGGTCAGCAGCAGCGCGCCAAGTGCTGCCGAACAGCCAAGCTGCGCCGCCATTCGCCTTGCACCGCAGGCACGCGCAAGCGCGGGTGCGGCCAGCCCGACAAAGCTGATAATACCAACCGAGGCCGTCACCACCGCCGTCAGTGCCGCCGCCGCCACGAGCGTCAGAAGCCGGTAGGCGGCCAGCGACAGGCCGAGACTTCTGGCACTGGCATCTTCCAGCGCCATTATTGTCAGGGGCCGAAGCAGCAATGTGACAGCGACGACGAGCACCGCGAGGCGCGGGGCCAGGAATGACACGGCGCTCCAGTCCTGCTGGTCGAGATATCCTGCGCCCCACAAAAAGATGCTGACGAGAAAATCGTGATTGAACAACACCAGAACGGCGCTCGCCGCGCCGCAATAAAGGCTGACGATCATGCCCGCCAGCGTCACCGTGACGGGCGAGAGGCCGTTGCGCCAGGAAAGCGCCAGGATCGCCAGAAGCGACAGCCCCGCTCCGGCAAAGGCTACCCATTCCCGTGCGCCCATCCATTGCGGAAACCAGAGCGTGGCAATGGCAAGCAGAAGATAGGAACCGGCTGAAATGCCGAGTGTCGCCGGCTCGGCGAGAGGGTTGCGCAGGATGTTCTGGAGGATCGCCCCGACAAGCCCGAGCGCGGCGCCGGTCATCAGCGCAACGACGATCCTCGGCAGCAATGTATTGTGAAGCAGTACCTGCGCTGTAACGTCGGGATCGGGAAAAAACAGGGCCGCAAACGGCGTTCCCTCAGGCATGCGCAGAAACAGGTTGAGGCCGGTAAGGCCAAGGCAGAGGATGGCGAGTGATGCGGTCACGATTGTGGATATGTTTTCCGTCCTGCTCATTGCGATGCCTCACCGGCAAGGGCTTCGGCAACGAGACGGGCAAAACGTTTTGCTGGCGGCAGTCCGCCGTAAAACAGCACATCCTCGATGCGCACCAACCGGTTTTCGCGGATGAAGGGCAGGCTTTTCATGACCGGCCCAGCCAGAAGCGTATCCAGCTTTTCGCTGCTGGTGTCGCCGATGCATAGAAGCCGTGCCTGCGGGTAGCGCGAAAGCTGGTCGGCCGTCACCGTCGTATGACCATATTGCGAGGTGTAACCGTCCCAGGCGTTCTTTATGCCGAACTGGTCGAGGACATTCTGGAAAAGACTGTTCCTGCCGAAAACCAGCAATCGACGGCCATCTATGACCGTCGCCAGCAGGAGAGGCCGGCCGTCATAGGATGAAAGCCGGGCGCGTGCCTGCCGTATTTCCGCGTTGAAACTTTCCTCAAACGCATCAAATCGGCCGGGATCGCCGATCCGCGCGGCGAGCGTCATGAGCGCATTTCTGCCGCTGATTAAATGGTCCTCGCCTGCCGTTACGCCGGCATCGAAAAAATGGATGGGCGCGATGGAGCTGAGGCGGCCCGCGGCCATGGAGAAATCGTCGCTATGCACGATCATGCAGGGTCGAAGGTGGTCGACAAGCTCCAGATTGGGCTCTGACCGCAACCCAAGCTCGGCGACCAATGGCGACAGGGCCGGTTCGACAACGAGGCTGGCATAACGCTCCAGCTCCGGCATGGCGACGGGTTGCACACCGAGCGCCAGCAGGTTTTGCCCGCTTACCCAGTCCATGGCCACGATGCCGCCGGAACAGGCGGCAGATGAGGGCCGGTGGGTGAGAAAAAAGGATACTGTCCCGCAGAGCAGGGCCCTGCGGGACAGGCAACTGCGCAGCATCATCAGAACTTCGCCTGGACCGAGAAGGAAACGGTCCTCGGTGCGCCGAGATAATAGCTGTTCTGCCAGTAGTTCTCATCGGTGATGTTGCTGACGTTCAACCGGAAGGTCAGCGGATTGCCGAAGTTTTCGGTGGTGTAGCGCAGCCCGAGATCGGCGGTGACATAGGAGGAAAGCCGGTCGTTGTTTTCGGATGTCGCCCATTGCTTGCCGGTATAATACAGGCCACCGGTCAGGAAGAGGCCCTCGACGGTGGGAACCTGATATTCGGCATAGATCTTGGCCAGAACATTGGCGACGTTCATGGGGCGCTTGCCATCATAGGTTCCACCTTCGACCCTGGCGTCGAGGAAGGTCACGCCGCCGAGAATGGTAAGGTCGTCGGTCACCTTGCCGGTTGCCGTGAGTTCGAGGCCGCGATGGCGCTGGCGACCGTCCTGCGTGTAGATATTGGCATCCGTCGTCAGTTCGTAAGCCTTGGAGATGTCGAACAGCGCCGCCGTCAGCAGCATGTCGCCGACTTCGCCCTTGATACCGATTTCCTTCTGCTTGCTGACCATGGGTGCCAGAATCTGTCCGCTGTTGACGGCGGTGTCCGGCGCGACCCCACCCTGCTCAAGCCCCTCGATATAGCTTCCATAAAGAGTGACCTGTTCCACCGGCTTGAACAGCAGCGACGCCGAGGGCGACAGTCTTCCCTCATCATAATCGGGTGCGGAGCGGGCGCCGCTGCTATCCAACGACTGGCTCTGGATCATGCTGTAATTGGCGCCAACGAGGGCCGACCACTGTTCATCGAATTCGATCTGATCGCCGACGACGAAGTTATGATTGCGCACATAACCCGACTTGTAGAGCGTGCCGTTATTCACCGGGAAAACGGGCTCGGCAATATGCCGCGGAGAGGACATGGGGAAGGACGGCTGCCAGCCGGTGTTGGGGTTATACGTCGTGCCCCAGTCCTTGCCCTGATACATGTAATATCCGGCGGTCAGCTTGTGCGAGACCGCACCGGTATCAAAGTTGACGTCGGTGAAAAAATTCGCGGCATCGAAGAGGTTTTTTGTCCTGCCGGAGCGAATTGCGATCTGGGAATATTCACCCGGCGTTTCAACGGAGTTCATCGTATGATCCTGAACCGGCCGGTTGATATATTCCCGCATATAGCCGCCGCGCAGGGTGATGGCATCGTTCACATCATAGGTGAGTTTGGCCGAGAACCGCTTTTTCTCGATTTCATCGTGAATCCAGGGCTGGCTCCAGTTCCTGCTGGCGTCCGGCGCGTCACCATGCGGCACGCCGTCTGCGAAAGCCCAATAGGAGTTGGCGGCATCCAGCTTGTATTTGCTGTAGGAAGCGTTGAGTTCCAGCTTCAGCCGGTCGGTGATGTTCCAGTCGAAAGCGCCACTTGCCAGAAAGCGGTCGACATTCTGGTCGTCGATTGCTGCATCTCCGGCCGCGCGAACGATGTTGAGGCGATAGCCCATATCGCCTTCCGGATCGATGCGACCGCCGAAATCGCCATGGACGAAAGCCTGTGCGCCGCCGTAATTACCAACCGTCAGGCTGTTTAAACGTTCCTGCGTCGGCCGCTTGTAGACGTAATTGATCATGCCGGCAGGCGAGGCCGCGCCGTAGAGGAAGCCGGAAAGGCCGGAGAGAACCTCGGTGCGCTCCTTGTCTTCCAGCACCGTCGCGTGGCTATAGGAGCGGCGGAAGCCGTCTTCGGCGGTGTCATAGGTGGTGAATCCGCGAATATTGGCCATCGGCGCCCAGCCGGACATCTGCGGCGTCTGGCTGCGGATGGTCGGCAGGACACGGTAGATATCTTCAGGGGACTGCGCCTGGATATTCTGGATGAGTTCCCTTGGCGCAACGGTGACGGAAAACGGTGTGTCGCGAATGGAGGTCTGTCCAAGCAGGCCGAGGGATGACAGGGTCGATGTCCGGTAGCCGTCCCGCGCAAGCCCATCCTGCTGCAGCACCGAAGCGGGGCCCGTGCCCTGAACTGTGATCGTTTCGAGAAGGGTGGAGTTTCCACCGACGGCGGCACTTGCGGCGCTGACCGGGGCGGCGATGACAATGGAGGTGGCGTCGGTGAAGGAGTAAACCAGACCCGTCCCGCGCAGCAATTCCACGATTGCCTCTTCGCGGGTTGTTGCGCGGTTTACGCCCTGTGAAAGCTTTCCGCGCGCGATCGACGCATCATAGGAAATCTGCGTTCCCGACAATTTGCCGAATGTCGCCAGCGATTTGTTCAGCGGGCCGGCC
The DNA here is from genome assembly GCA_003241215.1 of Agrobacterium fabrum. Lineage (GTDB taxonomy): Bacteria > Pseudomonadota > Alphaproteobacteria > Rhizobiales > Rhizobiaceae > Agrobacterium > Agrobacterium fabrum_A. The sequence goes on from QFOL01000014.1 coordinate 20,719, forward strand.
GGAACCGAATAAACCGCCTGCGCATAGGCAGGCTGCGCTGCGATGCCCGCGGCGAGCGCCGATGTCGTTGCCAGAAAGGCGGCGACCAGCGCGCCACGGCCCTTGCAGCCCCTGTTGTTACCCCTATGAGCCGATGAGAACCCATTCCCCATGTGAAAACCACTCCGTTAAATCTGTCCCCGAAGACCGGCCGGCGCATGCCGTTGGCGGGCTTCCTGAGGACAGTACGAATGGCGTTCGAAAATTTTCCTCTTTTTCTCAAGTTTTATCAAACGGAGGAAATAACGGTCAGGAATGGCGTGACTGTTCTCACTTTTCCGCCGAATGGCCGCACCACCGCGTCGAGGGCGCGCAAGGGGTCGTTAAGATCGAATACGCCGCTGACGACATTGTTTTTCAGGGATGGAGCGGCAATGACCACCTTTCCCTGCTGCCAGCGGGCGATGCGCTTTACCACGGCCGCGACGGTTTCCTTTTCGGCGATGAGCATGCCCGTGCGCCATGCCGCGATTTCCGAAGCCTCTCGGACGCCGCGATCCATGCGGCGAGATGTCTGATCGTAGGTCAGCCAATCGCCCGCCGCCAGTCTTTCCCCCTGGGGCGAGGGCAGGTCGGGCGAGGTCGCGAGAACAAGCCCCCTGTCGACGGAGACGGAAATGGAGAGATCATCGCCGGAAACGTCGAAGGCGGTTCCAAGCGCCGTGGCCGTCAGCGGCCCGTAGGCGACCGAAAAGGGGCGCGAACGATCGGGCGTGACATCGAAATACGCCATGCCGGACAAGAGGTTCACCCGTCTTGCCCGCTCGCCGAATTCGACAGCGATTGCGCTGTCCGGTCCGAGTGTGACCACGCTGCCATCCGCAAGGGGAATTTTTCTGATCTCGGCCGTTGCGGTCAGATAGTCGGCCCGGGCGCGCATCGCCACATAAGGTGCGAGCCATGGGCCGCTGGCGGCCGCACCGAGACAGAGCGCGCCTCCGGCAATCAGAAGAAGGCGCCGGTTCGGATCGAATCCCGGTTGAGACGAACGCGCCTCTTCGGCCAGAACCTGGCCGGTCATGCCATGGATGGCGGCAACCTTCGCCCAGGCGGCCGCATGGGCCGGGCCACGCTCGATCCAGGCGCGTGCCGTTTCGATGGCGACGGGATTGCCGGGATCGTTCTGCAGGCGAATGGCAATATCCGCAGCCTCACGAAACAGGCGCCGTTCTTCCGACACTTCGTTCATAGGGAGCCTTTCAGAAATTGCCGGAGGTCAAAAAATACAGCCTTTGATATGTACGAATGAGAGGCGGCATATTTCCGGGTGAAGAGGAATTTAAAGCGCAGGCCCTTGAAATCCGGGATGGTTTTCAAAAGACCGGTGGCAGGACGGTCGGTTTCCGTCTTCTAAAGACCGTTCAGGCGATCCTCTATATGTTCGTAGGCGTCGCGGATCAAAACCCAGGTGCGGGTGGTGGACATGCCAAGCTTCTGGGCCACCTCGCTTATGGTCAGACCCCCCATGCGGTGCAGCTGGAAGGCCTCGCGCACCCGGCGCGGCAGCTCCGCCAGGGCCTGCTCCACCAACTGCAGCCGCTGGCGGTCGTAAACGATGGTTTCCGCGGATGGTGACGGATCGATGATGGCATCGAAGGCGTTTTGCGGCAGATCGACACGGAGCAGGCTGCGTTCGCGGCGATAGTGGTCGATGCTGAGATTGCGCGCCACCGTATAAAGGTAGGATTTGGGATTGTGGGAAGCGGCGCTGGCCGGTGGCGGTGACGCCAGCACCTTCAAAAACGCATCCTGCGCCAGATCGGACGCTGTTTCGGAATCTATGCCTCTGCTGCGCAGGGATCTGACGATGCCTTTCGCATATAGCCGGAACAATTCCTGCAGATCCCAACTCAAGAGCCTTGCCTTCCGGTCATCGACACTCTTCCTGCCCGAAACACCGGGCAGTCGGTCTGTCGAACAATGCAGTCGCCGGCCGATTTTCAATAATCGGTGCCGAATTCGAGACTATGCGAAGCGACGGCCCTGGTTTTGCGGGATCGCCCCGCGCGCCTGATACCGTTTGCCATTGCTGATGCCGGTACCATGCGCGCGGGGCGACAGCAAAGCAAATATCATCCTTGCCGTCGTTTTGTTCGGCGTTCCCATCGGTTGCTTCGGGAGTCGAAATCAACGGGAATGGGGCTTTGCCTCTTCCTCAGGCCGCATCCAGGGAGAGGGCGAGGTCGGCAATCAGATCGTCGGGATGTTCGATGCCGATGGACAGCCGGATGGTGGAATCGAGCACGCCAATGCGCTGGCGCACATCCGCCGGAACACCCGAATGTGTCATCGTTGCCGGATGGGAGGCGAGGGATTCCGTGCCGCCGAGGCTGACCGCGAGTTTGAATATGGTGAGGGCATTGAGGAATTTGAAAGACGCTGCCTGCCCGCCGGTTATGTCGAAGGAGAAGGTCGATCCCGCGCCGGTGCATTGATCTGCAAAGACCTTGCCAACCGCAGATGCCGGATCGTTGAACGGCAGGTAATGGATTTTCTCGACCTTGGGATGCGCCTTCAGGAATTCGGCCACCAGCTGGGCGTTGCTGTTTGCCCGCTCCATCCGGATCTGCAGCGTCTCAAGCGAGCGCCCCAGCATCCAGCAGGAATGCGGATCGAGCTGCGTGCCGATTGCCCCGCGCAGTGCCTTTACCTGCTTCATCACATCCTTGCGGCCAAGCGCTGCCCCGGCAATGAGATCGGAGTGGCCGCCAACATATTTTGTCAGTGAATAGAGCGAGATGTCGGCGCCGTGCTCGATCGGCCGCTGGAAGACAGGGCCGAGAAGCGTGTTGTCGCAGGCGATGATCGGCCTGTGCCCCTGTTTCTGGCCGATCATGTCGGCGACACGGCTGATCATCGGGATATCGACAATGCTGTTCGTCGGGTTGGCGGGGGTCTCGATGAGGATGACGGACACCCTGCCTTTCGCCATCGCCTCTTCCGCGGCGGCCACTACCGAGGCCTCGCTGACACCGTCGGCGAAACCCACGGCCGAAACGCCGAAATTGTGGAAGGTCTTTGCCAGCAGCGTCTCCGTGCCACCATAGAGAGGCTGGGAATGGAGCACGGTATCGCCGGGCCGCACGAAAGCAAAAAGGGTCGTCGAAATGGCGGACATGCCGGATGAGAATAGCGCACAGCTTTCCGTGCGCTCGTAAACGGCGAGACGATCCTCGACGATCTCGCTATTGGGGTGGTTGAAACGGGAATAAACGAGGCCGGCGCCCCGGCCTGCCGGCGGCTCCTTGCGCCCGGAGACATAATCGAAGAAGTCGCGGCCGTCCTCCGCCGACTTGAAGACGAAGGTCGATGTCAGGAACACCGGCGGCTTCACCGCGCCTTCAGACAATTCCGGATCATAGCCGTAATTGAGCATCTGGGTTTCGGGATGCAGGGCGTGGTTGCCGATATGGGTTTTCGACGGATGTGGTGCGGTCATGTCCGGTAGATCCTCCTCGACAGGCTTTGAACTCTCCGCAGCTTACATGCAATCCCGCCGAAATACCTTGCATTCTGAAGCGCATCCATGTCTGATAAAGCAATATATTGCGGAGAATTCCCACTTATGTCGCAGAAAATTGCAGATACGGTCGATAGACGGATTCTGAAAGAATTATCCGCCGATGCAAGGATCACCAACAATGAACTGGCCGAGCGGGTCGGCCTGTCGGCATCCGCCTGCCTGCGCCGGCTGCGACGGCTGGAAGAGATCGGGGTGATCAAGGGTTATTCCGCGGTCGTCGATCCGGCCATCGAGGGATGGACCATGACCGCCCTTGCCTCCATCCGTCTCAGCCGCCAGCACGATGACGAAATCCGCATGTTCGAAGCCGCCGTTCTGGACTGGGACGAGGTTCTCGAATGTCACCTCGTCACCGGTTCGAAGGACTATATGCTGAAGGTCATGTGCGGCGGGCTGGAGGATTATGAGCGCTTCATCAAGGAGAAAATCGCCAAGCTGAAATGCGTCGATACCATCGAGACCAGCTTCGTCATGAACACGATCAAGGCCCGGCGCATCTGAGTCCCGCCACCACCAGCGGGGACCATTTTCACCGGGCTCGGCCCTGCAGAACCTCCTAGGCCCGCGCCTCCAGCACCATGTTGAAAGGCCCGGTAAAGGCCCGCTTGACATGGGTAAAGCCACCCGAGCGGATGACCTCGGAAAGCTTCGCTTCCCCGGCCTGCGCCCCCAATCCTTCACCCACCTCCTGGTCAAGCGATGTCGGCACGCAGATCATGGTGGATGCATTGTAATAGAGGCGGCCGACAGGGTTCATATTGTCCGCCGGGCGGTCGCCCGCAATGGGCTCGACAATCATCCAGGTGCCGTCCTTTTTGAGAATGCGCGACATATGCCCCGCACAGCCACGCGGATCACCCATATCGTGCAGACAGTCGTAACTGGTGATCAGATCGAAATCCGTATCCCTGATGTCCTTGGCCGTCGCCGCCACGAACGTCACCCGGTCGCTCACCCCATGGCTTCGGGCATGTTTGTTCGCCTCTTCTATGGATGGCTCATGGAAGTCGTAGCCAATGAAGCTGGCGTTGCGATAGGCCTCGGCCATGAGAATTGTCGAGAAGCCAACGCCACAGCCGACATCCGCCACCTTGGCGCCTTTCATCAGTTTTTCCTCCACGCCCTGAAGCGCAGGCAACCACGATTGCACGATATTGTTCACATATCCCGGCCGGAAGAACGCGCCTGTTGCGCAGAATAGGCAACCTGCCGTGTCTCCCCACCGCACTCCGCCGCCAGTGCGGAAGCTGCGCTCAACCTTCGGCTCTCCCTCGATCATCGCCGCCACCAGATCGAAAGCACCTTCCAGATAGACGGGGCTGTCTTTGTTGACGAACACCATCGCCTGCTCGGGCGAGAGACTGAACATCTCGGAACCGCTGTCATAGTCGATATAGCCGTTCGCCGCCTGTGCCAGCCCCCACTCCCTCACATATCGCTCGGAAAGACCGCCAGAAGCCGCCGCCAGGCCTGCGGAGGTCACCGGCCCAACCCGATGCAGCGCATCGAACAGGCCCAGCCTCAAGCCGATCCTGACAGTCGGAACGCTGAAGGCCCCTCCGAGGTCGCCCAGCATTTTGCCAATGAAAGAATGTAGTTTGGTTTCGTTGAGCTGTGTCATCGCATTCCCCCCAATTCGCTTCGTTGGCGGGCAAAGGCTGACCGCAAATTGCTTGCGTCAGTGGATGCTCGTAGACCATGCAACATAGCCGAATGCCCCGAAATTGTCACGCGAACGACCATCGCCCTTTCCGGTGAGGCGCCCCTGTCAGGGTCACCCACGCGGGCGATAGACGATGGTTTGGGGGAGTCGTAAACTGGCTGGAAGAGCAGGCAACGATATACTCCTGGGAGGAAACCAATGCCTATCTTCATGGACCGGCACGAGCTTGCCGGAGTTTCAGCGGCGGATATCGCCGCGGCACACCTTAAAGATCTCAACATCCAGGATCAGTACGGCGTCAGGTTTTTGACCTACTGGTTTGATGAAAGGCGCGGCACGGCCTTTTGCCTCATCGATGCCCCGGATGCTGAAACCGCGCAATGCGTGCATCGGGAAGCGCATGGCTTTATCGCCAGCGAAGTAGTGGAAGTCGCCCTGTCGGCCGTAGAAGCGTTTCTCGGGCGCATACAGGATCCCGTGGCGGTCGTGGCCGCCACGAAAAAAATGGACCCCGGCCACCGTGCTATCCTATTCACGGACATTGTAGGTTCAACCGAAATGACGGCCCGCCTCGGCGATCGCATGGCGGCGGAACTTATCCGGGCACACGATGCCCTCGTGCGCGGTTGTCTGGGGCGGCGCTCGGGACGGGAGGTCAAACACACCGGCGATGGCATAATGGCCGTGTTCTCCTCCACGCCATTTGCAGTGGATTGCGCCATCGATATCCAGCGCGAGTTCCATCGTTACAACAGCGACAGGGGCGAGCCCATCCATATCCGTATCGGTCTGGATTGCGGGGAGCCTATCGAGGACAGCAATGATTTCTTCGGCACGACAGTGCAATTGGCGGCAAGGCTTTGCGCTGCAGCCGAGAGCGACCAGATACTGATATCGGACAAGACTTTTCAGGAATATGGCGGCGCCGATGTCCTCGTGCATGGCGATCGTTACAGGTTGAAAGGCTTTGCCGAGCCCGTCCTCGCCTATAGTTGCGAGTGGCTGCACTAGCTACGGCTTGTGCAGCCACCGAAGGGGCAGAAATCGCCGATTTATTCGGTCGTCGCCTGAATGTCGACCTTGTCCAGAAGCCCCATCGGGTTATCGGAGGCGGCAACCAGATCGAAAATGCCGAGGCCGTTTGCGCCGGTGGATTTGACCGTTACCGTCAGGGTTCCGGGGGTGTTGAGAAAGCGGACCAGCGCTTCCACCGCACCCTGCAGCTTCGGCTGTTCCGCCGCCACCTGCTGCAACATCACGCTCGTCACCAGCGCCAGGGTGGCGCGTACCTGATCTTCCGTCATGTCGTTCTGCAGGGCATAAAGCTTGATCGCCTTGGCCATCAAACCTTCGTCCTTGATCGTGAGCTTCACTTCGCGGCCGGCGAGCCCGAAGAGCGCCGCCTGGGCGCGATTGACGTCAAAAGAGAAGAACTCTTCCGTAAAGCCGCTGACCAGACCGGCAAAATTGACGCTGCCGAAATCCTTGCTGCTGAGCGAGATATCACGGATCACCAGATTGCTGTTCGGTTCGTCCCAGCCGGCGGCGAGACCATAAGAGAAGGCCAGCGTTTCGAGGCCGAGTTTGCGGGCTTCAACGAAAACTTCCTCCGTCGAGTCCGCCGGGATCGGAAGCGTGAGCTCGTCCTGCCTGATCTCGATATCGGTCGGAATGCCGTTGAAGGGTTTGGTCAGCCCCATCTCGAAATTCTTGAGCGAGAATTTGATACGCTCCGGCGTTCCGGCCGTTTCTTCCTCCGTCTCTTCCTCCGGCTTTTCCGGCGCGGCGACATCGACGTTGATGCCGCCAAGGCGCACCCTGCCAAGTTCCGGTATCAGGCGGTTGAACTGGAAGGTCTCGATCTGCGTCTCGTCGAGCGCGATGATCTCGGAAATTCCTTTGATCGTCGAACTCCAGTCAAAACCCTTGAGGCTCGCCTCCGCGACGTCGATCCTGTCCTCGCCATTTCCAATCGACATGCCCTGCATGCCGAAGTCGAGCTTGCGGCTGTCCATCTGCATGTCGATGCGGTCGATGGCGACATTGACCCTTTTGCCGGCCGCCCCGTCTTTTTTGTCCGGCGCCTCGGCCTTGAAGCCGATGAGCTGCATGTCGCTCTTGCCGATCATGTCGAGAATGGAGACGGCTTTCGTGAAAAGCGCCTGGCGTGCCTGCGGGGAAAGTTCATCAGGGTTTTGGGTCGCCGTCAGCGCTTTCAGGGTATCCAGCAGCGGCTCGGACGGCATGCGGGCGGTAAAACCATCGCTGCGGATCTCATCGTAGCTGAAATGACCTTCTCCATCGGAGAATGAAACCGTCCGCACGGAGAGCGGCCCGTAGAGCGGCTTCGCTTCCTTGTCGTCCGGGCCCGCCTTTTCCGTATAAAGCCGCGCGAGATAAGCGACATCGATACCCTCGCCGGCGATCACGCCTGTCGAGACGACCATATGCTTTTCCTGCATCGCGCCATCGCTGTCGGGAAGCTGCATCTTGATGTCGTAGCTGCCATTGTCGATCGAATATCGGGCAATGCGGCCGCCGGCGATATCGGAGAGCGCCAGGTTCTTGTAAACGGTCTTCTGCTCGGTGGTGGCGATGGACTGGGCAAACGTCACCTCGGGCGTGGAGATGCTTGTCGCCGCGAAGCGCGCGATGCGCCGGGGCAGGGAGCCGCCGTTTTCTTCCGCCTGTTCCGGCTTTGCGAAAGCGGCATTTTCGATGCGCGCCTGCGCCATCGAAATCTTTCCGGTGGGCACATCGATATCGATGTTATCCATGTCAAGCACGCCGTCCAGGAATGGAAGCTTCGGGCGTCCGTCGATAGCCGCGATCTTGATGGTCTTGCCGTCTTCAAGCGGCAATGTCAGATCGCGAACATGAATTTTCCCGAGAAAATCGACCTCCACGGAACGGGCAGTCGCGCCGCTGCGGGCAACGATTTCCTTTACCTTTGCTTCGTAGAAGGTCTTGCCGCCGATGACGCCCGCGGCGGCAATGGCAATGATGGCAACCGCCGCCCAAAGCGCCCTGCGCCGACCCTTGCCGGTCTGGATGTTTTCCTGTTCCACGAAGTTTGTCCTCTCTCACGAACTGATATTGGCCGCCTTTTAAGCACGCAGAAGTTGCTTATCAAGTGGTCTCCGCCATGTGGTCTGCTGAAGAGAGGGCATGTCCTGCCGAAAGCCGGGGTGATGATGCCCGTCATCGCCGTCCGGAAGGGCGGGCTTTCGGTCGACGGCGGGCCTTTGGCAGAACCGTCTCGATGGGCGGCCGCACGGCGGGCGCGGTGAGGCAGGATGCCGCTGCGCGCCGCCATCAAGGCTGTGAAAGGCAGTTTTATTTACGGTGTTCACGCACCGTTGAGGATATTGCACATGCCCGTGCGGACGACGTTCTTGTCCGCGATCTGTCCCACCTGAATGTTGAAGACGGCATCGATCCGCACTGCGGCGCCTTTCTGCCGGGCCACGACCCGCAGCGTCTGAATTCTGCCGCTGCCGCTGGTGTCCTGGTGCGCGTCGATGGAAGACAGCGCCTTGTTGATCTGGATACCTGAAAAACCTTCCGCCGCCACGGCCTGCGCGAGCTTTTGAAGCACGGCTGACGCTTTTGCCTTCGGCAGTTCCTGCCACGACTTGTAAGACACGGGCGTCACCATCGGCACGCCTGAGACAGTGAAGTTCTTCTCGCAGGAAGCGGCGAGGACGGGGCTGGAGAAGGCAAACAGGCCAAGAGCTGCTATGACATATTTCATTTGGAATAATCCCATTATTGGTGAAGGCTGAAGACTGCCGGCCGCATCAGAAGGCAGACCGTTTTCCTCGGTAGGTGGAAGGAGGCGGAAGAGCTTCATGGGCTTGCGCCAGCGTTTCAAGCCATGTCGCCAGGCCGGCGGGAACCTCCTCGTTGCCCGCTTCCAGCGCCTCAATCCATGAAAGTTCGCATTGCAGCGCGGACGCAATATTGATCGGTGTCCAGCGGATCACCCGCAGGCATTGATTAAAGCGTTCTGGTGACATGATGATTTGATGTTTTCCCCGTCTTTTTCCTGGCGAAGCTCACTCACACGGCTGCGAGAGTCAATCTTTTTCTGCAACTTTTGATGGCCTGTTTCCGGCCCTGAAGTTGTATCTGTCAGCCGTTGCCATTCGTCAGGCGCAGGAAGGGAAAGGCAATCATGCCCAAATGAAACGGCGGGGCGATGCATCCGCATTTCATCCCCGGGAGCATTTCCTCCGAGAAAACTTAGTCGATTTGCTAAGTTTCTCCTTGCCCCATCACGATGAAACATGATAGTTAGCAATATGACTAAGCATCATCAGGACCTTTCACTGATCTTCCAGGCTCTGGCCGATCCGACGCGGCGGGCGATTCTGGCGCGCCTTGGCGGCGGGCCGGCACCGGTCATGGAACTGTCCGCTCCCACGGGGCTGCGTCTGCCCACGGTCATGCGGCATCTTTCCGTGCTGGAGGAGGCGGGGCTGATCGTCACGTCCAAGGATGGGCGGGTGCGCACCTGTGCCATCGTGCCCGAAGCGCTGGAGCCGGTAAGCACATGGCTCGATGAGCAGCGGGCCGTGTGGGAGAGCCGGCTTGACCGGCTGGAGGCATTTGCAATGCAGGCCATGAAGGAGGATTCAGAATGACAACGAAACCGGATCAAAAAAGCGCACGCGTTGAACCGCATCAGCGGCAAGACCGTTTTGCAACGCTCAGCTTCGAACGGGAAATTGCCGTTCCGCTATCGGCTCTCTGGCAGGTCTGGCTCTCACCCGCCGCCCGGGCGGTGTGGGCCTCTCCCTCGCCGTCGGTCACCGTGGAATTCCTGGAGGCGGACAGCAGGCTGGGCGGTCGCGAAGTGTCGCTCTGCAAGGTCGCCGGCCAGCCGGATATTCGCTGTGAATGCGGCTGGCTG
>QFOL01000203.1 GCA_003241215.1 Agrobacterium fabrum
CAAGTCTCTGAAATACGGTTCAGGAAAGAGCATGCCCTTGATTACGATGTCGAAGCGGAGCGCAGTCGAACCCTTTCACGCCATGGATATTCTGGCGGAAGCGAACAGGCGCAGGCAAGCGGGCCGCCCCGTCATTTCCATGGCGGTCGGGCAACCCTCCCATCCCGCACCGAAAGCCTCGCTTGCGGCGGCTGAGGCGGCGCTGAAACACGGGCGGATCGGTTATACCGATGCGCTTGGCCTGCGTGAGCTGCGCGAGGCGATTGCCGGTCACTACCGGCTGCGTCACCAGGTCGCCATCGATCCGGCCCGCATCGCAGTGACTACCGGTTCGTCCGCGGCCTTCAATCTCGCTTTCCTCAGCCTTTTCGATGCGGGCGACCATGTTGCCATCGCAAGGCCCGGCTATCCGGCCTATCGCAACATTCTAAAGGCTCTCGGCCTCAATGTCGTGGAAGTGCCGGTCACCGCCGAAACCGGTTATACGCTGACGCCGGCAAGTCTCGAGAGGGCGGAGACAAAGGCCGGCTGCAAGCTGAAGGGCGTGTTGCTGGCAAGCCCGGCCAATCCGACTGGCACCGTTACCGGCCGTGAGGCGCTGAAGCGGCTGGCGAGCTATTGCGAAAGCCGCGACATGGCTTTCATTTCCGACGAGATCTATCACGGCCTTACCTTTGTCGGCGAAGAGACGAGCGCGCTCGAAATCACCGATAATGCCGTGATCATCAATTCCTTCTCCAAATATTATTGCATGACCGGCTGGCGCATCGGCTGGATGGTGTTGCCTGAAAATCTGGTCCGTCCGGTCGAGTGTCTGGCCCAGAGCCTCTATATTTCCGCGCCGGAACTGTCACAGCTGGCGGCGACGGCGGCCTTTTCGGCGGCGGAGGAGCTGGATGTCTACCGGGAAAGCTATCGCACCAACCGCGATTTCCTGATGGCGCGTCTGCCGGAGATCGGCCTGCCGCTGGCATCCCCGATGGATGGCGCTTTTTACGCCTATGTCGATACCAGCCGTTTTTCCAATGACAGCATGAATTTTGCCAAGCGCATGCTGGCGGAAATCGATGTGGCAGCGACGCCCGGCATGGATTTCGATCCCGAGGAAGGCCACAGGGCGCTGCGCATTTCCTATGCGGGTTCCGTGTCGGATATAGCCGAGGCTGTGGGACGTATCGCCGGCTGGCTGAAATAAGCCGTCGGCTCTCCTGTTCACATAAAGGATCAGGCGGGTGCGCAGCTGAAAGTGCTGTTAAACGCCTTTTCGCCCTTGGCAGTGAAGGTCAGCACACGGCCGTTTCCGCGCCGCAGCCAGTCGCGCTGCTGCATGGCTTGAAGCAGCGATGCGCCAAGGCCGCCGCCGAGATGATGGCGGCGTTCGCTCCAGTCCAGGCAATGCAGGCAGACCGGGCGACGGGCCTTTTCGAGCGGCGAAAGGTCGATGCCGAAGTTCGAGAAGAAGTCGCGTCCGCTCTCCGTCAGGGCAGGATCATCACCTAACGTCACGAGCCCCTTTGCGGTGATGGCGGCGAGCAGCGCCACGCCGCTTTCCCCGGCCAGATGATCGTAGCAGATGCGCGCTTCCCGCAGCGCCTTGTCCTTCGGTCCCGTGCGGACGCGGACCGCGCCCGTACGCTGGGCAAGACCCATAAGCGCTTCCAGAACATGCGCCACATCCTCGTCGGAAAGACGGAAATAACGGTGACGCCCCTGTTTTTCCGCTTTCAGGAGCTGCGCCTCGGAGAGCTTCGACAGATGCCCGCTGGCGGTCTGCAGCGTCACGCCGGCGGCTTCGGCAAGTTCGCTTGCGGTCAGCGCACGTCCGTCCATCAGCGCCGTCAGGATGTTGGCGCGGGCAGGGTCACCGATCAGCGCGGCGACATTGGCGATCAGGGGTCCGTCTTTCATGCTTCGATGGTAGCCGAAGCATTGATGCAAGGCAATGGCGTAAAAGAGAGAGGCAAATCACGAGGAGACAAACGATGCTGACCTGTTTCATCCGCTACGAGATCGATCCTTTCAGGGTTGACGCCTTCGAACGATATGCCCGCACATGGGGTGAGGCGATACCGCGCTGCGGGGCCGATCTGATCGGCTATTACGCGCCGAAGGAGGGATCGAGCACCATTGCCTACGGTGTCTACAACATCGAAAATCTCGCCGCTTACGAAGCCTACAGGGCAAGGCTCGCCGCCGATCCTGCGGGGCGGGAAAATTACGAATTCGCCCGCCGCGAACAGTTCATCCGCCGAGAGGACCGGCTTTTCCTGCGTCTCGCCTCCGCTCCGCACGCCGGAGGTGGACAATGATCGCCGTTATCTTCGAGGTCTGGCCGGCTGAAGGCGAGAAGCAGCATTATCTCGACATCGCGGCAGGCCTGCGGGCTGAGCTGGAAACCATCGACGGTTTCCTGTCCGTCGAGCGGTTTCAAAGCATCGGTAATCCGGACAAGATGCTCTCGCTGTCCTTCTTCCGGGATGAGGAGGCGGTGAGGGCATGGCGCAACACCCTGCCGCATCGCGCTGCGCAGTCGCTGGGCCGGTCCGGTGTTTTTTCCGATTACCGGCTGCGTATCGCGCAGGTGATCCGCGACTATGGCCTGGAGGAACGGGAGGAAGCGCCAGTCGACAGCCGGAAAGCCCATCCGGCAGAGGGAACAGCTTAGGCTGATGTTTCCAGCATCAGTTTTTCTGCATGCCGCTGCAAGGCTTTCTGGTTCGAACTCGTCTTTGAAACCCGTTATAGATGGGCCAATGTGGTGCGGGACACCCTTAGGATTGGACAAGGAGAAAAGCGATGTCGGCAGAAAAAGTAGCGATTGTAACGGCAGGCGGCAGCGGCATGGGGGCTGCCGTGGCGAAACGTCTGGCCGCGGATGGCTACAAGCTCGCAATCCTGTCGTCATCGGGCAAGGGAGAAGCGCTGGCGCAGGAGCTTGGCGGCATCGGCGTCACCGGCTCCAACCAGTCCAATGACGATCTCCAGCGGCTCACGGATCTGACGCTCGAAAAATTCGGCCGCATCGATGTGCTGGTCAACAGCGCCGGCCATGGCCCGCGTGCCTCCATTCTCGATATTACCGACGAGCAATGGCACACCGGCCTTGATGTCTACCTCATGAACGTCATCCGCCCGACACGGATCGTCGCCCCGGTCATGGTGAAACAGAAGGCGGGCGCCATCGTCAACATCTCGACCGCCTGGGCTTTCGAACCGAGCAGCATGTTCCCGACGTCGGCCGTGTTTCGCGCCGGCCTTGCCTCCTACACCAAGATATTTTCCGATACCTATGCGGCCGACAATGTGCGCATGAACAATGTCCTGCCCGGCTGGATCGACAGCCTGCCGGCGACGGAGGAACGCCGCGAGAGCGTGCCGATGCAGCGTTACGGCAAGAGTGAGGAAATCGCCGCCACCGTGGCATTCCTCGCCTCTGAGGGGGCCGGGTATATTACCGGTCAGAATATCCGCGTTGATGGCGGGCTGACGCGGTCTGTTTGACGGGTTGGCCTTTCCCGTTCCTCATCCCTGTGCTTGTCACAGGGATCGAACCAGCCCACGTCTCCTTGGGCTGAAAGGACTCTCCCCCGCGCGGATGCGCGTCGACCGGAATCCTGTGACAAGCGCAGAGGAAATGTCAGCGCTCAACGCCCGTTCTTTGCACCGATAAAACAAAACGCCCGCAACATCGTTGCGGGCGTCTTTTATCCAAGGTGCGGCTTCTCTCAGAAGAAGCCTTTGCGCTGCCACCAGCCGCCCTTGCGGGGCTTGGGTTCGTCGCCGTCGGGGTTCTGCGAAGACGAGGTCACCACCGGCTCCGAACTGGAGACATTGCTGCCCCGGTTCGCGCGGACCTTTTCTTCCGTGGCCGGTGCTTCCGCTTCCGAAGCCAGATCGGCCGAAGCCTCACCAGCTTCTTCAACCGCGACCTCGGCGACGGTTTCCTCGACGATCACCGGTTCCACCGTTTCAACGGCTTCGGCCTTCGGCGTTTCCTCGGTTTCAGTCTTGGCCTTTGCCTTGCGGGTGCGGCGTGGCTTTTTAGGCGCGGCCTCTTCTGCGACCTCGGCAACAGCACCTTCCACCACTTCCGCAGCAGTCGGTTCTTCCGTCACGGATGCAGCGGCAGCCTGCTCTTCGCTCTCTTCGCCGTCAGCGTCAGATTCGGCCGCATCAAGGGCTTCGTCCTCGGTGCGGTTGCGGCGACCGCCCCGTTTGCCGCGGCGGCGGCGCTTGCGCTTGCCATCCTCATCGGACGTTGCTGCTTCCGCTGCGCCGTTTTCGTTTTCAGCATCGGCCTCATCGGCTTCGACGCCATCGTCGTCACCTTCGGCATCGTCGCCTTCCGCATCGCCGGACTGGGCGTCGAGCGCACCGTTCTGGTCGCCCTGGCCACCCTTGCCGCGACGGCGGCGGCGACGCTTGCGCTTGCGCTTGCCTTCCTCGCCGTTCTCGCCCTGCGGCTGCTGGCGTGGTTGGGCGCCCTCTGCCTTGACGATTTCTTCCTCGTCTTCGTCCTCTTCGACTTCAGCGACGAAATCGTCTTCCTCTTCCACGAAGTTCGGTAGCATCTGGATGAGGCTTTCGATCTTCACCGGATTTTCGACGGCTTCACCGCGATCGATGGCGAAATGCTGCGCACCGACTCCGGAATCGGCGGCAATGATGATCGATACACCGAAGCGGCCTTCATAATCGACAATCGTGCCGCGCTTGTGGTTGAGCAGGTAAAGCGCCGTTTCCGGCGTGGTGCGCACGGTGATGTTGTGCGTGGTGTTGCGCAGCAGATATTCCTCGATACCGCGCAGCACATGCAGCGCGATGGAGGATTCCGAGCGGACGTGACCCGTGCCGCCGCAATGCTGGCAGACCTGTGTGGTCGATTCCAGCACCGAAGCGCGGATACGCTGGCGCGACATTTCCAGAAGGCCGAAATGCGAGATGCGGCCGACCTGGATGCGCGCGCGATCGTTCTTGAGGCAATCCTTGAGCTTCTTCTCGACAGCGCGGTTGTTGCGCTTTTCTTCCATGTCGATGAAGTCGATGACGACAAGACCGGCAAGGTCGCGCAGGCGCAGCTGGCGCGCCACTTCTTCCGCCGCCTCGAGGTTGGTCGTCAGCGCGGTTTCCTCGATGGAATGTTCGCGCGTCGAACGGCCGGAGTTGACGTCAATCGAAACCAGCGCTTCCGTCTGGTTGATGATGAGGTAACCGCCGGACTTCAGCGTTACCTGCGGCTGCAGCATCCGGTCGAGCTGGGCTTCGATACCGGAGCGCGAGAAGATCGGATGAATGTCGCGGTAAGGCTGAACCACCTTGGCGTGGCTCGGCATCAGCATCTTCATGAAGTCTTTGGCTTCACGATAGCCTTCCTCACCGGAAACGATGATCTCGCCGATATCCTTGTTGTAGAGATCGCGGATCGAACGCTTGATCAGCGAGCCTTCCTCGTAAACGAGGCAGGGAGCCGTCGAATTCAGCGTCAGCGTGCGGACATTTTCCCACAGGCGCATCAGATATTCGAAGTCGCGCTTGATTTCGACGCGGGTGCGGTTGGCGCCTGCGGTGCGCAGGATGACGCCCATGCCCTGCGGAACTTCCAGATCGCGTGCGATTTCCTTCAGGCGCTTGCGGTCGGTCGGCTGGGTGATCTTACGGGAAATACCGCCGCCACGCGCCGTATTCGGCATCAGAACCGAATAACGGCCGGCAAGCGACAGATAGGTGGTCAGCGCCGCGCCCTTGTTGCCGCGTTCTTCCTTGGCCACCTGCACCAGAAGGATCTGGCGGCGCTTGATGACTTCCTGAATGCGATACTGCTTGCGCGGCTTGCGGGCGACGCGGTCCGGAACCTCTTCCATCGCGTCTTCGGCGCCGACGGATTCGATCACTTCCTTTTCGTGATGGTCGTCATCGTCGTCGTCATCATCGTCATTGCCGCGGCGAAGACCCTCGACTTCCTCGGAAATCGTGTCGGTATCGACCATCGCGGCCATTTCGCCGCCGGTGCTGCCGTCGTCCTCGGAAGATGCTTCGGCGGCCTCGGCCGCTGCGGCTTCTTCTTCGGCCGTCTTCTTCTTGGCGCGGGGGCGGCGGGTGCGCTTCTTCGGCTTTTCTTCCTCTGCGGCCGCTTCTTCGGCTACGGCCTCGACGGCCGCTTCCCCGGAAACCTCTTCCGCGACAGCTGTAGTCTCTTCAACGACAACCGTTTCAATGGTTTCGCTGGCGGAAACAATGCCGACATCCGGCTGATCCACCTGCGAAAGGTCGATCATCGGCGCGCCGGGCTCGGGTGCGTCAGCGGATTCGAAATCGTCGCTGCGGCGATGATCCTCGGCTTCCGCTTTCAGAAGGGCCTGACGGTCGGCGAGCGGAATCTGGTAATAGTCGGGATGGATTTCCGCAAAAGCGAGAAAGCCGTGGCGGTTTCCGCCGAAATTAACAAAAGCCGCCTGAAGCGAGGGTTCGACCCGTGTGACTTTTGCAAGAAAGATGGAGCTTTTAAGCTGCTTGCGGACTTTGCTTTCGTAATCGAATTCCACAAGGCGGTTGCCATCGACAACGGCAACCCTTGTTTCTTCCGGGTGCGTTGCGTCGATCAACATGGTTTTTGGCATGGGGGTATTCCTCCAAGCGCCGCGGCCTGACACCTTCAAGCGACGAGGAAGGACAAGGCGCGAAGCGCCATAAAATGTTCTGGGTGATAGACCTGATCCCGGCTGAAATAGCCGCTTGCCAACCTGTTTGTCCGGTCGGCCCTTATGCTAACTGCCGCGGCTCATGCCAGCGGGAGGACCTATCTTTATTCCGTTACAGCCAGCGAAACCTTTGAAATCTCAACATTATGTTACAACTGCTTGGCCGCGACGGGTCGCTTAAGAAAGACAATACACAGATAGGGGTTAAGAGACAATGTATTATTTAAGACCCTTTTTTCATTTTGTCAGACAACTGAGCGCAAGGGGATTGCAAACGCGTTCTATCGCTGTATCCTGATGTTCATTCAGGTTTACGGAATCATTCAACGTGCGTTTTCTTACTCTTTTTATCGCGATTCTGACAATAGTGGTATTGCCAGCGCCTCAGGCCTTGGCAAACAACGATCTCAGCGTGAATTCGCTTCGTATCGGAACGCATCCGGACAAAACACGCGTGGTCGTGGAGCTTTCCCGTAAAACCGATTTCCGTGTCTTTCTTCTT
>QFOL01000204.1 GCA_003241215.1 Agrobacterium fabrum
CCGCCTCGCCTATCAGCGCCAGATTTCCGATCTCAGCCGCCAGTTCGGCACAAGGCTGACGACCGAACAGGCCAAGGCCTTCGGCATCGACCGCCAGGTCTTCAGCCAGCTTGCGGCAGGCGCCGCCCTCGATGAGCTGGCTTCCAAGATGAATCTCGGCCTTTCGGAAGACCGCCTTGCCAATCTCATCGCCGAGGACCCGGCCTTCAAGTCGGTCAACGGCCAGTTCGACCGCAACCTGTTCAGCGAGCGCCTGCGCAATTCCGGCTTCCGCGAGGACGACTATATCAAGGAACGCAGCAAGGTTGCCGTCAGAAGCCAGATCGTCGAAGCCGTGTCGGATGGTTTTGCCGCACCGCAGGTGCTGGTGGATGCGCTGAAGCAATATCGCAACGAGCAGCGCGCGGTCGATTACGTCACTCTCTCCAATGCCGTCATCCCGCCGGTCATGGCGCCGGGCGACGACGTGCTCACGCCGTGGTTCGAGACCAACAAGACGAAATATCGCGCACCGGAATTCCGCAAGTTCACCTATGTGAAGCTCGAACCAGCAGACATTGCCGAGCCGGCATCGGTGACCGACGCGCAGATCGCCGATTATTATGAAAGCCACAAGGACAGCTTCCGCACCGCCGGCCGCCGCACGGTTGAACAGCTGACCTTCCCGGAAAAGGAAATGGCCGCCGCCGCCGCCGAGCAAATCCGCCTCGGCAACACCACCTATGACCAGGTGGTGAAGGATCAGGGCAAGACCGCCTCCGACGTCACGCTTGGCGAATTCACCAGGGATACCATCCCCGACCAGTCGATCGCCGATGCCGCCTTCGCCATCCAGAAGGATGGCGGCGTGTCGCCGGTGGTCGAAGGCTCCTTCGGCCCGGTCATCCTGCGCGTCACCGGCATCAAGCCGGAAACCACCCGCACGCTGGACGAGGCCAAGGAAGATATCCGCAAGGATCTCGCCACCGCCGCCGCCGCGGAAGAAATCACCAATGTGCATGACCGTTACGAAGATCTGCGCGCCGGCGGCTCCTCGCTTGCCGATGCGGCGCAGCAGCTGAACCTGAAACCCGTCACCATCGCCGCCATCGACGCCGCCGGCCTCGATGAAAAGGGTGACGCCGTACAGGGCCTGCCCTCGCCGCAGCTGGCGCAGGAAGTCTTCAAGACCGAACCCGGCACCGAAGCCCTGCCGATCAATCTCGGCCGCGAAGGTTACATCTGGTTCGATGTCGACCAGATCATCGCCGCCCGCGACCGCACGCTTGCCGAAGTCCGCGACGATGTCGTGGCCGACTGGACGGCGGAGCAGCAGCGCACCGCGCTTGCCGCCAAGGCCGACGAGCTGAAGGCCCGTGTTGAAAAGGGCGAGACCCTTGAGGCCGTGGCCGGCGAACTGAGCCTTGCCGTCGAGCAGAAATCCGGCCTGCGCCGCACCAGCGAGGACGCGATTTTTGGCCGCCAGACAATCGCCGCCGTCTTCTCCGGCGCTGAAGGCGTGGTTGGCACGGCGGCGGACGCCGAGGGTTCCAGCCGCATTCTCTTCAAGGTCACCTCCGTTGACACCGATGCGCCTGCCGATGCGCTCGCCAATGACGACCAGCAGTTCAACGCCATCGCCCGCGCGGCCGGCGACGATATGCTGGACCAGATGGTCAACCGCCTGCAGAATGACTATGGTGTCACCATCAACCAGGCCCTCGCCGATCAGGCGATGGTCGGCTTCTGACCGGGGGGCGGAAACCATGGCCGAACTGAAGCCGCTGATCGCCAAGGTCGCAAATGGAGAAAGCCTGAACCGTGAGGAATCGCGAACGGCTTTCGACATTCTGATGTCGGGCGAAGCCACGCCGTCGCAGATCGGCGGTTTCCTGATGGCGCTGCGCGTGCGCGGGGAAACGGTGGACGAGATCGTCGGCGCCGTCTCCTCCATGCGTTCCCGCATGCTGCCTGTCTCGGCCCCCGCCAATGCCATCGATATTGTCGGCACCGGCGGTGACGGCATCGGCACCTACAACATCTCGACGCTGGCCTCGATCATCGTCGCCGGCACGGGCCTGCCGGTCGCCAAGCATGGCAACCGGGCGCTGAGTTCCAAATCCGGCACGGCGGACGCCTTGTCCGCGCTCGGCGTGAAGCTGGATATCGGTCCCGATCTCATCGCCCGCTGCATCGCGGAGGCGGGTCTCGGCTTCATGTTCGCGCAGATGCACCATTCCGCCATGCGCCATGTCGGCCCGAGCCGGGTCGAACTCGGCACAAGGACGATCTTCAACCTGCTTGGCCCGCTCTCCAACCCGGCCGGCGCCAAACGGCAGCTGCTCGGCGTCTTTTCGCCACGCTGGCTGGTGCCGCTTGCCGAAGTGCTGCGCGATCTCGGTTCGGAAAGCATCTGGGTCGTACATGGCGACGGCATGGATGAAGTCACCACCACCGGCGTCACCCATGTGGCGGCGCTGGAAGGCGGCAAGATCCGCACCTTCGATCTGACCCCGAAAGATTTCGGCGTCGACGTTGCTGTAATGGCCGACCTCAGGGGCGGCGACGGCATTGCCAATGCCGCGGCCTTGCGCGACGTCCTGTCGGGCAAGCGCAATGCCTATCGTGACGTGTCGCTCTGCAACGCGGCTGCGGCGCTCGTCATCGCCGGCAAGGCGGAAACGCTGGGTCAGGCCATGACCATAGCGAGCGAGGCGCTCGACAGCGGCAGGGCCGCCGCCGCGCTCGACCGTCTGGTCGCCGTATCCAACGAAGCCGACCCCGGGCAGGCCGACCATTAAAGGAATGAGAGCGAGATCATGAGCGACATTCTGAAAAAGATCGAAATTTACAAGCGCGAGGAAATCGCCGCCGCCAAGGCGAAGGTCTCGCTGGCCGATCTCAAGGCGATGGCCGCAGGCCAGAGCGCGCCGCGCGGTTTCTACAGGGCGCTTCGGGCAAAACAGGCCGAGGGCAAGTTCGGCCTGATCGCCGAAATCAAGAAGGCAAGCCCCTCCAAGGGCCTGATCCGCCCCGATTTCGACCCACCGGCGCTGGCAGCCGCCTATGAGGCCGGTGGCGCCGCCTGTCTGTCCGTGCTGACGGATAGCCCAAGCTTTCAGGGCGCGCCGGAATTCCTGACCGCCGCCCGCAATGCCTGCGCCCTGCCGGCGCTGCGCAAGGATTTCATGTTCGACACCTATCAGGTGCACGAGGCCCGCGCCTGGGGGGCGGACTGCATTCTCCTCATCATGGCGTCGCTTTCCGACGACGAGGCCAAACGCCTTGAAGACGAGGCTTTTGCGCTGGGAATGGACGTGCTGGTCGAGGTGCATGATGCGGAAGAAACCGAAAGGGCGCTGAAGCTCGCCTCGCCGCTTCTCGGCATCAACAACCGCAACCTGCGCACCTTCGAGGTCAGTCTCGAAACCAGCGAAAGACTGGCGGGCCTTGTGCCGGCCGAAAAGCTGCTGGTCGGCGAAAGCGGCATCTTCACCTATGAGGATTGTAAGCGTCTCGAAAAAAGCGGCATCAGCACCTTCCTCGTCGGCGAAAGCCTGATGCGCAAGGACGATGTGGCGGCGGCCACCAAAGCCCTTCTGACAGGCCGGTCCGGCATTCTGGCAGCGGAATAATATCCCGATGAGCGATGGCCAGAAGCTCACCCATATCAACGCCTCCGGCGAGGCGCATATGGTCGATGTCGGCGACAAGGCCGAGACCGTCCGTGTGGCCGTCGCCGAAGGCTTCGTCAAGATGAAGCCGGAAACGCTGGCGCTCATCCGCGACGGCAACGCCAAAAAGGGCGATGTCATCGGTACAGCCCGGCTGGCCGGCATCATGGCCGCCAAGCAGACGGCCAATCTCATCCCGCTCTGCCACCCGCTGATGCTGACCAAGGTTGCGGTGGACATTACCGAAGACGCCGCCCTGCCCGGTCTGAGGGTCGAGGCGATGGTGAAACTGTCGGGCAAGACCGGTGTGGAAATGGAAGCGCTGACCGCCGTTTCCATCGCCTGCCTGACGATCTATGACATGGCCAAGGCCGCCGACAAGGCGATGGAAATCGTCAATATCCGCCTGCTGGAAAAGAGCGGCGGCAAATCCGGCGATTTTCGCCGGCAGGAGAGCTGAATGAAACCGCTGCTGCCCGTAGATGATGCCACAAGGCGCCTTCTGGAAGCGGCGGCTCCGGTAACGGAAAGCGAGATGCTGCCGCTTGCCGAATGTGATGGCCGGGTTCTTGCGGCCGACCTGACCGCACGCCTCACCCAGCCCCCCTTCGACGCCTCGGCCATGGACGGCTATGCGCTGCGCAGCGCCGATGCGCCTGATATCGGCTCGATCTTTACCGTCATCGGCCAGGCGGCGGCCGGCCACGCTTTTCCCGGCGCCGTCGGCGAAGGCGAAGCCGTGCGCATCTTCACCGGCGCGCCAGTGCCGCAGGGTGCAGATGCGATTCTCATTCAGGAAGACGCCGAGGTGCTGGAGGGCGGAAAAATCCGCACCACCTTCGCTGTCGCCGCCGGGCGACACATTCGCCCGCGCGGGCAGGATTTCGCCGAGGGAGAAACGGTTCTGCAAGCCGGTCGGGAACTCTGTTTTACCGACCTGACACTCGCCGCAGCCATGAACCACGCGGCACTTTCCGTCTACCGCAGGCCGCGGATCGCCATCCTTGCCACCGGTGACGAATTGCTGCCGCCGGGAAGCACGCCGCAGCCGGCCCAGATCATCGCCTCCAACACGTTCGGCGTCGCAGCCCTTGCCCGGCAGGCGGGTGCGGAGGTTGTCGATCTCGGCATCATTGCCGATGACGAGAGGCTCATCCGCGCCGCCATCGGCAGGGCCGTTGCCTCAAGGGTGGATGTGCTGGTGACGCTTGGCGGCGCCTCCGTCGGCGACCACGACCTCGTGCAGGCGGCCCTGAAGGCGGAAGGCATGCAGCTCGATTTCTGGCGCATCGCCATGCGTCCGGGAAAACCGCTGATGGTCGGCGCCATCGGCAACATGCAGGTTCTCGGCCTGCCCGGCAACCCGGTGGCCAGCCTCGTCTGCAGCCTGCTGTTCCTGGAGCCGCTGATCCGCAGGATCGCCCGCCGCGCGCCGCTGCAGCGCGCCGCCACCGCCCGCACCGCCGCGCCGCTGAAGGAGAACGACCATCGGCAGGACTATCTGCGCGCCCGATTCAGCACGGATGAAAACGGCGCGCTGGTGGCGGAAGCCTATGCGAAACAGGATTCATCGATGATGAAGATATTGGCCCATTCCGATGGGCTGATCGTGCGTCCGCCGCACGCGCCCGAGGTCGAGGCCGGGACGGAATGCCCGGTCATCAGGCTGAAATCCTGATTGTGCAGGCGGCGGCGGAGCCTGCGACCGGCAGCGTGAGCCCCCGCGACACCTGCCGAAAACTGCCCCGCCATTAGAGAACTGCACCGCGCCTCCCGCGCGGCGTCAAAATTTCAAATAAAACTGTAACATTCCTGTATCCTGATACGAATGGCAAAAAAAACCGCTGACCGGCGGAGTGTCGATCAATTCAAAAGCCGTCATCTCTTCCTGCCGGGGGAATATCTCCACGCATTGTTGTGCCAAAATAAATCACACGAATCCCGTTATTGGGATTGACAGAATAAATGTGATGCTGTCACCAAGACGAACAGTAGAGAGAAAATTTTTCGGAATTCTTCAAAATGAAAATTACTTATAATTATCAATTAAATAAGATAAAAAACGGAGAAAATGAAGTTTTCGGGAACAAAAATTAGTTTCCCATAAATTAAGCTTTCCAAAACGAGCTTCATAATAATAATCATAGTCGATAAGCAGACTCACTGGAGTTTCTTGATGAACACGGCATCCACGCCCAAAACCACGGGACCCGACATTGCCGGGCAGATTGCCTACGCCATGCGGAGCATGGGTGTTTCGCCGATCCCGCGTAACTACAGCCTTTTTTACGAAGCCTATATCGGCTCCAACCCGGCGCTGACGAAAGATCTGGCGGCGCTTGGAAACCGCGTCACCCAGGAGGACCTGGACGAACTGTCGCTGCGTTACGGAGAAGGCAATCCTTCACGGTCGATCGACGACGCGCATGAGAAGCTGCGGCGCGAACTGGAGGGCCTGCTGGGAACCCTGAGGCGCGAACAATCCTCCATCGAGAACTACAACAGGATTCTCGGCGAGACCCGCCAGCGCATCGACGACAAGAACGCCGCCAGCAGCAACATTCTGCGGAACGCCATCGCCCTGCTGGCCGAAGCCACCGGAACGAAAATCATCGACGGCGAAAAGGCCTTCAACGACGTCAACCGCCATGCCGAGGAAATGCACCAGGTGCGCCTTGAGCTCGACGAATACAAGCGCATCGCCAATACCGATTCGCTGACGCGTCTTGCCAACCGGCGCGCCTTCGACGACCGGCTGGCTTCCATTTATGACAGCTCCATCGGCCTGCAATATACCACGCTCGTCCTGCTCGATATCGATCACTTCAAGCGGATCAACGACACGTTCGGCCATCCGGTCGGCGACAAGATTCTCGCCACCGTCGCCTCGGTCATCCGCGCCAATGTCCGCAAGGATGGTTTTGTCGCCCGAAGCGGCGGCGAGGAATTCGCCATCATTCTCGATGGCAACACGCCGGAAGAGGTGATGGTGATGTGCGAGCGCATCCGCCTGTCGCTGGAAAGCACGCCCTTCCGCAATTCGAGATCGGGCGCCGATTACGGTACTGTGACGATTTCCCTCGGCTTCGCTTCCGCCGCGCAGGCCAGCAATCCGAGCGAGCTTTACGGCCATGCCGATACCGCGCTCTACCATGCCAAGGAAACCGGCCGGAACCGCTCCGTCTATTACGAGGACGGCATGCAGAAGAACTATACCGGCAAGAACTGGCTGATCTATCGGGCGTGAGGCAAATTGCGCCAATTTGGGCGCATTAAAAACACAGCGCTCTCCCCACCCTCATTCCTGTGCTTGTCACAGGAATCCAGCCAGCCCAAGTCCTTGGGCTGAAAGGACTCCTCCCCTCCGCGCAGACGCGCGTCGACTGGATTCCTGTGACAAGCACAGGAATTGTCTGTCGGAATTATGCTTTATTGTTCGGGAAGTTGGATGACCTCCGAGGCGGCCACCCCGGAGGTCATGC
>QFOL01000205.1 GCA_003241215.1 Agrobacterium fabrum
GGGCGAACTGGGATTATCGTGCTGATAGGACCCAAGCACCGTCAGCTTCGTATCCTCGTCCGGCTGCCAGGTGAGCGCCGGCGCGATGAAATAACGGTCGTTCTGCAGATTGTCCGTCTGGGCATGGGCGTTGCGGGCAACGCCGGTCAGGCGATAGGCGAAACTGTCGCTATCCGCCACCGGGCCGCCAATATCGAACATCGACTGGTAATAATCGAAGCTGCCGACCTGCGCGCCCACTTCGCCGAAACGCTCGAAGGTCGGCCGCTTGCTGATGAGATTGATGAGGCCGCCGGGATTGCTCTGGCCGAAAAGCACCGAAGCCGGCCCGCGAATGACCTCCACCCGCTCCAGCCCATAAACTTCATAAGCCGGCGCACCCGCCGTGCGCATCAGCCGCAGACCGTTGAGGAACTGCAGCTGGTTTCCCTGAAACCCACGAATGCGCGGCGCATCGAAGCGCGGATCGGCACCTGAAGGCTGCGCGACGACGCCGGGCACATAATTCAGCGCCTCGCTGAGATTGCGGACATTCTGCGCATCCATCTGATCCTTGGTGATGACCGAGACCGATTGCGGCGTCTCGATCAGGGATCGCCCCGTCTTGGTGGCGCTGGCGCTGGTTTTCGCCACATAACCCTTCACCGGGGCCTTGGGATCCTGGTTCTTGCCGCCTTCCAGGGTAATGGTCTGCAGCACCGTCGTCCCGGCTTCCTGGGCAAGGGCGCCGCCGGAGGCCAGCAGCGCGGTATAGGCGATGGCCGCGCAACCGCCCGCCAGAATGGAAATGTGTTTGGTTTTTCCCTGCACGCCAAGACCCTTTGCCGCCCGCGCCGCCCCGAAAAAGACGGATAGTTTTCTGGAGAATTTCAGTCATCTTATTACGCAAGGCGTCAATTGCGATCCAATAAGTGCAGCCGGTTTTTTTCATAATTATTGATTATGAAAATCTGCATCGATAATAGCTTGGAATTATTCAAATCTGCCGGGAAGGGCCGTGACGATGAGCAGGAAACCGGCAATCCGGGCAGAAACGTTCGAACTGCGCCACCTGCGTTATTTCACGACGCTGGTGGATGAGCGCAACTTCGAACGCGCCGCCGCCCGCCTCGGCATCGCCCAGCCGGGATTGAGCCAGCAGATCATGGCGCTCGAACAGATTGTCGGCATGCCGCTTCTCGACCGGACACGCCGATCGGTGAAGCTTACCACGCCCGGCCAGCTTCTTTACGAGGACGCCCGGAAAATCCTCGCCAATGCCGAGGCAACGCTTGCGGCGCTCAAACGCGTCGACCGCGGCGAAACCGGCCGTATCTCCATCGGTTATGTGGCCTCGGCCGCCTATTCCGGCCTGATGATCCAGTCCATCGCCAGTTTCCGCGCCTCCCACCCCGATGTGGAATTGCAATTGATCGAGATGGAGATGCGGCTGCAGCTGGCCAAGATCGCCGATGGCAATCTCGATTTCGCCTTCATCCGCCCGCCCGCACCCATTCCGGAAGGCGTCACAACCCATGTGATCCTGCGCGAACCGCTAATGGCGGCCCTGCCGGAAAATCACCCCCTGGCCTATGCGTTGCAGGTCGATCTCAGGAACCTTTCCGGGGAAACCTTCATCACGCCGCGGCAGCCGCCGGATGTCGGCTTTCACTACAATACCATGGAAGCCTGCAACGAAGCCGGCTTCCAGCCGACGATCAGCCCGGAAGGCCGCGATTACACCACCATTGCCAGCATGGTGGCCATCGGCCTCGGTGTCGCGCTGGTGCCGCGCTCGCTCGACTGCCTGAGGTTGCCCGGCATGCGCTATGTGCCGCTTGCGGCCAGCACCGCAACATCGGATCTCGCCATCGCCCACCGGAAAACGGAAGCCTCTCCCGCCGTCAGGGCCTTTATTCTCCACGCGCGCAATTAAAGCAGGGGCAGGCTCCCCCGCGGGCCGAACAGCCCCGCCTGTCCGGCGATCCCGTGAACGCAAATCCACCGTCATCCATTTTTGTGTGGTATCGGCGGCAAAACCATTTTTGGCGCAAACACATGAGATTGCGGGGAAAATACCGCTCTCCCGCCAGATGCCGCAAGCAGGGCCGCAATCCTGTCCGGATATTTCCTGCCCCGCTTTTCCCCATCGCCCCGGCGCACCGCATAATCGCGGCAGATTTCGATTTACGGGAGACAGCAATGGCTGAGACTTACGAACACCACGCCGCCGGCCTCGAATCCCCGGCATCCCACGCTTTCGAGGTTGCTCCAGACGACACAAACCCGCTTCCGTCCCCCACCCGCGCCATCTATGTGGGCAATGGCGGCCATCTCTGCCTGACCCTGCTTTCCGGGGTGACGGTGACCTTCCAGAACCTGCCGGCGGGCAGCATCCTGCCGGTCAGGGCCATGCGCGTGATGTCAACGCGCACCACCGCCACAGGCATCGTCGGGCTCAGTTGACCCCCTCCGTCCCAAGCGATCAATGATGCGAAACACGGTATCCGCCGGAAACCCGCCACGGAGTATGACAGTTTCATGACAAGCTTTCAGGTTGATGTCAGCAAAATCACGCATCCGCCATCAATCGGCCCAAGCGGCAGCATGCGCAGGAGCGTTTTCGCGCTCTCTTCGCTACCGCCGGGCTATCGGGAATCTGGTGGATCTGGCAGTGGCTCTTTTTACCGCGAAAGCGACGGGAACAGTAACATATCGTCCGGAAATCGGCAGCGTGCCGCTCAGCCTGCTGACGGCAATCTATCTGCTGTTTTTCATGAACCGGACATTCTGGTCGAAGGTTCACACCTATCTTTCCGCCTATCCGGTTGCTGTCGTGGGGCTTTATGTGGCCATGGCCGCCTTTCTCGGCGCGCTCATCATCATTTTTTCCGCCAAATATCTCATCAAACCGTTTCTGATCTTCCTGATCTTTGCGGCAGCCGCCGCGTCATGGTTCATGGACCGTTACGGCATCGTCATCGACAGCGACATGATCCGCAACGCCATGGAGACGACGCAGGCGGAGGCAGGCAATCTGATCACGCCCGGTTTTCTCTGGCATATGGCGATTTACGGACTGGTGCCGTCCCTCGTCATCGTCACCGTCCGCATCAGACACCGGCCCATCCTCGACAAGCTTTTGTGGAACACGATCAGCATCCTGATCTGTCTCTCCATCGCCGGCATCATCAGCTTCGCCAATTCCAAGACATTCACCACCGCCGTTCGCCAGCACAAGGACATCGTCAAAAGCGTCAATCCATTGTCGCCGATCATGTCGACCATTCATTATTTCACCCTGGCCGGCAAGGAAGTCGATGTTCAGGTCACCCCGGTCGGCAGGGATGCGAAGGTGCTGTCCTCATTGGGCGGCGTCCGCAAACCCCGCATCACCGTCATCGTGGCGGGCGAGACCGCGCGGGCCGCGAATTTTTCCCTGAACGGTTATGGGCGCGATACCAATCCCGAACTCGCGAAACGCGGCGTGATCTATTTTCCGAACACGACGAGCTGCGGCACCGCCACGGCGATTTCCATTCCCTGCATGTTCTCGAAATTCCCACGGTCGCAATATAGCCACAACAAGGCGCTCGCCAATGAAAACGTCATGGATGTTCTCGTCCATGCCGGCATCAGCGCCACATGGCTTGATAACAATACCGGCAGCAAGAATGTCGCCGACCGCATCGCCTATTTCGACCTGCCCTCGACCAATGACAGCCGCTTCTGCACCAGCGGGGAATGCCGCGACGATATCTTCTTCGACAAGCTCGACTCCTGGCTCAACGGCGTCACCAAGGACAGCGTCATCGTGCTGCACCAGATGGGCAGCCACGGGCCGACCTATTATCTGCGCTATACCGACGAATTCCGTAAATTCACGCCGGATTGCCGCACCGCCGAGCTTGGCAACTGCTCCGATGCGGAGATCGCCAATTCCTACGACAACACCCTGCTCTATACCGACCATTTCCTTTCGACCGTGATCGACAAGCTCAAAGCGCGTTCCGACAGGCTGGCGACGGGCATGATCTATGCCTCGGACCACGGCGAATCGCTTGGCGAGAACGGCGTCTACCTGCATGGCGCGCCCTATCTGCTGGCGCCCGACCAGCAGACCCATGTACCGTTTCTCGTCTGGTTCGACGACGACTTTGCGAAATCCATGGGGCTCAACAAGGCCTGCCTGGCAAAAACCGCGGCGGAGGGCGGGCGCTCGCACGACAATTATTTCCACAGCATCCTCGGCATGATGAATGTCTCCACCTCCGTCTACGATCCCTCGCTCGATGTGTTCAGCGGCTGCACCCAGCGCCAGAACAGCTGAAACACCGTGCTTGACGCTTATCCGGAGAAAGAGATACGCAGGACGAAGCGATAGAGGGAGCTGTCTTGCGGGTTCTGCTTGTTGAAGACGATCATGTGCTGGGCGAAGCGCTGCGGGACCATGTCGCGGCGGCGGGCCATGCTGTCGACTGGTTCAAGACGCTGGGTGACGCCATGGCGGCGACGCTGACGATGGGTTACGGCCTCATCCTGCTCGACATGCGGCTGCCGGATGGCGAGGGCATCACCCTTCTGCAGACGCTGCGCCAGCGCGACGATGCGACGCCTGTGATCATTCTGACGGCCCATGACCAGGTTTCCGACCGGATTGCCGGCCTGAACGCCGGTGCGGACGATTATCTGGTCAAGCCCTTCGATCTCAATGAGCTTTCGGCCCGCATGCTGGCTGTCTCGCGCCGTTACGAGGGGCGTTCCGCTCCCGTCATCCGCCTGCCCGGCATCGAGATCAACCAGGTGGCGCGCAATATCACGGTGGATGGAACGGCGCAGACGCTGAGCGCCCGGGAATGGGCCGTGCTGGAAAAACTCGTCGAACATCCCGGCGCGGTCGTCTCGAAAGCGCAATTGCACGACACGCTTTACGAATTCGGCGCGGAAATAGAAAGCAACACGGTCGAGGTCTATATCAGCCGGCTGCGCAAGAAAATCGGCCATGACCGCGTCGAGACCGTACGCGGCGTCGGCTATACCATCAGGTAAGAACGGCAGGCAGGCAGAGATGGCCAGACCGACCAGCATGACCCGCAAGCTCGTGACGGCGCTGACCAGCGTTGTCGCCATATCCTGGCTTCTCGCCTGCGGGCTGGGCGTCATGGTGATGCAGGACGAGTTCGCCGAGATTTTCGACGCCGGCGTCGAAGAGACAGCCGAAAGATTGCTGCCGCTATTGGTGGACGACCTCAGGGAAAACAACACCGCCCCCGCCTCGCGCAATCTCAACCCTTCGGCGGAGGGGGCGGAATATCTGACCTATCAGGTTCGTGACCGGGAAGGACAGGTTGTGCTGCATTCGCATGACAGTTCGACGGAGCCTTTCGAGGTTTCGCTCGAACCCGGTTTTTCCGAAACCGCGACCCAGCGCATCTTTACGGTTGCGACACCGGACGGAAACTATTTCCTGCAGGTCGCCGATGCCTTCGCCAATCGCCGCGAGGCGATCGAAGAGGCGGGCACCGCACTGGTTCTCCCCGTTCTCATCCTCATTCCCGCCAGCATTTTCGCCGTCATCGTCGTGGTGCGCAGGACGCTGCGGCCGATACAGACCCTGCGCGACGACATCGGCAAAAAGGACGGCGGCAATCTCGCTCCGCTGCCAACGCAGCCCTTTCCGGGCGAGCTCCATCCCATCGCCCGTTCCGTCAACCTGTTGCTTGGGCGGCTGCGATCGACCATCGAGGCGGAGCGGGAATTCACCGCCAACAGCGCCCATGAATTGCGCACGCCGATTGCCGGCGCGCTGGCGCAGGCGCAGCGGCTGCATGCCGACATTCCGCCGGAACTGGCGCCGCGTGTGGAGAATATCGAAAAATCCCTGCAGCATCTCGCCCACCTTGCCGAAAAACTGCTGCAGATGTCACGCGCGGAAGCGAGGATCGGGGTCACCGACACGGTAAACGACCTCATTCCCGTTCTCGAGCTCGTCATCGACGACATGATGAGAACGGCCATCGGTTCATCCCGCATCCGTTTCACCAATCGCTGTGAGCGTGGCCTGTCCTGCAGGATCGGCGCGGATGCCTTCGGCATCATCATCCGCAACCTCCTCGAAAACGCGCTGATCCACAGCCCGGCGGAAAGCCCGGTACAGGTCTTTGCCGAAGCGGACGGCACGATCCGCATCGTCAATGCCGGGGCGGCAATCGACGCGGCGCTCCTGCCCAAGCTGACGACCCGTTTCACCAGGGGCCAGACCATGGCCGATGGTACCGGGCTTGGTCTTGCCATCGTCAAGAGCCTGGTGGAGCAGGCCGGCGGAGAGCTGGTGCTTTCCTCGCCGGCGCCGGGCCGGAAGGACGGCTTTGAGGCCCGCGTCATCCTTCCCGTCGAAGCCGCCTGAATGCTCAAAAGAAAAAGCCCCGCCGGAAGGGCGGGGCTTTTGCCGGCCTGGACGGCGGCCGCTCAATCCTCGTGGATATGGCTGTGATCGCGCGTATCGCGCATCTTCACATAAACCACCAGCGACAGGGCGATCATGATCGTCACATACCAGAAGAACCAGTTTTCGTGGCCGATCTGCTTGAACTTCAAGGCCACGAATTCCGCCGTTCCGCCGAATATGGTGTTCGCCAGCGCATAAGGCAGAGCCACGCCGAGCGCACGGATATGGGCGGGGAACATTTCCGCCTTCACCACCGCATTGATGGAGGTATAGCCGGTCACGATCAACAGGCCGACCAGAACGAGGGCGAAAGCCATGATCGGATCGGTCGTGGTCGAAAGCGTGCTGAAGATCACATAGGTGAACAGCGTTCCGAGAATGCCGAAGCCCACCATCAGCGGCTTGCGGCCGATCTTGTCCGAAAGCGCGCCGGCAATCGGCTGGCACAGCATGAAGACGAAGAGCGCCGCGGTGGTGATTTCGGTGGCGCTTTCCTTGCTGAAGCCCGAGGTGTTGACGAGGAATTTCTGCAGATAGGTCGTATAGGCGTAAAAGGCGAGCGTGCCGCCCGATGTGAGCGCCATGACCATCAACGCTTCCCTTGGATAGTGCTTGAACAGCGCCCAGCCGCTGGACTTCGGCTTGTCGGCAGCGCCGGTCTTGGCATTTTCGAAGGACTGCGTCTCGACAAGGCCGCGGCGG
>QFOL01000015.1 GCA_003241215.1 Agrobacterium fabrum
GCATGCGGAGAGGTGGCAGAGTGGTCGAATGCACCGCACTCGAAATGCGGCATACCTGCAAGGGTATCGTGGGTTCGAATCCCACCCTCTCCGCCATAACTTTCCTTGGATAGTAAGGTTTTTTCGCTCGCTGATCGATCTACAATGCCTTTGGTTGACGACCTTTGCCGTCATGTGGCAAGCAGGGCCACATCCGAGGCGCTACCAGTCTAAATAATCGGGAAATGTCCTGGCGGCGCCCCGTCGCATTTGTCCATGCTCCGCCTTTACATCGGCGATCCGGCACGTCTTTGGCACGAACGTGCTGCTCTTTGACCCACGCCTAAATTCTCCTGTAAGCCGCGATGTACCTAAATCCCTGGCGTTGCCAGAAGCGGATGGGATGCTGGAGGTGTTTCAAATTCGGGTTGCCTCTATCCCCCACATGAACTCCATATTTCTTTCAGCGCGGCACGACCAGGGAACGTAATTCCATGTTCCGCCGCGCGGCCGCTGATGGCCGCCTTCATCATTCGGTACTCGCCTCCAGATTTCGCTCCCGTGGAGATATCAGCGCCTTCTTCGAGATCGCCCGGCAGGCGCCGTTTTAAACGTGGTCTGGAGTAACCCGACAGTTCGATTTCTGCATCGCCAAGAATTCACATTTGCGCATAATGACCACTTGCAGAATCCTATGGAGGAGGATAGGTTTACTTGTATAGACATAATAATTTACGGAACTGAAACTTCAAAAAGGGGAATGACCAATGATTGATTTATCTCGCCGGCAATTCGTGACCGCTGCGTCTGCCCTTGCCCTGATTTCGGCCTGTCCGAAGCTCGGCTTTGCGCAGGATGCCGGCACGCTGAAGATCGCCATCGCTGCGGAAACCGGCAATCTCGATCTTTTGACGAACGTGTCGTCGCTGAGTTCCTACACCGTCGTATTCGATGGCCTCGTGCATTACGGCCAGAACGGTACGGTCGAGCCGGGGTTGGCTGAAAGCTGGACGGTTGCCGAGGACGGCCTGTCGATCACATTCAACCTGCGCAAGGGCGTCACCTTCTCCGATGGCACACCGTTCGACGCCAAGGCGGCGGAGTGGAACCTCAGGCGCTGGATGGGTGTTGCCGACTTCTCGTGGATCGCGATTTCCGACGCTTTCGACAGCACTGTCGTGCAGGATCCGCAGACGCTGGTGCTCAAGCTGAAGCGCCCCGTTCCGGCCGGCCTTCTCGAACTGACGATCGTTCGCCCGGTGCGCTTCCTGTCACCGAAGGCCGTGGATGGCGAGGGCAAGCAGACCGCTCCGATCGGTACGGGTCCATGGATCGTCGAGTCGACGGATTCTTCCGGCGCCGTTCTCGTCCGCAACGAGAAATACTGGGGTGTAAAGCCGAATTTCAGCCGCATCGAACTCAGCGTCGTCCCGGATGAACTGGCGCGCGCCAACGCTCTGCGCTCGGGCGACCTCGACATCATCGGCGGCGACTGGGTCGCGCCGCTGTCGCCGCGCCGCGCCAAGTCACTGAGCGGCGAGGGGGTTGCGGTCGTAGCCGAGCCTGGCACGGCGACGCTGCTGCTCGGTTATTCGCCGAAATCGCCGCTGGTGCAGGATATTGCCGTGCGTAGGGCGATTTTCAACGCCATCGACCGACGTGCCATCGCCGCGGTTCTTTTCGAAGGTTACGCCGATCCGATTGTCGATCTCTTCCCGGCCAATATTCCATTCTCCGGCAAGCGTCATGAGGTGCCTACCCGCGATGTCGCCGCCGTCAGGAAGATATTGACCGACGCCGGCTGGGCGCAAAGCGGCGGTTGGACCAAGGACGGCCAGGCGCTTACGCTGGAATTCCTCGTTTCCGAGGAATCGCTGCCCGGCTCGCGGCGGATCGGCGAGATGGTGCAGGGCCAGCTCGCCGAATGCGGCATCCAGGCGCGGGTGACATCCGTCGACAACGCCACCATGCATGATCGCCGCCCGGCTTTCGAATACGATCTCACCTTCTTCACGACCTATGGCGCGCCCTACGATCCGCATGGCACGCTTGGCAATCCGTTCGTTTCCACCGTCGACAGCGGCCCGGACGGCAAGATTTATGTCGCGCCGGCACTCGACGCCCTGGTCAAGACGGCGACCGAAGCGAGCGGGGATGCCCGCGAACCGGCGATGCAGGCGGTCTACGACTGGCTTTTCGACAATGTTGCCGTCTGCCCGCTCGTCGTGCAGCAGCGTCTTTGGGCGCATGGGGCCCGTGTCGAAAACTTCGCGCTGCCGACGACCGACTACGATCTGCCGTTCAAGGGTATTTCCATGAAGGCCTGACGACCTGGCCATTTGTCGCCGGCCTTTCGAGGAAATAAGGCCGGCGGTCCATTTTGTGGGGAACACCAATGCAAAAACTTCTCTTGAGACGGGCTCTGCTCGCCATCGGGCTGATTCTTGCCGCCTCCGCAGCAATTTTCGCCCTTATCAGCGCCGCACCCGGCAATGTCGCCGCGCTGATTGCCGAACGGGCCGCCGGGCCGGGCGCCTCCGCGCAGATGATCGCGCGCATCGCCAATGACCTTGGCCTGAACGATCCGCTTCCCATGCGCTACGGCGCATGGCTTGCCGATGCCTTCATGGGCGATTTTGGCACTTCGCTGCGCACCGGCAAGCCAATAGCCGAGGAATTCGCCAAACGTATTCCGATCACCGGCGCGCTGCTCGCCGGCGGTGGTTTCATCGCGTTGCTGCTGTCGCTCGGCATGGGCCTTGTGGGCGCGGCAAGCAATGGCGGACCGGTGGATCGCATCCTGCACGGTTTCTCGCTGATCGGGGCTTCGACGCCGAATTTTTTCGTGGCGGCGATGCTGGTCATCGTCTTTTCGGTCTGGCTTGGCCTGGTGCCGGCCTTTGGGGTGAGAGGTTTTACCGGGTGGATTCTGCCCTGGCTGACGATCGCGCTCTTCCCCGCCTGCGTGCTTGCCCGCGTCGTGCGTGTCAACCTGCAGGAAGTGATGGCGCGACCCTTTGCGACCACCGGCTTCGCCAAGGGCTATACGCGCGGCGGCGTACTGGTGCGAGAGGCGCTGCCGAATATCGCCGTTCCCTACGTCACCACCTTCGGCGCGCAGTTTACGCTGATGATTATCGGCTCGATCGTGGTCGAGACCGTTTTTGCGCTGCGCGGCATCGGCTCGTTCTTCATCGACGCCATCCGTTTCCGGGACTTCATCGGCATGCAGGCGTCGCTGCTGCTGTTCGTGGTCTTCTTCGTCTCCGTCAATTTCATCGCCGATTTCGTGTGCATGCTGATCGATCCGCGGCTGCGCCGAGCAAAGGGGGCCTGACATGAAGCCCGATTTCCTGAATCGCCTGCGTGGCCTGCCGTGGCTGACCCTCTCGCCTGTCGTTCTCCTGGTCTTCGTTGCCGTCTTCGCGCAGCTGATTATGCCCTACGACCCGGCCGCGCAGGATTACAGCGCCGTTCTCGCCGGGCCGAGCGCACAGCACTTCTTCGGCACGGACTATCTCGGTCGTGACATCTTCAGCCGCATTGTTGGCGGCGCCCAGGTGTCCATGGTCGCCATGGCGATCGTCCTCGTCGCGGCCCTCGTCATCGGCGTCGTTCTCGGTTCGCTTGCCGGCTATATCGGCGGCACGGTCGAACTCGTGCTTATCAGCATTATCGACATCATTCTGGCCTTGCCCAGCCTTGTCATCGCTCTTGCACTGATCGGCATCATGGGCACCGGCTACTGGTCGATGATCTTCGCGCTGACCATGGCCTGGTGGGCGAACTATGCCCGCATGAGCCGTGCCGTGGTGACCGCTGAACTGCAGCAGCCCTATATCGAGGCGGTGCGCGTCATGGGGGCGGGGCATCTCTGGATATTCGTCCGGCATATCCTTCCGCACGTCCTGGCGCTCGTGGTGGTTTACGCCAGCGCCGACGCCGGTGCGCTCGTCCTGTCCATCGCCACGCTCTCCTTCCTCGGTCTCGGTGTTGCGCCGCCGACCCCGGAATGGGGCCAGATGCTGGTCGACGGCATGGGTTACATCGAGGAATATCCATCCCTGGTCATTATCCCCGGCCTTGCGCTCACCTTCGTCGTGGTCAGCTTCAACCTGCTCGGCGAAGCCTTCGCCCTGCAGAAGGTGCCTTCGCCGATCAGCGGCCGGCTGTTGCGCCGCCGCCGCGCGGCGCGGGCGGCCGAGGAAGTGCAACGCGCGGAAATCGAACGCCAGGGGAGGGCAAGCGCATGAGCACCAAACCGATATACGAGATCAAGGACCTGGTGATTGACCTCCATACGCCGACGGCCAGCGTCCGCGCCGTCGACGGTGTCTCCTTCGCCATCCATCCCGGTGAGACCGTGGCGGTCGTCGGGGAAAGCGGCTCCGGCAAGACGGTCATGACCCTTGGCCCGCTCGGGCTCCTGCCCGAAGGCGTCCGGGTGGATATCCGCGGCGAGGCGCTGGCCGAGGGGGGCGATCTGCTGCGGGCCGGCGGCAGGGCGCGCTCGGCCCTGCGCGGACGCTACTTCGGCGTCGTCTTCCAGGACCCGATGAGCGCGCTCAACCCCATGCTGAAGGTCGGCCCGCAGCTTGCGGCGCAGGTCCGGCGCTTTCGCGGGGCGGATCGTATCACCGCGAAGCAGGAGGCGATCAAGCTCCTCCGCCGCACCGGCATTCCCGATCCCGAAGACCGCTACGACCGTTATCCGCATGAAATGTCGGGCGGCATGCTGCAGCGTGTGATGATCGCGCTCGCGCTTGCGGCGAACCCGCCGGTGCTGATCGCGGACGAGCCGACCACCGCACTCGATGCAACGGTGCAGGCGCAGATCCTCGAACTCCTGCGGCAGATCCAGCGGGAGGAAGGCATCGCCGTCATCCTGATCACCCATGATATTGGTGCGGTGGCGGCCGCGGCCGACCGCGTGGTGGTGCTTTATGCCGGCCAGATCGCCGAGCAGGGAGCTGTCATGGACGTGCTCACCCGGCCGGCGCATCCCTACACGCGCGGCCTGCTCGCATCGGTGCCCGATTTCCGCTCCGGCAACCGTATCGTCGGCCGCGAGATTTCGGGTTCTCCACCGAACCAGATCAAGCTGATGCCGGGCTGTCGCTTCGCCGACCGCTGTCCCATTGCCGTGCCGCAATGTCGCGTCAGCCGGCCGCTCCTCGAAACCGTAACGGCGTCCGGCGAAGGCCACCTTGCCGCCTGCCCCATCGCACCACGAAACGAGACCGATCATGCCGCAGCCTGACCTTTCGCAGACGGCGCCTGCCGTCGATATCCGTGGCCTGAAGGTGCATTTCGCCTCCAAGAGCGGCGGCCCCGGCGTCAAGGCGGTCGACGGGGTAAGCCTTGCCATTCCCCGTGGCACTTTCCATG
Organism: Agrobacterium fabrum; assembly: GCA_003241215.1. Classification (GTDB taxonomy): domain Bacteria; phylum Pseudomonadota; class Alphaproteobacteria; order Rhizobiales; family Rhizobiaceae; genus Agrobacterium; species Agrobacterium fabrum_A. The sequence goes on from QFOL01000015.1 coordinate 5,368, forward strand.
GCGTGATCGGGGAATCGGGCTGTGGCAAGACGACGCTCGCCCGCACCATCATCGGCCTCCAGCGGGAGACCGAAGGCAGCGTGCAGATCGCCGGCCGCGACCGGGCCGAGTGGCAACGCCAGGACCCGAAGGCGTTCGCCCGCGAGATCCAGTTCATCTTTCAGGACCCGCTCGGTTCGATGAGCCGGCGCCAGACGGTGGAACAGTCGCTGGAAGAACCGTTGCTGATCCACAGGACCGGCACGGCCGAGCAGCGCCGGGCGCGCCTCGCCGAACTGCTCGATCTCGTCTCGCTGCCAGATACGGTGCGGGATCGTCTCCCGCGCTCCCTGTCGGGCGGCCAGCGTCAGCGTGTCTCGATCGCCCGGGCGCTCGCCCTCAACCCGTCGATCCTCGTCTGCGATGAGCCGCTTTCGGCGCTGGATGTCTCGATCCGCGCGCAGATCGTCCGGCTTTTCCTGGAGCTCCAGCAGAAGCTCGGCCTGACCATCATCATGATCGCGCACGACCTTGCCGTCATCCGCGAGATCTGTACCAGCGTGACGGTGATGTATCTGGGCCGTGTCGTGGAGGAGGGGCAGACCGCCGATCTCTTCGCAAAGCCCGCCCATCCCTATACGCAGGCGCTGCTTTCGGCCGTGCCCTCGGCAGATCCGCGTATCGAGCAGGCCCGCCGGCGCATCCTTCTGGACGGTGATCCGCCGAGCCCGAGGGCAATCCCGTCCGGCTGTCGGTTCCACACCCGTTGTCCGATAGCTGAAGCGGCTTGCGCCAGGATCGATCCGGTACTCGATCTTGTCGGGCACGGAGGACGCGCAGCCTGCATCAAGGCCGATGGCCGCGCGATAACCGTCAATGCCGCAGGATCAAACGGGCGAGGCTAAGCCTCGCCCGCGAGCCTGGCCTCCTCACTCCAGTCTGCAAATCCAGGAACTGTTCATCCCGCAGGTTCCAGGGCTAGCCTACTTTTCCCATCGGCAGCCGCAGGTTCATACCGATCATGATCATTCTGACCGCATCCTCCGCTGCACGGGCCAGAAGCTTGGGCGCCAGTGATATTGCATCTTCCAGTGAGCATGGCCGGGTCAATATCGAGGCGAAAGCATCGATCCCGCATTCGAAATTGAGCCTCACTCCCTTGCCGATCGTACCGGCAAGGGCAACGACGGGGACGCCGGCCTCCTTGGCCCGGCGGGCGATTTCGGCGGGAACCTTGCCGAAGGGTGTCTGGCCATCGAGGCTTCCTTCTGCGGTGATCACGAGGTCGGCGTTGCGCAGATAGTCGTCGACATCGAGATATTGCATGACGATATCGTAGCGGGGATGAAGCTTGCCGCAGAGCAGGCCGAGGACGGCTGCACCCAGTCCGCCGGATGCGCCGGCGCCTGGCGCAGAGCCGACATCGATATCTGTGCTGTCCTTGATGCGGGCGGCATAGATTTCCATCGCCGCAGCGAGCTCTTCCACCTGTTCCGGCGTGGCACCCTTCTGCGGGCCAAAAACGCGGGCGACGCCACGTTCCCCGAGAAGCTGGTTATGCCAGTTCACAGCGGCATCAATGCGCACCCCGGACAGGCGCGGATCGCGGTTGCCGAGATCGATGCGATCCAGTTTTGTCAACGCCGCGCCGCCGCGGTCAATATCTCGGCCGGCAGCGTCGAGCAGTCGAACGCCCAGCGCCTGCGCCATGCCGGCGCCACCATCATTGATGCCGCTGTCGCCGCAGCCGAGCAATATTCGTCTTGCGCCACCATCGAGCGCGGCGCGTACGAGTTCGCCGACGCCATAACTCGTGGTCAGGCAGGGATTGCGGCGATCGCGCGGAACAAGGCTGAGGCCTGCGGCTGCGGCCATTTCGATGACCGCCGTTCGCTCTGTGCATCCGCCGAGAAACCCGACAAAGGCGGGGACGGGTTGCCCAAGCGGGCCGGTCACCGTCACCGGGTGGATGGTGCCATTGGTGGCGCCGATCAGCGCCCGGGTAAAGCCTTCGCCGCCGTCGGCCATGGGCGCCTTGACCACAACAGAGCCGGGGAAGGCGCGCAGAACACCTTTTTCAATGCAGTCGGCGGCCTGCTCGGCTGAGAGGCTTTCCTTGAAACCAGAGGGAGCAACAACAACGCGGAAGGGCATGGGACGGTCCTTTCATGACAGTTATGTGACATTGGGGAAACGTCTCGGCCCGCCGCTTATTCCGGTGATCATAAAATTTAGTCGGGTAAATAAAAAAGGCCGCACGTCGCGGCCTCTCATTTAAACCAAGCTGTTGTCTACGTTAATTTTTCTGCAGAATTCCCTGCATCGGCCAAAGAAATGTGGCCGACAGGATGAGCAGGAATATGAAAGATGGCAGGAGGAAATAACCAAGCTTGCGCAGGTCGGCTTGCGTGAATGCGGCGGGCTCCAGGCCGCCGAACAGAACCACCGGTTTTGCCGATACCATCGTCATCTGGCAAAAGCCGCTCGCCAGTGTCACCGCCATCACAAGCACGGCCGGATCCACGCCGAGGCCGGCCAAGGGCAGCGCAAAGGCGGGAATGAGAACCGTCACCCGCGCCGTGCGCGATGTGATCACCAGATGGGACATGGCAGCGACGATCACGGCAAACGAGATGATGATGACTGGCGCGGTGATCGTGCTCTGGCGGAAAACGGCCACCAGCCGATCGGCCAGCATCTGCGCCGTGCCCGTCTCGATCAGCGCCTCGCCGATGACAAGCGTGCCCGCCATGAAAAGAAGCAGGTTCCACTCGACGGTCTTCAGGGCTGTCTTCAGCGTCATGCCGGAGACGTTCGGCGTGCAGAGGACAAGCGCTGCCACCATGCCGGTCAGCGCCATCCCGATACCGTGAGCGGAATGGGTGGAAAACATCAGGACAGTAAGGGAGACAACGCCCGCGACGACGACCTGCTCTCTGGAGAAGGGGGCGACACGCGTGGGCCCCGCTTCGCTGTCCGGGGCCATGCCGCGTTCCTCTTTGGTGAGAAACACGTGCAGCAGGATGGCGCAGGCGATCAGGCAGGTGACGAGCGAAAACGGGCCCGCCAGCACCAGCCAGCCGATGAAATCCGGTTGAATTCCGGTGAGGCGGGACAGGAAACCACCGGCGATCAGATGCGCCCCGGCGCCGATCAGGGATGCACCGGCCGACAGGAGGATGATCGTGGGAAAGAGCAGCCCGAGGGCGCGCGAGATCCGGCTATTGCCGATTGCGGTCGACAGCCCGAGATAGACCGGCATGAGGATCGCGGCCCGGGCTGAAGTGGAGGGAATGACGAAGGCGGTCGCGAAGGTCAGAAACGTCAGCATCCAGAACATGGAGCGTATGCTGCGCATTTTCGGCATCAGACGCGCCGTCACCTGCTCGATCAGACCCACGTTCCGCAATACGCCGGCAATCACGAAGGCCGACAGGAGAAGCCAGATGATGTCATTGCCCAGCGACTGATAAACCAAATCTTCCGGTATGGCGCCAACGACGGCAAGGGCGATGGCTCCGGTCAGGGCAACCGGCGTTTCGGGCAGTTCCAGCACCGTCCATGCGACGATGGCCGAGAAGAAGATGAAAAGCGTTGCCCGCATCGGCATTGTCAGGCCGTCGATTGCAAGAAAGATCAGCACGGTGGCGAAGACGGTCAGCAGCATCGCAACGATCTGCCTGAGGCGCCGGATGGAAACGGTTGTCTCGGTTACGACGATTGTCGCCGGTTCTTTCTTTGGATTTGCCGTGGGCAAGGACATGAGGTGCGCCACCACTCGGCCTCCTTTGAATTGCGCCGTCATCAGCGGGCGGTTTCGGATGGGGAGGCCGCCGGGCGGCTCAAAACTCCCCGTGTGGCAATATGAACGTTCGATGACGGCGGTTATTCCCAGCCAAGGTAAGTTTTTAAATGCAGGGTGGTCCGGGGAAATCGTCATTCCATGGAATAAAGCCGCGGCAGCTGCGTTCATCTGCAGGTATCGACACCAAACATGGAAGGAGAAAAGCCATGAGCCCGATTTTTGCCGCAGGCGCGGCGGCGCTACTTGCCACGGTAACCCTCACAGTTGCGGCATCTCCGGCGCATAGCACGCCGATGCAGCCGCAGCTTGTCGAGCGCTCTCACATCGTCCTGGTGGATGATGACAGGGATGACGACGATGATCGTCGCTATAGTCGCCGCTATCGTGGTGACAATGATGGATGGCGGGCGTTCCGTGACGGTTCTTCCGGTGACGACGATGATGATGATGACGACGACGACGATTGATATCCCGCGTCAAAATCCGATGTTCATGCCCGGCCTTGCGCCGGGCATTTTCATTGATGGCACGCATGAATGGGGTCAGAAGATAGATGACGCCGGCGAACTCAGCTCTGGCATAAGGATCGTGCGTTGAGCAGGCCCCAGCCGAAAATCGCGTCTTTGCCCGGTGCGCCCATGTCGCTTGCCGACCGCGCCAGCGCGTCCGCCAGATCGTTCGGCCGCATGTCCGGATTTGCGCCCAGCAGCAGCGAGGCTGCGGCCGTCACGAAGGGGGCGGCGAAAGATGTGCCGCTCTTCTGTCTGCCGCCGGAAATGGAGGCGGCGGTCCACACGCCGACGCCGGGCGCGGCGATGTCGACATAATCACCGCGAATGGCGCGCCGATATGGCTTCATGCTTCTGTCCACGGCCGTTACCGCGATGACATCCGCATAGGCTGCGGGATAGACCGGTCTGGCGTTTGGACCATCATTGCCGGCCGCGGCGATCAGGATCGTGCCTTTGTCGATCGTCGCGCCCACCGCCTTTTCGAGCAGCGCGTTCGCCGGTCCGCTCAGGCTGAGGTTGACGACCCGGATTTTTCTCTCGGCCAGCACGTCAATTGCGCGGATGAGATCGTATGTTTCGGCAATATCGGCCGTCCTGCGATATCGCTGGAAGGCGTCTATCGCCACAAGGCGGCCGGAGGGGAGCAGGCCGGGTGCGCGGCTGCGCGCAGCCCCGACCAGAAGGGCGGCAACCGCGGTTCCATGCTGTTCGCCCGAGGACGATCTCGCATCATCGCCGAGCTGCACGACCTCGATTGTGGCCTCGGCAAGCGATGCGTGCCCGGCGTTTATGGCGGTGTCGATGAGACCGATCGGCAGTGGCGCGGCACAGCTTGCCGTCTGATCCCGACTGCCATCGAGAGGCCAGCCGACCATATGCCTGACGAGCCTGCAGCCATCACCCGAACAGGAAGAGGCTTCCTTCTGTTCCGGCCGATAGAAATGATTGAAATCCACGGATGCGGCGGGAGCCGCAGTGGTAACGGCCTGCCGCGCAGTCTCCAGCGTCATGCCCCGCGGTATCGTCAGCTTGACCAATTCGCTGCCCGTCAGCGCAATGTTCATTCGCTCATCGGCAACAAACCCTTGCTGCGCCAGGTTTGCAATCGACGTCTCGTCGACATCGAATGCCAGGATTTCGTTGGGGGCGCGATCCGGAACGCTCACCGTCCTTCGGGGCGGCGGCCTGCGTTCCGCTCGCTGGAATGGCCAGCCAAAAAGCGAGCGCAGATCGCCGCGCGGACGCCGGTCGTCATCGCCGCGGCCTCCTCCGCCGGAGGAGCCGCCATACCCGCTGCCGCCACCATCGTCGTCATCGCTGCCGCCATCGCCATCATCGTCGGCGAGCGCTGCCGCGATACCGGGAGCCACGCCCGCCGATTGCAGCAGCGGTAACCCGGTCAATGAACCCGCGGCGATGAGAATGACGACAAAAAACCCGAAACGAAACGGTGCAATCTTCGGCAAAAGACTATCTCCGGTAGAAAATAAGCGTGAAAATCTCCCAACGCATATGGGAATGTTACCTTAGATAGACGTTTGTCTCGACAGATTATTCCGTTCTGTGCCAAACAAATTGCATGACGAATGAAATGTCTACAGTGCCGCAGAGGCTGGTCGAGTTCCTGCCCAACCTACGTCGATTTGCGATTTCGCTCTGCCATTCACGCGAATTGGCCGACGATCTCGTGCAGGCGGCCTGCGAGCGGGCAATCGTTGCCGCCGACAGTTTTGCGCCCGATACCCGGTTCGACGCCTGGATGTTTCGTATCCTGCGCAATCTCTGGATCGACCATCTTCGCCGCGTCCGGACGGCCGGCCCGCAGGAGGAGATCGAAAAGGCCCATGATGTGTCGGTGCCTTCGGGAGAAGCGGCGACACATGCCCGCATGGAACTGCTGGAAGTCGCGGCGGCCTTGCAGAAGCTGCCGGAAGAGCAGCGCGAAGTGCTGGTTCTCGTCTGTGTCGAGGAACTGAGTTACCGGGATGCGGCCGATATTCTCTCCATCCCCATCGGCACGGTCATGAGTCGGCTGGCGCGGGCGCGCAAACATCTGGCGGAACTGACGGGAATAAGTCTCGGGGAGAAACGTTCGTCCGATACGAAAGGCGGCGTGGCATGATCATGGAATATTTTGACGACGAGACATTGATGGCATTTGCCGATGGCGAGCTGGACGAGGCAACCAGCCTTCGTCTGGAAAAGGCGCTCGAAAGCGATGAAGCGCTTGCCGAACGCCTCGCTGTTTTTCTCGACACGCGCATGGCGCTTGCCGCCACCATGAAACCGCTGATCGACGAACCGGTGCCGGATGCGCTTGCCGCATCGGTACGCCGGATGGTCGAAGATTCAAAATCCGGCAATTCCGATGCCGACGGCAGCAAGATCGTTGCTTTCCGCCGGCGAGAAAAGCCGGAGATGCTCCGCCTCAGGCAGCGCTGGCTGGTGCCGATTGCGGCGTCCGTGCTTGCCGTTGTTGCCGGCGCCGGTGGCTTTGTGGTCGGGCGTGGTAGCGTCGGATCCGGTGCGCCGGCCGAGAGGGAATTATCTGCCGCACTCGACCGCCAGCCTTCCGGCAGGGATATCGAGCTCGGTCAATCTGCGGTGTTGCGTATTGTCTCCAGCTTTGTCGATGGGCAGGGCGAGTTCTGCCGCGAATATGAATTGAAACGGCAGCAGGAGAGCATGACAACCGTTGCCTGCCGGATGGATGGAACCTGGACAACGCGCCTGACCCTGTCGTCCCCGCGAACGGAGGGCTATGTCCCCGTCTCCTCGCAGGAGACGATCGACGCTTATCTCGCGTCGATTGAAGCGGCTCCCCCGCTTTCCGCCGAGGAAGAACAGCGTTCTCTCGGTCAAAAGGTCGAATGACGGGGATGGCTTTCCGTGGTTCCGGCGCAGCCGGAAGCGCGGCCCATCCACGCGATTAGTTTATGGGTCATGTCAGCCGTCGCGGCCACGGGAGGCACGTTCAACGGCCAGCCAGAAATATTGCGCCTGCTTGCGTCTTCAGACAATTGCCGCTGCCGTAGACGCAATTCTGCGTCGGCAGGCGCAGGTTCATCTCCACCATTGTCTCTCACCGCAAAGGCGCTATCATAATCGCGTTGTAGGACGACAAGCTTTGGGAGGAGCGAACGTGAGACGGATGTGGCCAGACGAATTTGCCTTTCTGCTGGATGATGCGGAAGAGGTTGACCTGCATATCCCATCGGCAGCACATGACGATGGTTCGCCCGGAAAAACGATATCCAGGAAGGCCTTGAAAGCCCGTATCAGCCAGCAGGATTTTGAAAAAATCTGGCCTCTCGCAGAGGCGCGTTATCGGCTGAACGGCAGGCTTTCGGGCAAAGCGATTACGCTGATCGCCAATAATCCCCATTACCAGAAATGGCATCCCTCCGACGGCGGCAGTGTCGAGAGCGTGTCCGATAGCGGCCAGAAATACACGACGCCTTACGTCATCGTGCACTTTCTGCTGGACGATGTTCGCGAGTCCGTCGAAGCCTGACGTTCGCGCAACCGGTTCGTGCCGGTAACCTGTCGAATGGCCTCGAAGTCATTTCAGACTTCGAGGCCATTTTCGTGCCGGCTTTGATGTTCCCGCATATTCCGTCCGCCGTGGAAACATAAGTCCCGGATAATCAGACTTTGGGTTGCTCGTGGGTGGCGCAATGGATGCCGCCGCCTACCTCACCCACGGGATCGATGTTTAATGTGACGATCTCGCGGCCGGGATAAAGCTTGCCAAGAATGGCTGCGGCCCGTTCGTCGGCTTCCCGGTCGCCGAACTCGGCGGCGATCACTGCGCCGTTGCAGACATAATAGTTGACGTAGGAGGATACGAAATCGGCGCTATCGGACCGGATGTCGTAAGGTTCGGGCAAAATGACCATGTCCAGCTTGCGCCCTTCGGCATCGGTTGCTGCGGCCAGAATCTCGCGGGTTTCGAAGGCGGCGACCGACCACGGGTCATCGCGGTCGATCTTGTCGCCCATCTGGATCAGCAACTGGCCCGGCTTGACGAAACGGGCCAGCGCATCGATGTGATAGTCGGTAATGTCGGCGCCGATGATGCCGGGCGCCCAGATCATCTTGCGCGCCCCCATCGTCTCAAGCAGCATCTGCTCGATCTCGGCTTTGCCACCCCGGTTGCGATTGGCATTGATGAAACTGCTTTCATGGGCGATCAGCGTCCCGTGGCCGTCGGTTTCAACACCTCCAGCCTCACCCACCAGACCCGCATCAAAAACCTGGAGGCCCATATGTTCGGCTATCCGCGCGGCAATCCGGCCATCGGCGCCATGGGTCTGCTTGTTCCCCCAGCCGTTGAAATTGAACTGCGTGATGGCCAGTCCGCCCTTGCCATCCACAACAAAGGACGGCCCGGAATCGCGACACCAGAGATCGTCGGTCGGAATGTCCCATAATTCGACGTTGCGCGACACCCGCTTGCGGATCGCGCCATGGTGCTGCGCTGCAGCCAGCATCACGACCGGCTCGAATTCCGCGATGGTATTGGCGATTTTTGCGATGGTTTTCTGGAGATCGTCAAGGAAATCGGGATCGTCGTGCACGGCGGGGTTTACCGGCCACTGCATGAAGGTGCGTTCATGCGGTTCCGTTTCCTCAGGATACCAAAAACCGGCGGCACGGGCCGAGGGGCCTGCCGCTTGGCCCCGGCGTGGCGACGTCGAAAGGCCGGCGGTGGCGGCAGCGGCAAACAGCAGGGTCTCGCGGCGGGTCATCATCGTATCACCATGAAAACGCAAAGAAAATTATCGCTCTAACTCACGGTTCGCAGCTTAGGTTCGTCCGTGGATGCTGTCAACGGAGGCTGAATCGTCCTGCAATTTTCGGATGGTGCGACGGCTTTATCTCTTCGGGTTCAGAACCCGTTTCTGGCAAGAAACGCCCTGCTGGCAGCCAGGTCGTCCAGAATGCTGCCGGTGTTGCGCGGGTCGCGTTCCTGTTCGATGGTGATGTAGCCGCCATAACCGAGCTCCGTCAGGAGCCTGCGGATGGCCGGATAATCGATCGAGCCACGGCCGATCGGGCACATGACGCCCCTGGCGCAGGCGTCGAAGAAGCGGATGCGTTCTCCCATCACCTCATCAAAGACTGTGGTGTCGATGTCCTTGAAATGGATATAGTCGACACGGTCCCAATATTTGCGAAGCGTCGCGACCGGGTCCATGCCGGAGTAAGCCATATGGCCGGTATCGAGGCACAGGCCCGCCAGATCGGCGGGGATGTCCCTGACGATGCGGTGCAATTCGTCGGCAAATTCGATGTAGCCGCCGGCGTGGGGGTGGATGGTGGCGCGCACGCCGTATTTGTCACGGGCGAGCGTTGCGATGGCGCGGATGTTTTCCACCATGCCGTTCCAGGTGTTTCCATCGAGACGCGGCGCGCGGTCGGAGTGGCCGGCCGTGTAGTCGCGCTCGTCATGTCCCCAGTCCATCACCGTCAGATAGGGGGCGGAAAAACGCTGGCCGGCATGGGTTTGCGGTTTCGGCAGGCGGGTAATCAGCGCGCAGATTTCGTCGGTCTGGCGCAGCAGGTTGGCGCGGTTTTCCGGTGAGACCAGATCGTCGAAGATGGTGCCGGCGACGATCTTCAGGCCACGCCGATCCAGCGTCCGCGAGACAAGCTCGAGATCAAGCGGCAGATAACCGTAGGGGCCGAGTTCCAGGCCGCCGAAACCGGCGGCCTTCGCCTCGTCCAGCACCTTTTCCCAATGGGGCAGATGGGGATTTTTGACGTCGTCGACGCCCCAGCAGCAGGGGGCTGTGGTGATGATGATCGGGTTGGTCATGGCGTCCTCGTGGCGCAATTGACGCCGGGCCGCTTTCTGCGGCCCGGATCATGTCTCAGCGGCTGATGGTGGCTTTAAGGGCGTCGATGGAGGACTGGATGCCTGCCTCCGTGGACATGGTGAAATCCTCCATCTCCAGGCTCACCCAGCCATTGTAACCGGCCATGCGCACCACGGAGAAAAATTCCTTCCACCATTGCAGATCATGGCCGGCTCCCACCGCCACATAGTTCCAGCTGCGGTTGGCGACGTCAGTCACCTCTTTCAGCTCCAAGAGGCCGTTGACATCCGCCAGCCCGCGTTCGATGCGGGTGTCCTTGCCGTGGCAATGGTGGATCGCGCTGCCGAGTGCGCGGGCGGACGCGATGGGATCGGCCCCCATCCACATCAGGTGCGAGGGATCGAGATTCATGCCGACCGTCGGGCCGACCTCATTGCGCAGGCGGAACAGGGTTTCCGGGTTCCAGACGAGCATGGCCGAGAAATTCTCGAGCGCATATTTTTCGACGCCCGCTTCCCTGGCGAGCTTCACAAGCCCATGCCAGAGCGGGAAGGCGCGGTCTTCCCATTGGTAACGGTCACGTTCCGGCATCTCGTTCGGCCAGCTCTTGGTGTAGATGAGCCAGTTCGGGACCGTATCGCCGGGTGCCGCCTCCGGCAGGCCGGACATAGTGACGATCTTCGTCACGCCGATTTCGCCCGCCAGCCGGACGGTGTCCTCAATTTCCTTCAGGTGGCGCTTGCCCATATCGCCGGGATCGAGCGGATTGGCGGAGCAATTCAGCGCAGCGATTTCGAGGCCACGGGCCTCGATTTCCTTGAGCCTGGATTTGAGCAGACCCTTATCCGCCAACAGTTCGTCGGCCCGGAAATGCGGGCCGCTGGACCAGCCGCCGCCGGTCATCTCGATGCCCTCGACACCGAGCGCGACGCATTTGTCGAGCATCTCGGTGAAGGGCAGGCTTGCCATGACGTCAGTACAAATTGCGAGTTTCATCGTTCATCTTTCCGAGGAAGTATGGGGACGCGCTTGAAGAGGAGGAGGACGGGAGAGTTGTCCGGCGCGCCCCCAAGCTGGTTAAGCGAAATCGACCCAGGCGGCCCCGGCATCGGCTGAACGGACGCAGTTCTCCAGCCAGCGCACGCCTTCGGTGCCGGCCGTGATGCCGGGATAATGGTGGGTTTCAAGGAAAGCCCTGTCACCGCGATTGGCCGCGTCGATCGCCTGGGCGATCCAGAGATAGATATTCGACCAGCTGTCCCCGAGACCTTCGGTATGCAGCGCGCCCATGCGGTCGATGGCGAGGCTTTCCTGTTCCAGATAGGGCATGCCGTGGTGCAGGATACGGCCGGGTTCGCCCTGAACCTCGTAGATCAGCTGGTCGGGATGGGAATCGGACCATTCGAGCGACGCCTTGGAGCCGACGAAGCGGTAACGCTGCGATCCCATATTGCCGGCATTGACGGAGGAGACCCACAGGCGGCCGCGCGCGCCGTTGTCGTAATGCATCAGAACGGTGGCGTGGTCCTCCAGCGGCGCGCGGGTGGGGATGAAGGCCTTGCGGTCGCAGAGCAGCCGTTCCACCTTCATATGCGGCAGCACGACTTCCGAGAGATAATAAAGATGTGTGCCGATATCGCCCAGCACGAAGGTCGGGCCGGCGGTGCGGGGATTGGTGCGCCATTTGACGGCTTCGCCCGCGCCCACATCGTCACCGGCGTTGAAGCCGTGGGTATATTGCAGGTCGACGATACGGATGTCGCCGAGCATCCCCTTTTTGACCATGGCCGCCATCTGGTGGACCAGCGGATGCCCGGTAAAGCCATAGGTGACGCCGACAATCAGGCCCTTCTGTTCGGCCAGCCGCGCCACCTCGTCGCATTCGGCCACGGTGAAGAATAGCGGCTTTTCGCAGATGACATGCAGCCCGGCCTCAAGGCAGGCCTTGGTGATTTCGTAGTGGGTGAAATTGGGGGTGGCGATGGAAACCACGTCCACGCCGTCTTCGCGCGCCGTTTCGCCGGCAATCAGCGCCTTGTAATCCTGGTAGCAGCGTTCCGCCGCCACGCCGAGATTGACGCCGAAATCGCGACCCCTTTCGGCATCGAGATCAAAGGCGCCGGCGACGAGCTGGTAATTGCCGTCGCGCAGGGCGCCGGTGCGGTGCTTGTAACCTACCTGTCCCGTGCGTCCGCCGCCCACCATGGCCCAGCGCAGCGGGCGTGAAATCAGTCTTTCTCCGTTGATCATGTCAGTCGTCTTTCCATTTGATGTTGCGAACGGCCGCGGCGGGAGGCGGGATCCGCCTCGGGTTCAGCGCCGGTTTGCCGCGTCATTTCTTGAAATAGAGGTCGATATAGTCCTGCATCCTGGTGCGCATGAACCGGCTCGATTCATCGGCCCTGTCCTCCCAGGCGAAGACGCAGGAGGTCATGATGCCGTCGAAGCCGATTTCGGAAAGCGTGCCGAAAAAGTCGTCCCACGGCACTTCGCCCTGGCCGATATTCAGGTGCTGGTGCACCCGCGCCTGCGTGCCCGGCGGATTGAGGATATAGCGAAGCCCGGAGCTGGCCTTGTGGTTGAAGGTATCCCCCACATGCACATGCGCCAGCACATCCTTCGCTTCCCTGAGCATCGCCTTGGTGTCGTCGCCGAAATAGAAGGTATGCGGCGCGCAATAGAGGAACTTGACGTTCTTCGAATTGACCGTGCGGATGATGTCCAGCGCCGGCTGCAGCGTCTCGCACCAGTCTTCCGGGTGCGGCTCGATATGCAGGTTGATGTTTTCGCGCTCGAAGATCGGCACCAGCTCCTCCATCGAGCGCCACCAGGCATCCTCGCAGGCCTCGATCATCGAGCCGGTATGGCAGCAGTAGCAGGAACCCTTGTCGGGATGCGGTCCGCGGCCGAATTCGGAGTTCATCGTGTCGACCTCCAGTTCGATGGCGATCTCGATGGCGCGTTTCCAGTGTTTTACCGCCGCCTGCCGTTCGGTCTCGTCATTGGAGGCCCAGCGATACATCGGCAGCAGCGAGGCGATGCCGACATCGGCGTCTTTCAGCGCCTTCTTGAAAGACCTGATCCGCTCGGGAAAGACGCGCGGCGCCTTGAACCATTCGAGGAAATCGGCGCGGGGGCTGAGTTCGATCCAGTCGTAGCCGAGTTTCTTCACTTTGGCGGGCAGCTGATCGAGGCTGGTGAAACGGTGCATGTGGGGGTCGATGGCGATTTTCATCGGTCTTGATCCTTGTCTATGTCTTAATTCGATGGCGGCTGCGGCGGATGGCCGTCATGGCTGGCCATGTAATTTTCCACCTCGGCGCCGAGATCGGCGAGCGCCTCACCGCCGGCCATCAGATCGGTGATTTCCTCGCGGGACTTCTCGCCCTTGCGGAAATTGGCGGCGACCGCGCCTCGGATGAGCACGGCGAAATGGTCGCCGACGGCAATGGCATGGGTGACCTGATGGGTGATGAAGATCACCGCAATGCCGCGCTTGCGCGCTTCCAGCACAATGCGCAGAACGTGGGACGCCTGTTTCACGCCCAGCGCCGCCGTCGGTTCATCGAGGATCAGAACGCGTGCGCCAAAATGCACCGCGCGGGCGATGGCGAGCGATTGCCGCTCGCCGCCGGAGAGCCCGCCGATCAGGCGGTCGCCGTCATCGATGCGGGTGATGCCGAATTCCTGTACTGCCTTGACGGCGATTTCGTTGGCTTTTTTGCGGTCGTAGATCCGGAAGGGCCAGAAGCCTTTGGTTGGCTCCGCGCCGATGAAGAAAGAGCGGCCGATGCTCATCAGCGGAAAGGTTCCGCCGAACTGGTGCACGGTGGAAATGCCCATGCGCTGCGCATCGCGCGGTCCGTCGAAATTGACCGGCTTTCCATCCATCAGCACTTCGCCGGAACTCGGCTGGTAGACGCCGGCCAATGTCTTGATCAGCGTGGATTTGCCCGCGCCATTGTCTCCCAGCAGGCAGAGCACCTCGCCGGCGCGCACCTTCAGCGAGATATCGTGCAGAACATCGATCGGGCCGAAGGATTTGTTGACGTTTTTAAGTTCGAGAATGGGTGTCGACATCGTCTTGCCTCACTTCTTCTTCGGCGAATAGGTGAGCGCCATGACACGGAAGGTGTTGTTCATCAGCACCGCCAGGAGCAGCATGACGCCGATGATGAGGCTCGACCAGTTGCGGTCGAATGAGGTGAAATAAATGCCCTGATTGACGATGGCGAAGGTGATGGTGCCGAGAAAAATACCGATCACCGAACCGAAGCCGCCGGTCAGCAGCACCCCGCCCACGACGACCGCGATGATGGAGTTGAAGATGAAGGTCATGCCGGCCGAAACCTGGGCGACATTGAAGAGGATCGCCTGACAGACGCCGACGAAGGAGGCGCTGACGGAGGAAAGGACGAAAAGTGTCACCGTCAGCTTGTCGGTGGGGATGCCGGCATTGCGGGCGCTCACCCGGTCGCCGCCCATGGCGAAAATCCAGTTTCCGAAGGGCGAGTAGTGGACATAGAAGATATAGATCGCCGTCAGCAGCAGCCACCAGACGATGCTGACCTGAAAACTGCCGCCGATGAATTGTCCGAACAGGAATTTTGCGATGGGGCCGGATTGGGCCGGGCTCAGCGCCACGCTGGTCGTGCCGGTCAGAAGCACGGAAAAGCCGAGGATCAGCCCTTGCACAGCGAACAGCGTGCCGAGCGTCACGATCAGCGACGGCACCACGGTGCGGATCACCAGAAAACCGTTGATCAGCCCGATAACCACGCCGAGGCCTAGCGCACCGACGATGCCGAGCCAGATCGGCATGCCGTAATAACCGGTGATGATGGCGACCGTCAGCGCGCCGGCCGGGATCATCGCGCCGATGGAAATATCCAGTTCGCCGGAAATCATCAGCAGCCCGACGGGAATGGCGACGATGCCGAGATTGGCGGCGACATTCAGCCAGCTCGCAGCGCCTGCCGGTTTCAGGAATTCGATGCTGCCAAAGATGACGAAGAAGGCAAGGACGAAAACAAGGCCGAGAAAGGCGCCTGATTCCGGGCGGCGCAGCAGGTCGCCCAAAGAGAGATTTTTCACGTCGTTCACTCCAATATTGGCCCTAAGCGCCGGGGGGATATCCTTTCGCCCGTCAAACCCCGATCCCCGGTCTTGTCGAGGATCGGAGGCGGGTACGGATAACCGCTCAGCGCGCTCCCTTGGCGACGCCGGCAAGCGTGGTCTGGATGTTGGATTTGTCGACGATATTCGGTCCCGTCAGCAGCGGTGCAGTCGGCAGATCGGTCCCGAAATCGATGGCCGAGGCCAGAAGCGTCACTGCCAGTAGCGCTTGCAGATAGGGCTGCTGATCGATTGCGAAACCCTGCGTCCCGTCCTTGATCCGGTCGAGGCCGGACTGGTTGAGGTCGAAAGTGCCAAGCAGGGCGGTTTCGGTCTTGCCGGCCTGCATGATGCCGATGGCGGCGGAATCCGCGTCACCCGCCGAAATGGTCAGGACGCCATCGATCTTGCTGTCCTGAAGCAATGTCGCCTTGATCGCTTCGGCAACGGCGGTGGCGTCGCCGAAACTGGTGGCGGGAAGCGGCAGCTGCTTGCCGGCGCCGCCGGCCTTGGTGATGCCGTCGATGACGCCCTTGCAGCGCGCCTCCTGATTGGCGGCGCCCGGAACAGTGTTGACGCAGATGACGTTCTTTTTGCCCTGTTTTGCGAAATAGTCGCCGCCGGCGACGCCGGCAATATATTCATCCGAGCCGACATAATTGATCGCGCCGAGTTCTTTTGCTTTTTCATGCCCTCCGGCATTCATGAGAATGACCTTGATGCCGGCATTGATCGCTTCCCGGATCGCCGGGTCCTCGCCTTCCGGAACCCAGTTCGGGATGACGAGGCCGTCAACCTTCTGGCTGATGGCGGTCTGGATCAGCTGCACCACATCGGGCGCGAAATTGTCATAGGTCTGCAGGCGGAGGTAGTTGACCTTGCCGCCATTCGCCTCGACCACGAGGCGCGCATCATCGACACCCTTTTTGATGAGGTTCCAGAACGCATCGTCGTTCTTGCCGCCGACAACGGCGATGTTGGCTGCAAACGCGCCGGATGCCATCGCCAGCGAGGCAGCGCCCGCTATGAGAAATTTCCTGAAAAATGTCATTGTTTCCTCCCTGCCCATTCTCCCGACGGGCCCTGATGACGGAATAATTTATATCTTTCATTTTCGTAGTAATGGAATTTATATTTCATTTAATGTTGCATTTAATGTCATTTTATGTCATTCAAGGATGATACGATTGTGAGGCGTCATGAACCGACCGACCATTACCGATCTTGCGAAAGCTGCCGGCGTCAGCATCTCCACGGTCAACCGGCTGCTGCACGGCTCAACCGCCGTGCGCCAGGACACGATCGACCAGATACTCAAGGCGGCTGAGGAGATCGGTTTTTATGGTCTCGGCACCATCAAGGATCGCCGGCGTGAGGCCATGCCTCACTACAGGCTCGGCTTTCTGCTACAGCAATCCCATCGGCCGCTCTACCGGCTTTGGGCGGAGGGGATCGTGGCGGCCGCCCGCCAGAGGCCGGACAGTGTCATCGAGCCCGATGTCGTTTTCGAGGACGATCTTTCACCGGAAGCGGTTTCGGCCAATCTGCTGAAGATGGGACAATCCTGCGGCGCAATTGCGGTGGTGACAGCCGATCATCCGCTCGTCAGCCAGGCGATCGATGAGTTGCGGGGCAGGGGCGTTCCGGTTGTCACCTACGTTTCCGATCTCTCTGCGGCGAGCCGGGCGGGCTTTGTCGGCACCGACAGCTGGAAACGCGGCCGCACGGCGGCATGGTTTCTCAGCCAGACGGTGAAGGGCGAGGGAATGGTGGTGCCGCTGATCGGCAGCAACCGGTATCAGTGCCAGGATGTTTCGGACGCCAGTTTCCGCTCCTACATGCGTGAAAATACGCCTGAACTTCAGGTGGCGGAAACATTGCTGACCCATGAGGAACCGGAAAATGCCTATGTCATCGTCCGGGACATGATTGCTGGCGAACCTGGCCTCAGGGGAATTTATGTCAATGGCGGCGGCATATCGGGTGTTCTGCGCGCGCTCAGGGAGCTGCCCGCAGAGAAGCAGCACAATATAAAAATCGTCTGCAACGATATCGGTCCGGAAACACGCAAGGGCCTGAACCAGGGGCTGATTACCGCTTCACTGCCGCTGCCCCTCGACAGGATGCCGCAACAATTGATCGACGTCATGTTACGGCGCATCGAAAACGGGGATTCATCCTCTGTCGAACAGCGGATCGTTCCCTTCGAAATACTGACGCCCGAAAGCATCTGGACCTAGGGCGCCGAGACCCCGGCATCCGCCTGCTCCGTTTGCAGCATGCCCCGCACCGCGGTCAGCACAGCGTTAAGCGGTCGGTCGTCGCGGTAAAACGGCGCCCTCGTTCGTACACGCCGGTAAAGCGCATCGGTGCCGGGCGCACGACCGGCCTGGTCTGGCTGCATGTCGTAAGCCTGCGTCGCACTCATGATCTCGATTGCGAGGATGGTTTCCAGATTACCGATAATCGAAAGCGTCTTGTCGGCAGCGGCAGTGGCGTGCGTCAGTATATCCTCCTGCAATGCGGAGGTGATGCCGCCATCAAGGCTGGCGGGGGCGGCGAGGCGACGGTTTTCCGCGGCAAGCGCTGCCGCCGTGTACTGGATGATCATGAAACCGGAACAGACACCGTCACTTTCCGCGAGAAAGGCAGGCAGCCCGCTGACAAGCGGATTGACGAGCCGGTCGATACGACGCTCGGAAATTGCCGCCAGTTCGGCCGCGGCCGTTGCCAGCCCATCCATGGCGAGCCCGAGTGCGGCACCGACGGCATGGGCCTGCGAATGCACCTCGGGCGCCTGCGGGGTGCCGTCCACGACCGGGTTGTCCGTGACGCTTGAAAGCTCGCGGTTTACGACGTCGGCAATGTGCGCGACGCTATCCCGTACGGCGCCGTGCACCTGCGGTACGGCGCGCAGGCTGAGCGGATCCTGCGTGCGAGATCCGGCCGAGCGGGCAAGAAGCGGGCTTGCTGCCAAAATATGGCGCAGGTTCTTGCCGACGGTCTGGATGCCGGGCGAGCTGCGCAGCGCAAGCGGTCCTGCGGCGAAGGGATCCGCCTGGGCGCCAAGGTTTTCGTAGCTCATCGCGGCTGCTGCATCAGCCCAGTCAAGCAGGGAGGTCGTGCGGGCAAGCGCGAGGCTGGCGAGGCCGGTGGCGCAGGGCGTGCCGTTGACGAGGCTCAGCCCTTCCTTTGCCCGCAGAACCATGGGTTCGAGGCCGAGCTTGTCGAGCCCCTGCCTGCTGCTGATCAATTCGTTTCCGTGACGGGCCAGGCCCTCGCCGATCAGGACGAGGCCTATGGCTGCGGCGTGGGTGAGGTACCCCACCGAACCCTTCGAGGGAATGACGGGAAGAATATCGCCATTTAGCAGAGCCAGCAGGGTTTTCACTGTCTCCACCTGCACGCCGGAGTAACCATGCGCGAAGTTGTTGATCTGGGCGGCCATGATGGCACGCGTTTCTTCGCGCCCGAGCGGTTCGCCGACGCCGCAGGAATGGCTGAGCAGTATGTTGCGGGAGAGGGCCTGCTGCTGGGGAATATCCACGATCACATCGCAGAGCGCGCCGACACCCGTATTGATGCCATAACCGCGAACCCGTTTTTCGACGAGCGCGTCGACGATGGCGCGGGCTTCGGCAATACGCTGCCATGTCGTATCCGACAGGGCGAGAGCTGCGCCCTTCGCAACAGCGGCAATCTGCCGCCAGGTGAGGGGGCGATCGATGGTGATCGTATCAGCCATGCTGGCTTTCTCCTCCCGCACCCGCGCGGCGCTCGACGAAACGGGCGACATAGTCGTTTGCGGGGCTGTTGAGAATCTGGTCCGGCGTTCCCACCTGCACCAGCTTGCCATCCTTCAGGATGGCGATCTGCGCGCCGATGCGGAGCGCCTCGTCGAGATCGTGGGTGATGAAGACGATGGTCTTGTGCAGGTTCTTTTCGAGCTGCAGCAACTGGTCCTGCATGTCGGCGCGGATCAGCGGGTCGAGCGCCGAAAAGGCCTCGTCCATCAGGATGACGTCGGTATCGGCGGCCAATGCCCGGGCGAGGCCGACGCGCTGTTTCATGCCACCGGAAAGCTGGTGAGGAAACTTGTCCTCATAACCGGCAAGACCGACGGTCTCGATCCATTTCATGCCGATGGGCCGCGCATCGGCCTTGGTCAGCCCGCGCACGCGCTGGCCATAAACGACATTCTGCAACACGGTGCGGTGCGGCATCAGGCCGAAATTCTGGAACACCATGCTAACGCGCCGGTTGCGGAAATCGCGCAGATCCTTCGGCTTCAGCGCGAGAACATTGTCGTCTCCGACGAGAATCTCGCCGCTTGTCGGCTCGATCAGGCGATTGATGTGGCGCACCAGCGTCGATTTGCCGGAGCCGGAAAGGCCCATGATAACGAAAATGCGGCCGCCGGCTATATCGAGGCTGACATTGTCGAGACCGACGCTGCATCCCGTTTTCGCCAGGATGTCGCTCTTTTCCGCGCCCTGCTGCGCCATGGCGAGCGCAGCCTTCCAGTTGCCGCCGAAGATCTTGGACACGTTTCGGATATGGATATCAGTCATTGCCCATTTCCTTCCGGCTGGATCGGCCAAAACCCTGGGTGATACGATCGAGCACGATTGCGAGAATAACGATGCCGAGGCCTGCTTCGAGGCCCTTGCCGACATCGAGCGTCTGGATGCCGTTCAGCACCTGCTCGCCAAGACCGCGCGCACCGATCATCGAGGCGACGACGACCATGGAAAGCGCCATCATGATCGTCTGGTTGAGGCCGGCCATGATCGTGGGGGTGGCGAGCGGCAATTCGACGCCGAAGAGGATTTGCCGCGGGCTGCCGCCAAAGGCGGTCGCCGCCTCCACCACTTCCCGGTCTACCTGCCGGATACCGAGATCGGTCAGGCGGATCAGCGGCGGCACGGCATAAACAATGGTGGCGAGCACGGCCGGGACTTTGCCGAGGCCGAAAAGCATGATGGCCGGGATGAGATAGACAAAGCTCGGCATGGTCTGCATGACGTCGAGCACCGGCAGCGTGATGCGCCGCGCCCACTCGCTTTTGGCAAGCAGGATACCCATGGGCACACCGATGACGATGGAGATGAGGCTGGCGATCAGCATCAGCGCCAGCGTCTGCATCGTCAGGTCCCAGAGACCGAGAGCACCGACGATGAAAAGCATCACCGCCACCATGATGACGAGCGAAATCTTTTTCGCCGCGAACCAGGCCAGCACCAGGAAGACCAGAAAAACGGCCCACCACGGCAGGCCGCGCAGCACCCATTCCACGAAAAGGATCGCCTGCAGGATCGTCTGCGAGATCGCCTTGAAAACGGAGCCGTAATTCACCACCAGAGAGCGCACGATCTCATTGATCGGACCTCGGATGGAAATATGGAAAACTTCAGGAAACATTGGTCTAGTCCTCGCGCCTGCCGACCCCATTTCCGGAAGCCGGCCCCTGTCCTGACGGGAAAATGCGCGCCGAAAACCCGGCGCGCCTGCGATGCTTACTTGACGGCGGCTTCGATACGCGCCTTGGCGTCCGCAGAAACCCAGCCGCCCCAGATATCGGCCTTGGTCTGAAGGAAGGTCTTGGCGGCAGCTGTCGCGTCGACCTGCTTGTCGGTCATATAGGCGAGGCTGGAATTGATCTCTTCCAGCGGGAACGTCGCCTTTTCAAGGATGGCGATGATCTCAGGCGCTTCCTTGGCAAAGGTGCTGTTCACGCCATAGGCCACCTCGACGGAGGGGAAGGCGCAACCGGCATCGCGTTTTCCATCGGCGCTGGTCAGTTCCTTCCAGCAGGCGTCGCTATAGGCCGGCTCCTGCAGCTGGACGAGCTTGTATTTGCCCATGATTGCCGTCGGGCTCCAGTAATAGAACAACATCGGCTCACCCTGGAGATAGCCGGCGGCGATTGCGGCATCGAGAGCGGTGCCGGTGCCGGGGCGGAAGTTCACATAGTTTCCTTCCAGCTTGTAGGCCTGCAGTTTTGCGGTATTGACGCCTTCGCAGGTCCAGCCCGACGGGCAATTGAGGAAGCGGCCCTTGGTGGGCTCCTCCGGGTCCTTGAACAGTTCGACGATCTTCGGATCGGAGAGCTGGTCGACGCTCTTCAGGTCCGGAGCCTTGGCTTCGATACCTTTTGCGGTGTCGCCCTTGACCAGATATTCCGGCACGAACCAGCCCTCGGCGGCGCCAACGAAGGTCTTGCCGACCGATGTTACCTGGCCTGCTTCCGCAGCCTTGTTCCAGACGTCGGAGCGGCCGATCCATTCTTCAGCGAAGATCTGCACGTCATTGTTGGCGGTCGCCTGTTCCAGCGTCACGGAGTTGCCGGGAATGGAATCGACCTTGCAATCGTAGCCCTTGGAAAAGATTTCCTTCATGACTTCCGTGATGAAAGCGCCGCTTTCCCAGTCGATGCCGGCGAAGGTGATGGTCTTTCCGGCGCTGCAATAGCCTTCCGCCCTGGCGGTGCCTGCGGAAGCTCCCATGATGAGCGCGGTGGTGGCCAGCGCGATTTTCAGTTTTGAATTCAGCATTGCATTCCCCTTTTGGTTTGATGATTGGCAAGTTGCTGGCATGCGTTTTATGGTTTCAGCCGGGCGCTCTGGGCAGCTATTGACCCCTGAGCCCGGTCGTCATCGGTGCATTTCATATCCCGTCGAAATCGGTGGCTGCACGCACATCGAATCAATATGGAATTCGATATTCACCTTGCAGCGATGTGCCGGAAGTTCACTATACAACTTTGAAAAATCCCTGTGGTCCGTGCTCCTCTGCGACGTTGAGTCCGGGGCGTCAGCGGCTGGCAGGTTTGGAAAAGGGCGATCTGTTGGCGCATATTGCCCACGCGAGCGATCAAGTACGGCTTTGGCTTCGACATGGCAGGCGCTGCCCTTGCGCTGGGCGAGCATTTGAATATCGCCCCGACTGTTGGCGGGAGACTTGCGGCTGCCAGAGATCGAGTCGTCGCTCGCCATTATTTTCCCCTCAAGTTGTATATGTAACTTCACACATTTGCGAAAGACAAGCAAGATAGGATGTGATAATTTTGTGCTTGTGCGGATTCTGGCTGCGTTTTGTGCAGTCGCCCGATTTTTAGGAGTTTTAATGCTGCCCGCCATCGAAAGCGAGTTTTCTGTCTCGGGTGATCGCTCCTCCCTGCCGCTGTATGAGCGGGTGAAAGAACAGATCAAGGAAAAGATCGCCAGCGGGGAGTGGTTGACGAACCACAGGGTACCCTCCGAAAACGAGATGGTCGATATGCTGGGTGTCAGCCGCATGACGGCAAATCGTGCCTTGCGGGAGCTGGCAACCGAGGGGGTGATCGTTCGCGTGCAGGGGCGCGGGTCGTTTGTCGCCCCGAAAAAGCGCAGCGCCGGCATGATGGGCGTGCGTAACATCGCCGACGAGATCAAGGAGCGCGGTTCAACCCATCGGCCTAGCCTCATCCTCGCGCAGACGGAAGTTTGCGGCCCGGATCTCGCAACGGCGCTGGAGATCGCCGTGGGCGCGAAGGTTTTTCACTCCATCATCGTCCATCACGAAGATGACGTGCCGATCCAGCTCGAAGATCGCTTCGTCAATGCCGAGATTGCTCCGGATTATCTGATGCAGGATTTCAATACGCTCACGCCGAATGCCTATCTGACGGCGGCCGCGCCCATTTCCCGGACCGAGCAATTTATCGAGGCGGCGTCGCCGCAGCCCTGGGAGTGCAAATTGATGGCGATCAGTCGAAACGAGCCCTGCCTTCTCGTGCGCCGTCGAACCTGGTCATCGAGCCGTGCGGTCACGTCCGTGCGGCTTCTATATCCCGGTTCCCGATACCGGCTCGAAAGTCAGGAATAGAGTTCTGCTACGCCTGTAATGACGCCTATGCCAGCAGCCCGCGCATGATCAGTTCGAGATGAATCTTCAGAACGGCCTGCCTGTCCAAAATGCGCCGGTCGTTGAAGATCAGCCGAAACACCAATGTTCCGACCATGGGCGACATCACGACTTTGGCGAGTTCGGGGGGGTTGGCCCTGAACCTTTTTTTCGCCACACCCTCCTCGAGGATCGCATCGATGCGCGCAAAGACCGGCGCCATCAAGGTGTCATGATGCTGGTCGATGAGATCGGGGAATTTTGCGCCTTCCGCAAGGATCAGACGGAACAGCTCCCGCATCTTCTTGTTGTCGACAAGTGCGTCGAACAGAAATTCCAGTAGCAGGCGCAGCTCCTCGACGGGGTCGTCGGATGTATGCGCATAGGCCTTGAAAGCATCCTGGAATGGCTGGGAGGCGTGCTTGACCATGGCCTCGAAGAGAGCCTCCTTGGTTTCGAAATAGACGTAAACCGTTCCTTTCGTCACACCCACCCGCTCGGCGATGTCCTCTACCCGCGTTGCGGCAAATCCCCTTTTTGTAAATTCCTCGAATGCGGCATCGAGAATTTGCAACGGACGTTGTATCTTCTGCTCAGCACGTGTCAGTTTTGCTTTCGCCATGGCCCCGGATTCCTTTGTTTTTCGGCGCGTGCCCTTCTGTCCGTCGCGATTGGCGGAAATGAGAGATGGTCTGCCTATAGCACCGGCGCAAAAACCGGAACGGATTTTTGCGAAGGCGCGCATGCTCTATCATGCCGGAACATTGCCGATATCTCCGCCGGGAGGTGCCGGACGAAAGGGAACGATCAGTCGGGAAGCTGGCCCGATACCGCGGACAGATTCCCGATCAGCGGCACAATAATTCATTGACTATTCAGTTAGTCAAATATTATAGGATGAGGCGAAGATCAAGAGGTCACCATGAAAACCATCCTTATCGCGGCGGCGCTTGGGGGCATTTTCGCCCTGTCGTCCTGCAGCAATGAAGAGCCGCCTGCGGAAAAGCCGCTGCGCACCGTCGATGTAATCGCGGCTGAAAAGAAGCCCGTCGATCGCGGCAGTGTCATAACGGGTGAAGTGAGGGCAAGGGTCCAGACGGACCTGTCTTTCCGGGTCAGCGGCAAGATCACCGAGCGGCTGGTGGATGTGGGAGCGCGGGTCAAGACCGGGCAATTGCTTGCCCGCATGGATCCTGAAGAGCAGAAGGCCGATCTCGATGTTGCGCTCGCCAACCTGCAATCTGCGGAAGCGCAGCAGACGCAGGCGCAATTGACATTCGACCGCCAGCAAAGCCTCTTCAAGACGCAGGTCACCTCGCGCTCGGCGGTCGACAAGGCCCAGGAAACCCTGCTCACCACCCAAGGAGCCGTGAGATCGGCACAGGCGCAGCTCGATACGGCGCGCGATGCGCTCTCCTATACCGAACTCAGGGCCGATGCCGATGGTGTGATCACGGCGCGCAATGTTGAAGTCGGCCAGGTCGCGCAGGCGGCCCAGCTCGTTTTCACGCTGGCGCATGATGGGCCGCGTGATGCGGTTTTCGACGTTTATGAATCCCTCTTCCTGGAACGTGATGTCGACAATCTCGTCAATGTCAGCCTTCTCTCGGATCCGACCCGCAGCGTTGCGGCGCCGGTGCGGGAGATTTCCCCGACGATCGATCCGGACAATGGGACGATCCGGGTCAAGGTGGGCCTGAACGGCGATCTCACCATGCCGCTCGGCGCCCCCGTATCCGGCCATTTCCGTTTCAGGCAGGTCGATGCCATCGAGCTTCCGTGGTCGGCGATGACATCGCAGGATGGCCGCCCGGCGGTCTGGCTGGTCGATCCGCAGTCTGCGGAAGTCGCCATGCACCGGATCGAGGTCGCCGACTACGAAACCGGCCAATTTGTCGTCGCGGAAGGGCTTAATCCCGGCGATCTCGTGGTCACCGGCGGCACCAAGTTTCTCCGCACCGGTGAAAAGGTGGCCTATGAAAAGGGGCAGGCACAATAATGTCCAGTATATACAGAAGCTTGTTTTTGGTGGCCGTTGCGGTTGCGGTTTCCTCCTGCCAGGAAAAGCAGGAAGCAGCCGCTGAAGCCCC
>QFOL01000206.1 GCA_003241215.1 Agrobacterium fabrum
TGCGCGCGCCCGAAATCCGTCCGGCGCAAAACGGCTACCGAATAGCGACAGCATCAAAGACGGGAATCCGCTCTTTCAATGATCCGTGCACCAGCGCCGCGCTAGAGCACTTCGAGGAAAAGCGGCCCACGGGCCTCGGCCTTGCGTCAATTTCGCGGCGACAAGCGCTCAGACGCGGCAGATGACGGACCCGCCCGTCATGCCCGCGCCGGCGGCCGTCAAAAGCAGGGCCTCGCCCTCCGCGAAGGGCCGCGTGGCATTGGCGATGGAAAGCGAGAGCGGGATGGTCGCGGCGGAGGAATTGCCGAAGGTTTCTATGGTGCGGACGGTCTTTTGCCTGGTGATGCCGAGATTGCCGCAGACGGCGTCGAACATGCGGGCATTGGCCTGATGGGGTATGAAACGGTCGATATCGGCCGCCGCCATGCCCGCATCACGCAGCACCCGTTGTGAGGTCCCGGTCATCAGCGCCACGGCGCGGGAAAAGACCTCGCGGCCGTCGCGCATCGTCATCAGCGCATCTTCGGCAGGGGTGTCGGCGGCAAAAGGCTGACTGCTGCCGCCCGCTGTTATCTGGATGAGATCGTAGCCGCTGCCATCGGCAACGAGATCGGCGGACAGCAGGCCGCCTCGCCCCTCCCGGCAGGGGCTTAGCACGACCGCGCCGGCGGCATCGGCGAAGAGGATCGCACTTGCCCTTTCCGCCGGATTGATGCGGCGGCTCAGAATATTGGCGGCAACGACAAGCACGGCGCGGCCATGCGCGCGCACAAAACCATCCGCAAGCGTGAGCGCATAAAGAAAGCCGGAACAGGCCCCGGCGAGATCGATCGCGCCGGATCGCGCCAGGCCCAGCCTGTGCGCAAGCAGCGGCGCGGAAGGCGGCAGCAGATGGTCCGGC
This sequence comes from Agrobacterium fabrum, assembly GCA_003241215.1. GTDB lineage: Bacteria > Pseudomonadota > Alphaproteobacteria > Rhizobiales > Rhizobiaceae > Agrobacterium > Agrobacterium fabrum_A. The sequence continues at coordinate 902 of QFOL01000206.1, forward strand.
GTGGAGGTGGCGAGCAGCGTGAGCCCGATGTCATCGGAACCGATTTTTGCAGCCGCCAGCGCCATCCGGCCGGCTCTTTCGGCAAGGCCGCTCAGCGTATCGCCCCCTTGCGCCCAGTAACGCGTGCGGATGCCGGTCCGCCGCTCGATCCAGCCGGCTTCCAGCCCGAGATTGGCCTCTATCTCTGCATTGCCGACGCAGCGCGCCGGAACGGCATGGCCAAAACCGGCCATGCGGGAAGAACGTGTCTGCATCGTCAGGACTTTCACAATATGGAGAGATGGCCGTTCCCTGCTTTCACACGGCCCCGGCCGTGCGTGATTTTATCGGCGTCGTTCCGGTGACGATCCCGGCCACCTCGTCGATGGCGTCAAAGGCGCGCGTCAGCTCTTCCGCCGTCGAACAATAGGGCGGCATCAGATAAAGCACGTTGCCGAGCGGGCGGATGATGAAGCCGCGCTCACGGAACAGTTGCCGCATATGCGGTCCCGCCTCGGCGAGATAACCGCTGGCCGGCACCACGAGATCGAGCGCCGCAATCGTGCCCGCCTGCCGGATGTCGACGAAACGCCGGTCATCCGCAAATCGACGCAGATTGTCGCACAGCATCTGCTCCAGCTGACCGATGCGCGCAAGCACGGGTTCATCCCGCCAGAGCCTGATATTGGCGACGGCGGCGGCGCAGGCGATCGGATTGGCCGTATAGGAACTCGAATGGAAAAAGGTCCTGCGGCGATCCGTCGAATAATGCGCGTCAAAAATCTCGGCGCTGCACAGCGTTGCCGCCAGCGGCAGGGAACCGCCGGTCAGGCCCTTGGAGGTGCAGAGAATATCCGGCGAAATCCTCGCCTGTTCGCAGGCGAAGAGCGTTCCCGTTCGGCCCCAGCCGGTCATGACCTCATCGGCAATGACGAGGCAGCCGTGGCGTTCGGCGATCTGTTTCAGCCCGGCCAGCACATCGGCGCCGTAAATCTTCATGCCGCCGGCCCCGAGCACCAGCGGTTCGAGCAGCAGGGCGGCGACGCGGCCAGAACGGCAGAAGCTCTCGAACATGTCCAATGTGCGCTGCTCGCCGCCCGCTTCGGGAAAAGCCAGCCGGTCGACACCAAAGAGCAGCGGTTCGTAAGCGGCGTTGAACACACCGCGTTCGCCGGTCGACATGGCGCCTATCGTATCCCCGTGATAGCCATGCTCCATCACCACGATACGGTCGCGCTTTTCTCCACGGTTATGGAAATAACCGAGCGCCATTTTCAGCGCCACTTCCACGGCAGTCGAGCCGCTGTCGGAATAAAATACATGGCTCAGCCCGGCGGGGGCGAGCTCGATCAGCCCGCTGGCCAGGGTTTCGGCAGGCTCATGGGAAAATTCGGCGAAGATGATCTGGTCGAAGGCCTCGGTCGCGGCACGGATGGCCGCCATGATAGCCGGATGGCGGTGACCGTGGGTGGTGACCCACCAGGATGAAATGGCATCGAACAGCCGGTTACCGTCCTCATCGATCAGAAAAGCGCCTTCCGTCGCAACGATGCGTTTCATCGGCGGTTCCAGCCCATGCTGGGTGAAAGGGTGCCAGACGGGGGAATGGCTCATGCCGGCGTCTCCAGAAAATCAGCGAGGTTGAAGTTTTCGGCAAATGCCTGATGCAGCGCCCTGGCCGTCATCTCCGGCAGGTGCGGCAGCCGGCCGAGCGGACGAACCGCACCAATATCGGCGATGACACGCTGATTTTCCCGGTTCTCGTCGCCGATGAAGGCCACGCCATGTACCGGAATGGCGCGCCGCCGCAGCGCTTCGAGCGACAGCAGCGTGTGGTTGATGGTGCCGAGCGTGGTTCTGGCGCACAGGATCAGCGGAACCCGCCAGCGGGCAAAGATATCGGCAAACAGCAACCTGTCCGTCAGCGGCACCAGCAGCCCACCCGCCCCCTCAATGACCAGAGCTTTATCCGTTTTTGGCGGCTGCAAAAGCGCGGGATCGATCGTGACATTGTCGAGACGGGCTGAAAGATGCGGCGAGGCCGGCATTTTCAGGCGATAGGCCTCCGGCAGGATGCGCGCGCGCGGCACATTGCCCAACCGCTCCACCGTTTCGCTGTCGGTTTCTTCCTCCAGCCCGGATTGCACGGGTTTCCAGTAACAGGCTTGCAGGGCCTGCGTCAGCGCGGCGGCAAACACCGTCTTGCCAATGCCGGTATCGGTGCCGGAGATGACGAAACACGGACTCATGCCCGCTCCTCCTCCAGTGAAAGGGCGAGCAGCCCGACCATATCGGCGATCTGGCTTTCATCCACATTGAGGGTGATGGCGATGCGCAGGCGCGCCGTGCCTTCCGGCACCGTCGGCGGGCGGATCGCCCGCACGTCGAAACCACCGTGACGCAGACGCGCGGCGACCCTAAGCGAGCGGGCATTGTCGCCGATCGTCACCGGCAGTATCTGCGAGCCGCTCGGCGCGATGCCGAGCCGGGAGCGAAGCTCCTCGCCGGCAAAATTTACCAGTTCCGCCAGCCGCGCGCGCCGTGAGGGTTCGTCGGCGACGATGCGCAGGGCTTCACGCACCGCCGCCGCCGCCAGCGGCGAAGGCGCGGTCGAATAGATGAAACCCCGGGCACGGTTGACGAGATAGTCGGCAAGAGCCGCCGGCAGGCTCAAAAGTGCGCCGGAAAGACCGAGCGCCTTGCCGCAGGTGTGTAGTGCCACCACATTGCCCCGGCCCTCCAGCACCGCAGCAAGGCCGCGCCCGCCGGGCCCGAACACGCCGGTGGCATGGGCCTCGTCAACGACGAGAAAGCCGCCATGTCTTGCGGCAAGATCGGCCAGGGCCACAAGCGGCGCACAATCTCCATCCATGGAATAAAGGCTCTCGACTGCGATCCACGGCCGGCCTCCGCCGCCCGCCTGCCGCCAGCGGATGATTTCCGCCTCGAATGCCTCAACCCGATTATGCGGCACCGCGACCGTCTTCGCCTTGCCGGCCGCAATGCCGTCATGCACGCTGGCATGGATAAGGGCATCGTGAAGGACAAGATCGTCCCGCAGCGGCAGGGTGGAGAACAGCGCGACATTGGCGGCAAAACCGCTGCCGAAATAGATCGCTTTTTCGGCCCCGAAGAAGGCTGCCGCCTCCGCTTCCAGCGCCTCATGTTCGGGGTGGTTGCCACGCAAAAGCCGCGAGCCGCCGGCGCCCACCGGCACACCTCTTCCGATGGCGTCGGCTATCGCCGCCTTCAGCCGTGGTGCGTCGGCAAGCCCGAGATAGTCGTTGGAGGTGAAATCGATCCCCTCCCGGGGAGCAAGCGCCCGCAGCCGCGATTTGCGCCGCAGGCCGGCAAGCTTCGCCTCATAGGGGGAGAGCGCCGCAACGTTCACCGGCACCCTCCCGGCTCCTGGGACGGCAGTTCCATCGGCTTCAGACCCAGCCGGCGGAAGAGCGCGGTATCGTGGTCCTCGCCCGGGTTGTCAGCCGTCAGCAAGGTCTCGCCGATGAAGACGGAATTGGCGCCGGCCAGAAAACAGAGCGCCTGTGTTTCATCGCTCATCTCGGTACGCCCGGCCGAAAGCCGCACGTGCGAATGCGGCATCAGGATACGCGCAAGCGCGATGGTGCGGACAAAATCGATGGGATCGACGGGATCGGCATTGGCAAGCTTGGAACCGGGGATCGGGATCAGCATGTTGATCGGCACGCTTTCCGGCGGAACCGGTAGATTGGCGAGCGTCACCAGCATCGAAATCCGGTCTTCGACCGTTTCTCCCATGCCGAGAATGCCGCCGGCGCAGACCTTGATGCCGGCATCGCGGACATTGGCAAGCGTTTCCAGCCGGTCCTCGAAGGTACGGGTGGTGATGATCTGCGAATAGAACCGCTCGGATGTATCGACATTATGATTGTAATAGTCCAGCCCGGCATCGGCCAGCCGTTCGGACTGTTCGGGCGTCAGCATGCCGAGCGTCATGCAGGTTTCCATGCCGAGCGCCTTCACGCCCTCGACCATGGCCACCACCGCCTCCATGTCGCGCTCCTTGGGGTTGCGCCAGGCCGCACCCATGCAGTAGCGCGTCGCCCCACCTTCCTTCGCCTTTCGCGCTTCGGCCAGCACCCGCTCCACCTCCATCAGCTTGGAGGCTTTCAGGCCGGTCGGGTTTCGCGCCGACTGGCTGCAATAACCACAATCCTCGGGGCAGCCGCCGGTCTTGATGGATAGAAGCCGGCTCATCTGAATGGCATTGGGATCGAAGTGGCGGCGATGCACCTGCTGGGCGCGGAAGAGAAGATCATTAAACGGTAAATTATAGATAATTTTTGCGTCTTCGAGCGATATACCCATTTCCTTTGCTGGAAACGGGCGCGGATTCCTTTCGATTTGCGTAGCGATGTGGTCCATTCGGTGACCCTTCCCTCAAAATAAATAGATAGAACTTCTTTTTATCTATTTTTTTCGCAATGCATTTTGCAAGCACTTTTTACAGAAAAGTTTCCCGCGTGCAGGATCGGCGGCACGTGCGGGATCGTAATTGCCTGGTTTCAATGCGGAAATTCACCGGACAGGCAGATGCCCGCGGAAAAGATCGGCCCCCGCCCCCATGGCGCGAAAACTCCGCACTTGCTATGGGTGGGGACATGATCACTCTTCGTCCCTCAGAAAGCCGCGACGCTTCCCGCATCCTCGACATATGGAGCAGGGCAGTCGACGCCACCCATGATTTTCTCCTGCCGGCGGATCGCGCCGCGATCGGGGAGGAGGTCAAGGTTTTCCTGCCGCAGGCGCCGCTGACGCTGGCGGTCGATGGTTCGGATCGTCCACTCGGCTTCATGTTTCTGCACGAAGGGCACATGGAGGCGCTTTTCATCGATCCGGATCAGCATGGCAAAGGCATCGGCAAGGCGCTGGTCCAGAGAGCGCTTGTGCTCCATCCCGCGCTGACCACCGATGTCAACGAACAGAATGCCGGGGCGATGGGCTTTTATCGCCGGCTGGGCTTCGAACCGACGGGGCGTTCCGATCTCGACGGACAGGGACGACCCTACCCGCTTGTGCATCTTCGGTTTCACGCAACGGAAAAATAGACCGCCGGGATTGTCGGGGAGGATATACCACGAGCACCATCATCCGTTTCGCAACCGATGATTTCCTGCCCGAGCACCGCTTCGACCAATGGCGCGAGGTGCGCGGCAAAAGCCTGTTCGGCGTGACGATCGAGCTTGCCCGGGATCGCCGCCACAGCTTCAGGGGTTCGTTTCAGGCGCGCGCCCTCGCCGGCGCCGTTGTCAGCGAGATGCGCGCTTCCTCTTACCGGGTCAACCGCACCGAAGCCGATATTGCCCGCATTGCCGGCGAGAGCCTCTGCATCGGCCTGCAGGTCAGGGGGTCGGGGCTTCTGCATGCCGGCAGGGACCGGGTTCATTCCGTCAGCGGCGGCGACATCACCATCAACTACTCGGACCTGCCCTACGACGCCATACCCGGCAACGAGGCGGAATTTCACTATCGGATGCTGAAAATCCCGGTGGACTACGAGGTCATGCTCGGCCAGGCCACCGACGACCTGTTTGCGACGCGTTATGCGGAGAATAATAGTTTCTCCCTGCCGTTCCGCGCCCTCTTCAATGCGCTGAACGCCGATCAAGGCAGGCTCATCGATCCCGCGCGCGATGTGGCGCATATCGCCCGGCTTGCCATGACGGCGCGCGGGCGGCTTTCGGCCGCCATGCCGGAAGTGCGCGCCGCGCTCAGGACCGGGTTCTGTTATGCCGCCCAGGACATCATGATGCGGAAAAAATCCCGCCAGAACCTCACACCCGCCGCGGTTGCGCGGGAGCTCGGCATTTCGCTGCGGCAATTGCACGTCGTTTTCGAAGGCGCGGAACTGTCGTTTTCCCGGACATTGTCTTCCATGCGTATCGAGGAAGCCAAAAGGTTGCTGGTGGCATTTCCCGCTTTGCCGGTCACGGACATCGCCTATGGCTGCGGTTTCGACAGTCTCGCCACCTTCTACAGGGTTTTCGCCGGCACCTATGGCATGACCCCGCGCGAAGCCCGCATCGTGAATATGCCGCCGGCTTAAAATTCCGCCTCTGCGCGCAATGAGAAGACGCACCATTTCAGCTCCTGTAAGGCCGTAGACCATTCCATATCGGAGCGCGGCCCATGACCAATTTTTTCGACTTTGCGATTTCCCGATTGCCGGCCGCCACAGCCGATGGCC
>QFOL01000016.1 GCA_003241215.1 Agrobacterium fabrum
GTTCGTCACCTGCAAGGGCGGCATCAACGATGTGAAATATTGCAATCCTGAAGTGGACAAGCTGCTGAACGAGGCCCGCGCTTCGACCGACGACGCGGTCCGCAAGGAAAAATACGACGCCGCAAGCGTCATCCTCAACGATGACATGCCGATCATCTATCTCGGTCACCAGCCCTATGCCTATGCCATCTCCAACAGGGTCAAGGGTTGGGCGCCGTCGCCCGATGGCATGATCCGCCTTCTCGGCGTTTCCAAGGACTGACCGCTTCGCATAGGCCGCACGGCTTGCCGTGCGGCCCCCAGACCGGACCCAAACGGGGGCAATGCCATGCCTGTTTATATCGGCAAGCGACTGCTGGTCGCGATCCCGACGCTTCTGATCATTTCCATCTTCGTTTTCTCGCTGCAGAAACTTTTGCCGGGCGATCCGGTGCTTGCCATGGCGGGCGAGGAACGCGATCCCGCGACGATTGAATTCCTGCGCGAGAAATATCGCCTCAACGACCCCGTGCCGCTGCAATATCTCAACTGGCTGGGCGGCGTGGTGACGGGCGATTTCGGTATTTCGCTGCGCACCAACCAGCCGGTGCTGGAACTGATCGGCCAGAAGCTGCCGGTCACCATTCAGCTGGCTGTCATGGCGATGTTTTTTGCCATGGTCATCGGCATTCCCATCGGCATTCTGGCCGCCGTCAAGAAGAATACATGGATCGACTATACGGCCAATATCGTCGCGCTTTCCGGCCTTTCGATCCCGAATTTCTGGCTCGGCATCATGCTGATCCTGCTGGTCTCGGTGAAACTCGGCTGGCTGCCGGCATCCGGTTATGAATCGATCTTCGTCGACCCTGTCCGCTCCATCGAAACGATGATCATGCCGGCCTTCGTGCTGGGCAACGCGCTTGCGGCGACGCTGATGCGCCATACCCGTTCGGCGATGGTGGCGGTTTTGAGTTCCGATTATATCCGCACCGCCCGCGCCAAGGGGCTTTCGCCGCGCGAGATCATCCTGTCGCATAGTTTCCGCAACGCGCTGCTGCCCGTCATCACGCTGCTGGCGCTGCTCTTCGGCGAACTGCTGGCCGGGGCGGTCCTGACGGAGCAGATTTTCACGATTCCCGGCTTCGGCAAGATGACGGTCGATGCGGTGTTCACCCGCGATTATGCGGTCGTGCAGGGCATCGTGCTCTGCACCGCCGTCGGTTTCATCCTCATGAACCTTCTGGCCGACATTGCCTATGTCCTGCTCAACCCCCGCCTCAGGGCGACGATCTGAGGCCCCGATATCATGACCGTTCTCGATCAAAACCTCTCCGTAGCGGTAACGCGGCAGGAAAGCCGCGCCTGGAAGAAGATGAAGCGCAACAAATCGGCGCTTGTCGGCATGATCATCGTGCTGTTCTTCGCCGTCCTTGCCATCGCCGCGCCGATCCTGCCGATTGCCGACCCGGTTGCGACCAGTTGGTCGGCCATCCGCAAGGCGCCCTCGGCGGCCCACTGGCTCGGCACCGATGATCTCGGCCGCGACATTCTCTCGCGCATGATCTATGGCGCCCGCGCCTCGCTGATGGCCGGTGTCGTCTCGGTGATGATCGCCGTGGTCATCGGCGTGCCCTTCGGTCTCATCGCCGGTTATTTCGGCGGCTGGGTGGATATGGTCATCTCCCGCATCACCGAAGCGTTGCTCGCCATGCCCTTCCTCATCATGGCGATTGCGCTGGCCGCTTTCCTCGGCCCGAGCCTCACCAACGCGATGATCGCCATCGGCCTTTCCGCCATGCCGATTTTTGTGCGCTTGACCCGCGGGCAGGTGCTGGCGGTCAAGATGGAGGATTATGTCGAGGGCGCGAGGTCCATCGGCCTCAACCACGTCGACATCATGACGCGTTACATCCTGCCGAATGTCTTTGCCCCCATCATCGTGCAGGCGACGCTGACGGTGGCGACCGCCATCATTGCGGAGGCGAGCCTCTCCTTCCTTGGCCTAGGCCAGCAGGCGCCTGCGCCCTCATGGGGTTCGATGCTGAACACCGCGAAGAATTTCCTCAGCCAGGCGCCGTGGATGACGATGTGGCCCGGCATCGCCATCTTCCTCGTCGTAATCGGTTTCAATCTTCTGGGCGACGGCCTGCGTGACGCGCTCGATCAGAGCGAAGCATGATTTTTCACAAGGAATATCGGAATGACTGAATTCACCACACGCCCAGAAATCCTTGGCACCTTCGGCGTCGTCACCTCAACGCACTGGATCGCATCGGCTGTTGGCATGGCGATCCTTGAAAAGGGAGGGAACGCCTTCGACGCCGCCGTCGCCACCGGTTTCGTTCTGCAGATCGTGGAACCGCATCTCTGCGGCCCGGGCGGCGACATGCCCGCCGTATTCTATTCGAAAAAGACGGACAAGGTCGAGGTCATCTGCGCACAGGGCCCGGCCCCGAGCGGGGCGACCATTGAACATTATACCTCGGAAGGGCTGAAGCTGATCCCCGGCGACGGGTTGCTTGCCACCGTCATTCCCGGCGCCTTCGATGGCTGGATGCTGATGCTGCGCGATTATGGCACGATGAGCGTGCGCGAGGTGCTGGAACCCGCCATCTATTATGCCGAGCACGGGCACCCGACGCTGCCGCGCGTCTCCGCCACCATCAAGGGGCTGGCGGATTTCTTCGAGAAGGAATGGCCGACATCCCATGAGACATGGCTGCCGGGCGGTGCGGCACCCGAGCCCCACGCCAATTTCCGCAATCCGGTTCTGGCCGCGACCTATCAGCGTATCGTCACCGAAGCCGAAGCGCGCTCCGGCCGCGAAAACCAGATCGAGGCGGCGCGTGACGCCTTTTACCGGGGTTTCGTAGCGGAAGCCATCGACGGTTACGTGAGGACCGCGGAAGTCATGGATGCCAGCGGCGCACGGCACAAGGGCGTGCTGACGGCGCAGGATATGGCGGACTGGAGCGCGACCGTTGAAGCGCCGCAGACGCTCGATTATCACGACTGGACGATTGCCAAGACGCCGGCCTGGGGGCAGGGTCCGGTTCTGCTGCAATCGCTCGCGCTTTTGAAGGGTTTCGACATTGCGGCCATGGACCCGTCCGGTCCCGATTTCATCCACACCATCGTTGAAGCCATGAAGCTCGCCTTTGCCGACCGCGAGGTCTATTACGGCGATCCGGAATTCGGCCAGATACCGACGGAATATCTTCTCTCCGAAGGTTATAATGCCGGACGCCGGGCGCTGATCGGCGGCGACGCCTCGCTGGAGCTGCGCCCCGGCACCGTCCCGGGTTACGAAAAGCAGGTGGACGCCACCATGGCGATGCTGGCCGAGATGAGCGGCAAGGGCACGGTCTACGAGCCGACCATGTCGCATCTGACGGAGAAGCGCGGTGATACGGTGCATATCGATGTCATCGACCGCTGGGGCAACATGGTTTCCACCACGCCGTCGGGCGGCTGGCTGCAATCCTCGCCCATCGTTCCGGGCCTCGGCTTTGCGCTCAATTCCCGCGCCCAGATGTTCTGGCTGAAGGAGGGCCTGCCGACCTCGCTTGCGCCGGGCAAACGCCCGCGCACCACGCTGACGCCATCGCTTGCGCTGCATCGGGGACGCCCTTCCATGGTTTTCGGCACGCCCGGCGGTGACCAGCAGGACCAGTGGCAGCTGCCTTTCTTCCTGCGTTATGCCCATCACGGCAAGAACCTGCAGGCCGCCATCGACATGCCGCTGTTCCACACCGCGCATTTTCCCGGTTCGTTTTATCCGCGCACCAGTTCGCCGGGTGAAATCATGGTGGAAGGCGCGGTGGGTGAGACGACGCTCGATGAGCTTCGCCGCCGCGGCCACCGCGTCACGGTTGCCGATGCATGGTCGGTCGGGCGGCTTACCGCCGCGCGTCGCGATGCGGACGGCCTGCTGCGCGCCGCCGCAACACCGCGGCTGATGCAGGCCTATGCGGTAGGGCGGTGACACCATGGAGACAAAACCAGTCCTCGCCGTCCGTAACCTCACCACCTCATTCCTCGTCGATGGTGCGTGGAAAAGCGTCGTGCGCAACGTCTCCTTCGATGTCGCGCCCGGCGAAACCGTCGCGATTGTCGGCGAATCCGGCTCCGGCAAATCGGTCACGTCGCTGTCGCTGATGCGCCTGCTTGCCCCGGCCTCCAGCCGGATCGAAGGGGAGGTGCTGCTCAACGGGCGCGATCTTCTTGCGCTTTCCGAAAGAGAAATGCGCGGCGTGCGTGGCAACGATATATCGATGATTTTCCAGGAGCCGATGACCTCGCTCAATCCGATCTTCACCATCGGTCGCCAGATTTCCGAAGTGCTCATCCGCCACAAGGGACTTTCGAAGCAGGAGGCGCGGGCGGAGACGGTGCGGCTTCTGGAAAAGGTCCGCATTCCCAATGCAGCAGGTCGTTTCGATGAATATCCGCACCAGTTTTCCGGCGGCATGCGCCAGCGCGTGATGATCGCCATGGCGCTCGCCTCCCGCCCGAAACTGCTGATCGCCGACGAACCGACGACGGCACTCGACGTCACCATTCAGGGCCAGATACTCGATCTCATCAAGTTGCTGCAGGAAGAGGAGGGCATGTCGGTTCTCTTCATCACCCATGACATGGGTGTGGTGGCCGAAATCGCCGATCGTACCATTGTGATGTATCGTGGTGACGAGGTTGAGACAGGACCAACCGAGGAGATATTCAAACGCGGCAAACATCCCTATACGCGGGCGCTGCTTTCGGCGGTGCCGAGGCTCGGCTCGATGCGCGACCGGCAATGGCCGACACGTTTTCCCGTGCTCGACATGAAAACCGGTCTTTCGACCGAGCCGGAGGAGGTGGCGGAAACGGTTGCCAGCGGTCAGACGCCGGTATTGTCGGTGAAGAATCTCGTGACACGTTTTCCCATCCGCTCGGGTCTGCTGGCGCGCCAGACGGGCGCCGTCCATGCCGTCGAAAACGTCTCCTTCGATCTGTTTCAGGGCGAGACGCTCGCGCTTGTCGGCGAATCCGGCTGCGGAAAGTCGACCACCGGCCGCTCGATCATGCGCCTTGTCGAGCCTTCGGGCGGCGAGGTATCGCTTGACGGTTACGATGTGATGCGGCTCGATACAGTCGGCCTGCGCAATATGCGCAAATCCGTGCAGATGATCTTTCAGGACCCGTTCTCGTCGCTCAATCCGCGCATGACGGTGGGGACCGCGATTTCCGAACCCTTCATCAAGCACAGATTGGGCACCACGAAACAGGCAAAGGAAAAAACCGCCGATCTTCTTGAGAAAGTTGGTCTCAGCGCCGACATGGCCAGCCGTTATCCGCATGAATTCTCCGGCGGCCAGCGCCAGCGCATCGCCATTGCCCGGGCGCTGGCGCTCGATCCGAAGGTCATCGTCGCCGACGAAAGCGTCTCGGCGCTCGATGTCTCCATCAAGGCGCAGGTCTGCAACCTGCTGCTCGACCTGCAGCAGAGCCTCAACCTCGCCTTCCTGTTCATCAGCCATGACATGGCGGTGGTGGAGCGCGTCAGCCATCGTGTGGCGGTGATGTATCTCGGCGAGATCGTGGAAATCGGGCCGCGCGCGGCCGTCTTCGACAATCCGCAGCATCCCTATACGAAAAAGCTGATGGCCGCCGTGCCGGTGCCGGATCCGGCAAGACGCGGGATAAGGCGCGGCATATCCAATGACGAGCTGAAAAGCCCGATACGGGCGATGGGATATGAAACGCCGGTGCGGAATTACAGGACGGTGTCGCCCGGCCACCTGGTGCAGGTGGCCTGAGACGATTGCTGCGGATGGATGCTCCGAAGACGAAGCCGTTATGCGGGGTTCTTGGGCGGAACGCCGCGCAGGTGCTCCATGAGATAGGCATGGGTCGCGGCATTGGCGACGATCAGCGTACCGGTCTTTTCATAGAACTCCGGTCCGCGGCCCCACCAGTCGGTCACGATGCCGCCGGCCTCCTGCACCAGCAGAATGCCGGCTGCCGTGTCCACGAAGCCCGTTTCCTCGTAATAGCCGGTCAGCCGGCCGCAGGCGACGTAAGCGCAGGAATTTGCGGCGCTGCCGACGACGCGGACCGCGCCGATGGGCGCACGAATGGCGTCGAGGCGCTGATAGGCGCCGGGATAAAGCTGGAGATTGGGTGTGGGCAGGCCGGTGCCGACGCACATCAGGGCGACATCGGTGGTGGCATTGACCCGCAGGCGCTCGCCGTTGAGATAGGCGCCGTCTCCCTTGATCGCGGTGAACATCTCGTCGGAAACGGGATTGTAGACCAGCCCGCAGATCGTTTCATTGCCGCGGCGAAGCGCGATGGTGATGGTATAGTGCTGGCCGAAGAGGAAATTGGTGGTGCCGTCGATGGGGTCGACCAGCCAGCGGTGATCCTGATCCGCCCCTTCGACGGGCGCGAATTCCTCGCCGGTCAGTCCCCACGGATATTGCCCGAGCAGACGCTCGCGGATCAGTGTTTCGGAATCCCTGTCCGCATCGGAAACGAAGTCTCCCGGTCCCTTGACGCCGATCTCTATCTCGCGGAAGCGCCTGAAATGGTCGAGCGTCAATGCGCCGGCGTCGCGGGCGGTGGCGACCATATGGTCGAGAATGGTGCTGTAATTGACTGTCATCGGCTGAAAACCTCGGCGAGCCCTTCCGGATCATCGGTGGTGATCTGGTCCACCTTAAGCCGCAGCAGGCGTTTCACCTGTTCTATGGATTGCGGCGTGACGCTGTTGATCGTCCAGGCATCGACCCGGCGACCGGCGGCGTGGATGGGGGCGATGATATCGATGCCCGCATCCTCGGCGGCAAGCACGATCTCGTAGGCGAGGTAGATCATGTCCGCATCGGGCGCGGTGGCAAGGGCGTCTTCGATGAAGCCCAGATAGTTTCCGCTTGTCTTCAGTGCGGCTAGCGTGCCGCGATGGCAGGGATCATAACCGGTGCGAAGGCCGGGGGCTGAGCCGGCCAGCGTGGCGATGGCGTCGAAATCACCACCCGACAGGATCACCGACTTCGCCATGGGCGAAACGCTCGCCCCGAAACCGGCGACCACCTGCGGGGTAAGCGCCTGCCGGTCTTCCTTGAAATCGAGCTGGAGCAGGGCGTCGGGATGAATGGCGCCCTCGGCAAGCAGGGCGCAAAGGTCTTCGAGCAGCATGACCTTGGCATCGATGGGCTGGCCCGTATTGTCGCGCAGGTGAAGCTGGCGCAGCGTGGCTGCGGATGTATCGCGCACCCGGCCGGTACCGGTGGTCTCCCGCTCCAGCGTCCGGTCATGCAGGACGGCGCAGCCATGGTCGGCATGGATGACGAGATCCACCTCGATGCTGGCGCCGAGCCGCATCGCCTCGATGATGCGCTCGCCCGTAAAGACCGGATCTTCGGCGCGGCGGCGGGCGCGATGCCATTTGAGCCACGTTCTGTGGCCGTCGCGGTCGATAAGGATCGGCTGGTTCATGTCAGCTCCGATAGATTGGGCGGTTGTCGCGATAGGCCGTGACGGCACGAGGCGAAATCTGTACGCCCTGTCCCGCCTGGAACATATCCGGGTGAGCGACCATGGATTTGATCCTTGTGCCATCGGCAAGATCGAGGTCGACAAGCCCGTGGGTGCCATAATCCGTCACGCGATGCACATGTGCTTCCGGCGTTTCGGAAATCGTCAGATCGATGGCTTCCGGGCGAACGGCGAGAATGGCCGGTCCGTCGGAGACGGGGAGCGGCAGGCTGAAGTCGGCGCGCATGAAGTTTCCGTCTGAAACCGCACCGTCTATCAGGTTCATGGTGCCGATGAAGCCGGCGACGAACGGGGTCTGCGGTTCGCGGTAGATGACGTTTGGCCGGTCGATCTGTTCGGTCTTGCCGTTCGCCATCACGACGATGCGGTCGGCCATGGAAAGGGCCTCATCCTGACCGTGGGTGACGAACAGCGTGGTGATGCCGAGACGCTGCTGGATATCGCGCACCTCTTCCCGAAGCCGCTCGCGCAGATGCTGGTCGAGGCTGGCGAAGGGTTCGTCGAGCAACAGGATTTTCGGTTCGAGAACCAGCGAGCGGGCGAGCGCCACACGCTGCTGCTGGCCGCCGGAAAGCTGGCCGGTGGCGCGCTCGCCATAACCGGAAAGCCCGACGAGTTCGAGCACCGCCTCCACTTTCTCTCTGATGACGGCAGCCGGCATGCGGCGCAGCCTGAGGCCGAAAGCGAGGTTTTTGAAGACATTCATATGGCTCCAGAGCGCGTGGCTCTGAAACACCATGCCGGTCGGCCGTCGTTCCGGCGGCAGGTGGGTGACATCTTCGCCATCGATGGTGATCTGCCCGCCCGTCGGCTGCTCGAAACCGCCGACCATGCGCAGCAGCGTCGACTTGCCCGAACCGGAGGGGCCGAGAAGGCAGACGAGTTCACCATCGGCAACATCGAGCGAGAAGCTGTCGACTGCCTTGGTGCCGCCGGTATAGGTTTTCGTGACCTGGCGGATATGAAGTACGGACATGATGATTTCCTAACCGCCGAAACCGCGGGCAAATGCGCCGCCGCCGATGACGCGGCGGGCGAACATGAGGGCAATGAAGGACGGCACCCAGAGCAGGACGGACAGGACCGCGCCATATTGAATGACCATCTGGTTGTTGATGTAGCTGATCATCAGCACCGGCATGGTGCGGATGGCCGGCGCGCCGATGAGCCATGCACCTTCGGTCTCGTAAAAAGTGCCGACGAAGCTCAGCAACACCGCGGCGGCGATGGTCGGTCCCGCCTGCGGCAGGGTAATCGACCAGAAGACCCGGAGCGGGCTGGCGCCGACATCGCGGGCCGCCTCTTCCATGCGCCGGTCGACGGCCTGAAATGCCGCCACGGGGATCCAGATCATGAACATCAGCGTGCCGACGAGCTGGATGAGAACGACACCCCAGAAGGTGCCGATGAGGTTGAGCTGCAGGAAAATGGCGGCGATCGCCACCAGAAGCCCGAATTTCGGGAAGGCATGGCCGGCAAGGAAGGAGAAGAACAGCAGGTTGCGGCCAGGAAAGCTCATGCGCGCAAAGGCATAGGCGGCGGGAAGGCAGATCAGCGCCGAAAGCAGCGTCACCACCGTTGTCAGCCGCAGGCTCAGCATCAGCGCGTTCCACACGTCGGCGCGTCCCAGTGTCTGGCCCCAGAAGCGGAAACCGAACTGCTGGGGAATGACATTGGGAAAACGCCAGACCTCGGTGAATGCCCAGGTGCCGACGACAAGCAGCGGCCCGACGATGGCGACGGTGAGAAGGACGGCGAAGAAGATGCCGGGCCAGTCCATGCGGGTTCGCGCCCGCGTCAGCGTCGTCATGTCATTTCCCCTGGTTGCGCGCGACCGAACGCACGTAGAACAGGCCGAAAGCGATGCAGAAACCGAAAGCGATGACGGCCTGGGTCATGGCGCCGATGGGATCCTGCACTTCGCGCAGCGTGCGCTGCATGAAGGGGCCGAGCATTTCGGGAGAGGCAGGGCCCAAAAGATAGGGCAGGGTGAAGGAGGAAAAAATGCCGAGCACCGAAAAGGAAAGCGCCACGAGGATGGAATTGGAAATGCGCGGCAAGATGATGTGCCAGAAGACCTGAAGCGCATTGGCCCCAACATCGCGAGCCGCCTCCACGGACTGGTTGGCGACACTGCCGAGCCCCGCGAGAAGGATGAGCACGGTCAGCGGAATATTGTCCCAGACAAGACCGATGACCGGCCCCCAGGGCGTGAGATAGGGCGTGCGGATTTTCGGCAGGTCGACCGCATTGAGCAATATGTCCACCATGCCGTTCGGCCCGAGAACGCGGATGAAGGCGAAAGCGAGGATGATGGAGGGCACGAACATCGGAAAGATGGCGAGCGCCTGCACATAGGCCGGAAGACGACCTTGCGAAAAGCGAAGGTAAAGCGCGATCGGCAGGCAGATTACCAGCAGGAGGGCGGCGCAGACCATTGTCGTCCACAACGTCACGGCAAGATTGTCGAGGCTGTAGCGGTCCGAGAAGAAGAAGCCGTAGCTCGAAAGATCGAAACTCGTCTCGCCGCTCGCCCCAGTGCGCCAGACAGTGCGGCCGATGGCGTTGATGGCAGGCCAGATGACCAGCCAGATCATCAGGAACACGGGAATGGCGACGAGCAGGAGGCCGATGGGCCTCCTGCCTGCCGTATTGTCGATGAGCGGGCGAACCGCTCCTTCCGCAACCTCGGTCACGACTTGCGGTCGACGTTGGGAGCGACGTTGCGGTACCAGCCGTCATTGATGGCGGTTTCCCATTTGCCGCCCGGGAAGGTCGGAATGGTCTGCGGGATGATGTCGGCGAAGCGCTTGCGCAGCTCGGCCGGCACATAGTCCCAGGAAACGCCGGGGAAACCGCCGAGTTCGGTGAGGATGGCGCCCTGGATTTCTTCGGACAGCACAAAATTCGCAAGCTTCAGGGCGGCGTCGCGATTGGCGCCGTTGGCCAGCACGACAGCGCGCGAGAAATTGCCGCAAAGCGCCAGATCCTGAAGCTGAACGAGGCCGGTTTCTTTCGGCAGAACGCCCTGGTCGATGGCCTGAAGCACCTGATCGGACCAGACCGGGGTCATGGTGACCACACCCTGGGAGAGGAGCTGCAGGGACTGGGTGTTGCCGGAGGAGTAGGCGCCCTTGTCATAAAGCGACGGCGCGATGTCCTTGAGCAGTTCCCATGCCTTGCCGAGAGCCTTGTCGCCGGCTTCCTGGGTGTAGTTGTCGACCGTGAAGGCCTTGGGGTCGAGGCCGTTCGCCTGATGGATGGCGCGGCGGACGAAGTTGCCGCCCGAACCGCCCTTGTCGGGACGGTTATAAACGAACTGGCCGGGATTGGCCTTGATCCAGCTGACGAGCTGATCCCAGTTCTTCGGCGCATCCGCCGGCTTCAGCTTGCTGGTGTCATAGGCGAGCAGAACCTGGCTGCCGCGATAGGGCAGGCTGTATTCGCTCTGGATGGCCAGCGGGTTGACGCGCGAATAATTGGAAAGGCCGGCTTTCGCCATGTTCACATAGATGCCGGCATCGATGGCGCCGGCGGGCAGCAGCGGATCGGCGGTTTCGAAATAATCGGCCTGCGGATCGGTGCCCGTCTTTTTGGCGGCAATGGCGCGCTCGCCGATGGCGATAATGCCCGCGCCGTCGCCGGCATCGACGAGATTGAGCTTAAGCCCGGGATTGGCGGCCTCAAAGGCGGGCTTGATCGTATTGGACCAGAAATCGAGGATATTGGTATCCGAGCTGGTGTACCAGTCGATCGTGCCCGGCGCGGCGAAGCTCATGCGGGGTGCAAGGGCAAGACCGGCGGCGGCGCCTGCGGCGGACATCATAAAGGTGCGGCGTTTCATCTATGTCTCCGATGTTTTCGGGCGCGAGTGGAACTGCTGAGCGCTGACCCTTCGAAAGGGGGCGGGAAAGACGCTGACCGGTCGTTGCACAGCCGTGCATTTTCTGGACGGGTCGGCGGCGGTTCTAATGTCTTTCCATAACGCTTTCGTGACAGGCGGCGGCTGCCGAAGCGGGTTCCGGACGGACGGAACGTTCCGCCCCCGGGGCGGCCCGCTGCCACGAAAAGATCACGATTCATTCAGCCGCAGTTCACCGGCCGGGGCGCTAAATCGCCTCATCCCACAAGGAGGGAAATAAGATGCGCAAGATGATTCTAACCGCCGGACTGATTTTCGGCGCCCTGTTCGGCACCGGTGCGAACGCCATGCCTGTCGGCCAACCGTCCGCACCTTCGGTATCCCACATCCAGAAGGTGGATTATGCCTGCGGACGTGGTTTTCATCTCACACCACGCGGCTATTGCCGTCCGAACGGACCGCGTTACGAGCGCGGCTGGGACCGGCGCGACCGCTGGGAAAACCGCCGGGAATGGCGTGAACGCCAGGCCAGAAGGGAATGGCGCGAATGGCGCGACCGCCGGGATTATCGCGACTGGCGGGACCGTCGCGATTATTATCGGTACTGACCGGGCAAGGCCCTCCCGGCCGGGAGGGCCTTTTTCACAGGAACCGGCGGAGCCCGGCGGGTTGCCCTGAGGTGCATTTGAGCTACTATGCGCCGATGGCGAGGAGGCCATGTTTAAGGAGGGTTCATGATTTACCGGTCTTCAAAACGGCGCATGGTGCTGAAACTTGCCGCCGCGGCGGTTTCTTTGGGCATGCTGGGAACGGCTGCGGGCGCGCAGGGCTTCCCCGACCGAACGATCACGCTGGTCGTTCCTTTCGCGGCGGGCGGCTCCACCGATGTGGTGGCCCGGGTTATCGCGCAGAAGATGGGTGATGAACTCGGCCAGCAGATCGTCGTCGAAAACGTCGCCGGCGCCGGCGGCAATCTCGGCGCCGACCGCGTGGCCCGCGCCGATCCGGATGGCTATACGATCCTGATGGGCACGGTTGCCACCCACGCCCTCAACCCGCTCATTCTCAAGACCAAGCCTTACGATCCGGAAAAGGATTTCACGCCGGTTTCGCTGCTCGTGGTGGTTCCGAATGTGCTGGTGATCAATCCGAAGCTTAACGTCAACAGCGTCGCGGAGCTGATTGCCCTGCTGAAGGCCGAGCCGGACAAATATGCCTATGCCTCTTCCGGCAACGGCACGCCGCTGCATCTTTCCGGCGAGCTTTTCAAGAGCATGGCGGGGGTGAGCATGCAGCATGTTCCCTATAAGGGCGCCGGCCCGGCGCTCAACGATCTGCTCGGCAACCAGATTTCCATCATGTTCGACAATCTGCCGTCCTCATCAGGACATATAAAATCCGGCACATTGCGGGCGCTCGGCGTGACCACCAAGGAACGGGCGTCGTCCTTCCCGGATATGCCGACGATTGCCGAAACCGTACCGGGTTACGAGACCTATACCTGGAACGCGCTCTTTGCGCCCGCAGGCACGCCGGCCGATGTGGTCGACAAGCTGAACGCCGCCGCCAAGAAAGCGCTTGCCGATCCGGGCGTCGCAGCGCGGATGGCGGATTTCAGCGCGAAGATCGTCGCTTCCTCGCCGGATGAGCTCAAGAACCATGTCGCGGCGGAAATCGCCAAGTGGGAACCGGTGGTCAAGAACGCCAATGTGCAGATGGACTGACCGGGAAGGGTAAATCCGCTTCTGAATTCCCGCCGCGCGGCCTGCCGGCTGCGCGGCGGAGACGACTGGCGACGAAAAATCTTGGCCGCGATGAATTTCGCCGCACCCGCCGGTGTGTCGTTTGCGCATCACTTGCCATAAGGTTGCAAAAAACCGCTTGGCAAGATCGAGCGGCTCAGCTACAAAAAACTTCACCGCATCAGATCGAACAAAGGGAGGCGTTGCATGACACCAGCATTCATCAAAACCCTCCCGCAGGGAATGACCCGACACTAGGTCATATCCATTCGCGGCCCGCCTGGAGCGCGCCCGACATGCGGTTCTGTTTTCCCCCATAGCCCGATTGATCTGACGGGATCATTTTGTCTCCCGCCCGGGCTGTGCCATCCAACTTCCGTTTTGAGGACCGGTTGCCGAATTCGTGGCGCCGGGCTGGTAGCAATGACTCGCAAGAAGCTCGATTTCCGCGCCGATGCCTATCGCCATGTGCTCGGCTTTGTTTTCAACCATTGGCGCCATCGGCCGACGCTGGTGGGTTTCATCATCGTGCTGGTGATTGCCAGCACCCTGGCCGAAGTGATGGTGCCGGTCTTTTCCGGCCAGATCGTCGATGCCATTGCCGGCGGCAATGGGGCGGGCAATGGCGCCGAAGGGGCGCTGCGCGCCTTCGTCATCGTGGTGGCGCTGGGACTTACCAGCGTCGTGCTGCGCTGGTTCATCTTCAACGGCATCATCAGGCTCACGCTGAAGACGATGGCGGATGTCACCAATAACGGCTTCCACAAGGTCCAACGTTTCTCCACCGACTGGCATGCCAACAGCTTCGCCGGTTCGACGGTGCGCAAGATCACACGCGGCATGTGGGCGCTGGATTCGCTCAACGACCTGCTGCTCATCGCGCTTTTGCCATCCCTCGTGATGCTGGTCGGCGCCACCATCGTGCTCGGCAGCTACTGGCCGGTCATGGGCCTTATCGTCGGCCTGGGCTCGCTGATCTATGTCGGTGTCACCGTCGGCCTTTCCATGGGCTATGTGTCGCCTGCGGCGCGGCTTGCCAATGCCTGGGATACCCGCCTCGGCGGCGCGCTGGCGGATGCCATCAGCTGCAACTCGGTGGTCAAGGCCTTCGGCGCTGAAACGCGCGAAGAAGCGCGGCTGGGTCAGGTGCTGGTGAAATGGGATAACCGCACGCGCAGGACATGGCGGCGCGGCACGCTGAACGGCACGATCCAGAGCTTCATGATGGTGTCGATGCAGGCCGGCATTCTCGGCACCGGCCTCATCATGTGGCGGCAGGGGCTGGCGACGCCGGGCGACATCACCTTCGTGCTTGCCATGTTCTTCGTGCTGCAGGGTTATCTGCGCGATGTGGGGCAGGATATCCGCAACCTGCAACGCGCCGTCAACGACATGGAAGAGCTGGTGCTGCTCGACAAGATGCCGCTCGGCATCGAGGACAGGCCGGACGCCGGACCGATCAAGATCGGCAAGGGCGGGATCGTCTTCGATCACGTCACCTTCCAGTACGGTGCGCACGCCACGCCGCTTTATGAGGACTTTTCGGTCACCATCAAGCCGGGTGAGCGCGTGGGTCTGGTTGGCCATTCCGGCTCGGGCAAGACGACCTTCGTCAAGCTCATCCAGCGGCTCTACGACGTCAAGTCGGGCGCGATCCGCATCGATGGGCAGGATATTGCCGGGGTGACGCAATCGAGCCTGCGCGGTCAGATCGCCATCGTGCAGCAGGAGCCCATCCTGTTCCACCGCACGCTGGCGGAAAACATCGCCTATGGCCGGCCGGACGCCTCACGACGCCAGATCGAACAGGCGGCGAGACAGGCGAGCGCCCATGATTTCATCATGTCCCTTCCCAAGGGTTATGAGACCATGGTGGGCGAACGCGGCGTCAAACTGTCTGGCGGGGAACGCCAGCGCGTCGCCATTGCCCGCGCCTTTCTGGCGGATGCGCCGGTGCTCATTCTGGACGAGGCCACATCGAGCCTCGACAGCGAAAGCGAAGTGCAGATCCAGCAGGCCATGGAACGCCTGATGGTGGGCCGCACCACGCTCGTCATCGCACACCGGCTCTCGACCGTCAGGGCGCTGGACCGGCTGCTGGTCTTCGACAAGGGCAATATCGTCGAGGAAGGTGACCATCAGGCCCTGATCCGTCTTCATGACGGCATCTATCGCCGGCTGTTCGAACGGCAGGCGCTGGAACTGACCAAGGGTCTGGTAGCCTGAAAGAACGAAGCGCCGGGGGATATCCTCCGGCGTTTTCAGATCGACGTCATGAACGCGCCGCTTTTTTCCTTTAAGGCGCTCTCTCCGCAACACCAACAGGACGGTGAACCATGGATTTCCACCCGATCGCAAAGCCCAAACGCCTTGTCATCAGGGGAACCCATATCCATGCCGCATTCCATCACCCTTTCAGACCTGTCGTGGTCCACGCCTGACGGTCATCCGCTTTTTTCCAACATCAGCCTCCGCTTCGGCGCGGAACGCACCGGCCTTGTCGGGCGAAACGGCGTCGGCAAGACGACGCTCCTGAAGCTGGTAGCCGGCGAATTGTCGCCGTCAACGGGAACGGTCGCCGTATCCGGCAGCGTCAATCTCCTGCGTCAGAGCGTGCAGGTCGCGTCCGACGACACGGTGGCCGATCTCTTCGAGGCGCGCTATGCGCTGGATGTGCTCGCACGGGCGCAGGCCGGCGCGGCGACGCTCGAAGAACTCGGCGATGTCGACTGGATGCTGGAGGAAAAAATTGCCGATGCGCTGGCGCAGGTCGGCCTGGATGCGTTGCCTTCCACGCCGCTTTCGGCGCTCTCCGGCGGACAGCGCACGCGGGCCGCGCTTGCCGCCCAGATCCATGCCGCCCCTGATTTTCTCATCCTCGATGAGCCGACCAACAATCTCGACCGCGACGGTCGTCTGTTCGTCGCCGGTTTTCTGGCGGCCTGGCGTGGCGGAGCGATCGTCGTCAGCCATGATCGGGAACTTCTCGAGACGCTCGATGCCATCGTTGAAATGACCACGCTGGGTGCAACCCGCTATGGCGGCAACTGGAGCCATTACCGGGCGCAGAAGGCGCTGGAACTGGCCGCTGCCGAGCAGGACCTTGCCAGTGCGGAAAAACGCCTGTCCGAGGCCAAGCGGAGGTCGCAGGAAGCATTGGAGCGCAAGGCCCGCCGCGACGCCAATGGTGCTGCAAAGGCGGCGAGGGGGGACATGCCGCGTATCGCTGCCGGAGCGATGAAAAGGCGCGCCGAAAAGACGAGTGGCGACAACGCCAATCTGGCCAGCCGCCTGAAAAACGAGGCGAGCGAGGATTTGAAGGCGGCGCGGCAGCGGATCGAAATCCTTGAGGGCGTCACCGTCACATTGCCGCCCAGCGGCTTGCACATGACAAAAACAGTGCTGAGCCTGCATAAGCTGACGGCGGGATATGCGAGCGAACAACCCGTGCTCACCGATCTGTCCTTCGAGATCACCGGCCCGCAGCGTGTCGCCGTCACCGGCCCGAACGGATCGGGAAAAACGACGCTGCTTGCGGTGGTCACGGGGGATCTGGCGCCGTTTTCCGGAACGGTCCGCCTCGGCGCGAAGTCGGTTTTTCTCGACCAGCAGGTCAGCCTGCTGGATGCGAAGCTGTCGATCCGGGACAATTTCCTGCAGCTCAATCCGCAGGCCGGCGAGAACACCTGCCGCGCGGCGCTTGCCCGCTTCATGTTCCGTGCCGATGCCGCCCTGCAGATTGCCGGAACGCTTTCGGGAGGGCAGATGCTGCGCGCCGGTCTCGCCTGCGTCCTGGGCGGACCGCACCCGCCGCAATTGCTGATTCTCGATGAGCCGACAAATCATCTGGATATCGATTCCATCGCGGCCGTGGAGGCAGGTCTGCGGGCCTATGACGGTGCATTGCTGGTCGTCAGCCATGACGAGGCGTTTCTCGCCGGCATCGGCATCGACAGGCGGCTGGAGCTCGGCGTATCGCCACGCCGCTGATGTTTCGATGCTGTGACGCTTCAGTAGTTCACGGTCACGACCACGGTGTCGGAGTAATTTCCCGGCGCCGGCGTATTCTGCGCCGGTACGCGTCCATAAACGGTCAGTGTCTGCAGGCTGCCTGTTCCGGTGCCGGTGGCAATCTGGCCGGCGGCGCTTCCCCAAACATTGGTGCGGTTCACGTCGCGATAGAGGCCGTAGACTATCGATGCGCCGCCCTGCACCATCTGGCGCGCGGCGGGCGGGCTGTTGCTCAGCCCGCCATTCAGCGCAACGCTGTAGTTCAGGCTGGTGGTGCAGGTGAGGTTGATGGCGCCTGTCGCATCGACCGCCGTGTTGAGCACGCCGTGGCTGCCGAAATCGATGTTCTGGGCGGAGATGATACAGGTCGGCGCCACCGCGGCCGTCACGTTGAACGGGACCTGGGTGGGGTTCTGGGTCACGGAAGAGCAGCTCGGTGCGAGCAACGTATAGCTCGTATAGGTGAAGTTGGTCTCCGCGCCGGCAAAGCTGGAGAGATAAAGGCCGCGCGCCGCCGAGGCCTGGCCGGCGTTGATGCGGCCATAGACGGTGCGGCTGGTGGTGTTTATCAAAAGCGGCAGCGCCATGTCGATCGGCGGAGGCGATCCGAGCGCGGGCTGGGTGACCGATCCCCAGGAGGTGGTCCGCGCGGGGTTTTGATAGAGCTGGTAATTGAGAATGTTGCTGCCCTGAAGCATGCGGCGGATGCCGCCCGACTGTCCGCCGCTTCCGGCATTGATATTGGGGCAGATGCGGATGGAAAGCGCCAGCGACAGGGGGTTGGAACAGGTGACGGACAGGGTTGCCGTGGTATCCACGGCGCTGCCGCCCGCGAGATTGACGAAGCCGAAATTCATGTCCGACATGTTGAAGGTGCAGCTTTGCGCCAGCGCCGGAGAGGCGCAGAGAAAGGCGGCGATGGCGAGGGCGGCGCGGGTCCGGACCTTCATTGAACGCTCCTGCATATGGTTTCGAGAGTTGCGCGTGTATTGTCGGCGGAAGGCACGGTGATCTCGGCCTCGCACGCGCCTTTCGTCGGTTGCGTGACGTGGAGCCGGTGCGTTTTGTCGATATTGTCGAGATAGGCCTGCCCGTCATAACCGACGATGAAATCGCGCTTGCCGTCGATTGTGCCTGTCGATCCGGTTTCGATGAATTCGCCGGCCTCGTTCTTCAGCGTCACCAGCGCCACCTGTCCCTCGGTCTCCACCTTGAAATTGACGACGGCTCCCGCGCGTTCCGTCGGTGTAACAGTCTGTTTCGTGCGGTCGATGCGGGCGTCGACGGGCAGATTGCCCGGATCGAGACTGATGTTGTTGACGTCGTAGGAGCGCAGGTTCGGAAGCAATATCTTGCCGCGGCGGTTGGTCTGGCCGATGGGGCGGTTTTCCAGCAGGATATCGACGCCCGGCGCGCCCGCATCCACCACCGCGAAAGCGTCGTCGATCCGGTTGCCGACAAAGACATCGCCGCCGGCGAGCGCTATCGATCCTTCGATCTGGGCATAGGCCTGCGTCGTGCGGTTGAATTGATCGACGCCGGCCGAAACGCGGGCGGCGCTGCCGCGATAACTGCCGGAAACGGAGGCGATATCGTTGCCGCCGACCGCGCCGCGCAGACGCCAGCCGTAACTTCCCTCGGCCTGTTCTTCGGATTTTCCGACCTCGGCCGTCAGCGAATATCCATCGGCATCCGACGACATGCCGGCCGAACCGGAGACGCCGCCGCCGAACGACCAGGAGAGGCCGGCAAAGATGCCGTAGGAATCGCTGTCCTCAAGATCCTTGTAGGCGGTGACGAAGATATTGCCGTTTTCTCCGAAAGGCCGCGTGGCGGAAAGACCGAGCAGCCGGGATCGCCGCTCATCGAAGGTCTCGAGCTCGGTGTAGGAAAAATTGAGGCTGGTCTGATCAAAGCCGAGTTGGGTGGAAACGGAAATCTGGTCCAGGGCGCGCGGCGGCCGCGCGCTGAGCAGGCCGGATATCGTCCTTATCTCCGACGTATCGGCGGAGACGGACGCCATGTCGTGATAGTCGCCGAATGTCCGCTGCGACCGCGCGTGAAATTTTACGCCGAGCAATTCGGCCTCGACACTGGCCGAAAGCTGATAACCGCTTTCCCCGCCAAAACGGCTGGTTGCGCCTGAAACCGCCGCCAATCCATGGGCTCCGAGGGTGAAGACGCCGCCGAAGCCGACATTGTAGAATTCCTCGCCGCCTTCCGCATGGCCTTCCAGTGTCAGCCCGTCCGAAAATCCGTAACGCAACGTTGCCGAGCCCAGCGGTCTGTCATCATAATCGAAGGACGAGGTTCCGTAGTTGCGCCGCGCGAAGCCAAGCTCTGCGGAAAAATCGAGGAGACCCTGCGCCAGCAGGTCCGGGGAGGTATAAAACGGCGTTTCGGATACGGTTTCGCGGCCCAGCGCATCCCGCACCACCAGTCTCGCATTGCCGGCGCCGCTGATGACGGGGAGATTGGTAATCGAGAACGGTCCTTCCGGAACATCCTGCGACAGGCGGCGGATATTGTTGACATAGACGTCGACCGTGGAGGGCACGGCCGCCGAGCCGGCGAATTCCGGCATCGGCATGGTGACGATATCCGGGCGCAGATCGAAGTTGCGGCGGATCTGCAGGCCGCCGAGCCGGGTCGGGCGCGTCCAGCTCAGTCCGCCGGTGATCAGGTCGCCGGCGCGGTAGGTCGTCAGCGTTTCCTCATTCGAATAGCTCCAGGTGGTATCGAGACGCTGTGTATCGAATTCCGACAGGCGCGACGTGCTGAGAACCTGCGATGAGGAAAGCACGCCGAGCGGACCGAAGGCGCGGCTTTCGAGGAGGGCGGAGACGCCGTTGAAATCGGCGATATCCGACCAATTGCTGCCGCCGGAGGAGCCATAGACCGTGTAATTCACCAGACCTCCAAAATCGCTCGTGGCCTTTTCCTCTGTCGCTTCGTCCTCTTCCTGCGGCGGCCTGCCGGAGGCGTCGATCACCTTGCTCGCCCGCGCCGCCATCGGCAGGGTGAAATGCACGGACTGGGTGCCTTCATCGTAACGCGCCACCACGTCAGGCAGTCGGGACACATCGATCCAGCCATCTGCGCCGACGGCGCTTTCAACCGGGGATATCCCGATATTCTTCAGCTGCTCCGGCTCGATGAGAAGCGATCCGGCGTCGTTTTGACGAAAAGTGGCGATCAGGTCCGTCGGAACATCGTTGATGTAGACTTCGAGCTGCAATGGCCCGGCCTCTCCCGGGACAATAGAAGTCGGTTGCGCCGCAGGAGGGATATCCTGCGCCACGGAAATACTGCCCGATGAAATGACCGTCAGAGCGGCAATCGTCAAAACGGCAAGGTCAGCCGCCCGAGACGCGCGCCGTCGCATTGACGGGGCCGCCTTCGCTGTCTGCCGAAATCTTCAGGGTGCCGCCGGCCCTGCCGCCGGTTGCCGGAACAAGGAAGCTTGCGGCGGATTTGCCGAGCACATAGCCCACCAGCCCCTGCTGCCGGGCAATCGGCTGGCCGCTGCCGGAAAGCATCAGGTTGGCGATCCTTATCCGCCTGTCGCCCGCATTGGATACCGAGACCCTGTACCCTTTGCCCTGCGGCGTAACCTTCCAGACCGGCTGCGCATCGCCCGTGGAGGCGGGCGAGAAGAAAACCGGTATGGAGTGGCGCACCACCAGATTGACGGTGCCGGATTGCGGTTTTCCCGCCGGCGGCAATTCGTCGACGATGACGCGGTAGCTCTCCTCAGCCCGCAGCGGCGCCTTGGACAGCCGGACGATGCGGATAAGATTTTCCGCGCCGCCCTTGAGCTGCGTCATCGGCGGGCTGGCGACGACGTCCTGCGCCGCCGTATAGACATCCTGCCCGTTCTGCTGGGTCCAGCGGAAAATCCGGACCTGAACATTGATCGGGGTTTTCGCATCGTTCCAGATGCGCAGGCTGGAGGCCGCCGTGGGCGCTTTAAGATCCAGAAGCACGGGTGCGACCCGCAATGATGCAGCCTGTGAAGGTGAAACACTCAAACCGGCAAAAAACGCAGCCGCTAAGGTAAAAACACGCATGCGCGATCCTCCCTGTGGCGATCAGTAGTTGAGCGTGGCCGTCACCGTATCGGTATAGACGCCGACCGCGGGTGTCGTCTGGGCAGGTACGCGCCCATAGACAGTGAAAGTCTGCGGTGCGCCGGTGCCCGTGCCCGTTTGCCGGTCCGTTCCCACGGTGTTGCCCCACACCGTGCTGTGCGCCGCAGTCGTATAAAGCGAATAGGAAATGGTCGCGCCCGCCGGCGATGTCATCAGACGGTTGGCGACCGTCGCCCCGGAGCCGGCGCCGGCGCTGAGGCCGAGGCTGAAGGGCGTGCTTGCCGTGCATTGCACGACAATGTCGCTGGTCGCGTCGATATTGCCGCCGATGACGCCATTGGTGCCGAAATTGAGATTACCGGCGGAGTTGATCTGGCACGCCGCCTGAATGGTGATCTGGACGTTGAAATTCGTCGTGGCGACCTGCGCGATCCCCGATGCCGGTGTGAGAACCAGTGCCGCAAACGATAATAGATAGCCTGATGCTGCAAACTTCATGCTGCCTCCCCAAGCTGTTGCGCTGCTGACTTTCCGATGCGCAACATGGAATTACGCCAATAACGGGTAATTAGAATGACCTAATATTCGCGCTGATTTGGTTAACGAATCCTTAATGGCGATCCCTGAAAAACCACTGGCTGAAATGCAGCGGTTGCCACAATCAAAAGTGTATGGTCCGCGGCGGATTTTGTGGCTCCCGATCGGGGTTAAATCCCGTCTACGAGTTTTTTACTGAAAGGCGACATCTTGTCAGCCGGCCCCGGTTGGCGTAGTCGAAATCGATAGAAACCACGGGCCGATTAACAGTACCGTTCGGTGGCGCTCTGCACCGGCTCCATAGACATCACGACGTTGGGATTGCGATGAACCTTTACCTGGATTACCTGGCTGAAATCAAAAGCAGAGAACAACAGGGGCTTGCTCCCAAACCGATCGACGACGGCGCGCTGACGGCCGAAATCATCGAACTCATCAAGGACGCCGGCAGCGAACACCGCACTGACGCCCTGAAATTCTTCATCTACAACACCCTGCCGGGCACCACCAGCGCCGCCGGCGTCAAGGCGGCCTTCCTGAAGCAGATCATCCTCGGCGAAGTCGTCGTGCCGGAGATCACCCCTTCCTTCGCGCTGGAACTGCTGTCGCACATGAAGGGCGGCCCGTCGATAAAGGTGCTGCTCGATGTTGCGCTCGGTAACGATGCCGCGATTGCAGCCGAGGCCGGCGAAGTGCTGAAGACCCAGGTCTTCCTTTATGACGCCGATATGTTCCGCCTGCGCGACGCCTACAAGGCCGGCAACGCCATCGCCAGGGACGTGCTGGAAAGCTACGCCAAGGCCGAATTCTTCACCAAGCTTCCCGACGTCGAAGACGAGATCAAGATCGTCACCTTCATCGCCGCCGAAGGCGATATTTCCACCGACCTCCTGTCTCCCGGCAACCAGGCGCATTCGCGTTCGGACCGCCAGCTGCACGGCCAGTGTATGATCTCGCCGGAAGCGCAGGCGGAAATCGTCGCGCTGCAGAAGCAGCATCCGGACAAGCGGGTGATGATGATCGCCGAAAAGGGCACGATGGGCGTCGGCTCGTCGCGCATGTCGGGCGTCAACAACGTGGCGCTGTGGACCGGCAAGCAGGCCAGCCCCTATGTGCCCTTCGTCAATTACGCCCCCATCGTCGCCGGCACCAACGGCATCTCGCCGATTTTCGCCACCACCGTCGATGTGACGGGCGGCATCGGCATCAACCTGAAGAACTGGGTGAAGAAGCTCGGCGAAGACGGCAAGCCGATCCTCAACAATGACGGCAACCCGATCCTCGAGCAGAAATATTCGGTTGAAACAGGCACCGTCCTCAAGATTGACGCCAAGAACCGCAAGCTCCGCGACGAGGCCGGCACGGAGCTGGTGGATATCGCCTCTTCCTTCACGCCCCAGAAGATGGAGTTCATGAAGGCCGGCAGCTCTTACGCTATCGTCTTCGGCAAGAAGCTCCAGACATTTGCGGCTGAAACGCTCGGTGTCGAGACCACTCCGGTCTTCGCGCCCAACAAGGAAATCGCGATCGAAGGCCAGGGCCTCACCGCCGTCGAGAAGATTTTCAACCGCAACGCCGTCGGCGTCACCCCCGGCAAGGTGCTGCATGCCGGCTCGGACGTTCGCGTCAAGGTCAACATCGTCGGCTCGCAGGATACGACCGGCCTGATGACCGCGCAGGAACTGGAAGCGATGGCGGCAACCGTCATTTCGCCGCTGGTGGATGGCGCCTATCAGTCGGGCTGCCACACAGCCTCCGTCTGGGACAAGAAGGCGCAGGCGAATATTCCGAAGCTCATGTCCTTCATGAACAATTTCGGCGTCATCACCGCGCGCGATCCGAAGGGCGCCTATCACTCCATGACGGACGTGATCCACAAGGTGCTGAACGACATCACCGTGGATGACTGGGCGATCATCATCGGCGGCGACAGCCACACCCGCATGTCCAAGGGCGTCGCCTTCGGCGCTGACTCCGGCACCGTCGCACTGGCGCTGGCAACGGGCGAGGCGACCATGCCGATCCCGCAATCGGTCAAGGTCACCTTCAAGGGCACGATGCAGCCCTATATGGACTTCCGCGACGTGGTGCACGCCACGCAGGCGCAGATGCTGAAGCAGCACGGCGACAACGTCTTCCAGGGCCGCATCATCGAAGTGCATATCGGCACGCTGCTTGCCGACCAGGCCTTCACCTTCACCGACTGGACGGCCGAAATGAAGGCCAAGGCGTCGATCTGCATTTCGCAGGACGAAACGCTGATCGAGTCGCTGGAAATTGCCAAGTCGCGCATTCAGATCATGATCGACAAGGGCATGGATAACCCCGCCCAGACGCTCAAGGGCCTGATTGCCAAGGCGGATCAGCGCATCGCCGAAATCCGCTCCGGCGAAAAGCCGGCGCTGACGCCCGATGACAATGCGAAATATTTCGCCGAAGTCGTCGTGGATCTCGACGTGATCGACGAGCCGATGATCGCCGACCCTGACGTCAACAACAACGACGTGTCCCGACGCTACACCCACGATACGATCCGCCCGGTCTCCTATTACGGCGGCACCAAGAAGGTCGATCTCGGTTTCGTCGGTTCGTGCATGGTGCACAAGGGCGATATGAAGATCGTCGCCCAGATGCTGAAGAACATCGAGAAGTCCGAAGGCAAGGTGGAGTTCAAGGCGCCGCTCGTCGTCGCCGCGCCGACCTACAACATCATCGATGAACTGAAGGCGGAAGGCGACTGGGAAATCCTGCAGAAATATTCCGGCTTCGAGTTCGACGATCTGAAGCCGAAAACCACCAACCGGACGGAATACGAGAATATTCTCTATCTCGAACGCCCGGGCTGCAACCTGTGCATGGGCAACCAGGAAAAGGCCGAAAAGGGGGACACCGTTCTGGCGACCTCCACCCGCCTGTTCCAGGGCCGCGTGGTGGAAGACACGGCTGAGAAGAAGGGCGAATCGCTTCTGGCCTCCACGCCGGTCGTGGTGCTCTCGGCCATCCTCGGCCGCACGCCGAGCATCGAGGAATATCGCTCCGCCGTCGAAGGAATCGATCTGACGAAGTTCGCCCCGCCGAAGGTAACGCCGATCGATTCCCAGTCGGTTCACTATTGAGCATCGGACTTCGCAGGCTTCGGCCTGCGAATGCCCGCAGGCATGGGCCGCGTGTAGCGGCATCGGATCAACAGACGCAGCGGAATTGATTTCCGCTGCGTTTTCATTTGTATGGCGATGATCTCTTATAATTCGATGTAACAGGAAAACGGGCTTGAGCGGGGCAAATTGTCAGCCCTTGCATGGTCCGGGTAACACTTCATTTAGTGGTTTTGTGAAATCTAAAATACGCAGGTTCCAAGGTTTCATCGGCGGAGCCGGTAGAACAAGCGGACCCGTGACGACCTGCCCGGCGGCGGCTCGAAGACGGCATCCGCTTGTCGCCCCATGAGGAGGGGCAACAGCTACCCGCAATGTTTCATCATATGGTTCTCCGACCTCCCGTGCGGGCGGCTGGAGAGCGCTTGCCTTGAGGCCATTCATGTCTTTCCTGAAGAATACCAAGATAAAAACGAAGGTCGTTTTTGTCATCTCGTTGATGAGCCTGATGTCGCTTTCCGGAATAAGCTATGTCAGCCTGCAATATAAAAGCACCGACACCGTCTATAGCCATTTCATCGGCCATGAGGCGCTTGCTGCCGTGCTGAATGCCAGGACCAGCGGCAATCTCAATGCGCTCGGCATGCAGATGCTGCGCGCCAGCCTCAATGATCCGGAAAGCAGCGATTTCGAAGCCGCCGTTACAACCTTCAGGGCCGACCGCAAGCAGCTCGAAGAGCGGCAGCACAAGATCATGGAGCTGGTGCCGGCGCGCACGGAAGCCGCCCGTGACATTCTCAAGGGCGTTGTCGAGGTCGAGGAGATCGGCAACCAGGTCATCGCCCTCATGCAGGCGGGGCAGCGCGCCGAAGCCCAGCAGATGGCGCTCAACGTGCTGCGGAAGATCACCGAGGTTTCCCCGAAGATCAGCGCGGGCAACGAGCAGCTCATCCAGGTGATGAATGACGGCAGGGAACGCCTGACGGCCAGCACCGATACGACGATCTGGACGGGTCTCGTCACCCTCGCACTGGTGTCTCTCGCCGTGATCGCGCTTGGCCTGCTCATCTCGTCGCGCGGCATCACCCCCCCCCATCGCAAGGCTTCGCGCCCGCATGGAATCGCTTGCCGCCGGCGATACGGCAAGCGAGATCGACGGAATGGACCGCAAGGACGAGGTAGGCCAGATGGCCGCAACCGTTCAGGCGTTCCGTGAAAATGCAATCGCACGCGTGCGGCTCGAGAATGAAACGGAAGCCAGTCGTTCGATGTCCGAGAAGGACCGGATCGAGCGCGAAAGACAGAAGACGCAGGAGGCCGCCGACGTGCAGTTCGCGGTCAACAATCTCGCCACGGCGCTTTCCAGGATCGCCGAAGGGGATGTGACCCACCGTATTGCCCAGCCTTTTGTCCCGAGCCTCGATGGTATTCGCGGCGATTTCAACAGGGCGGCCCAGCAGCTGCAATCGACGCTGACCCAGGTGGCGCAGAATGCACGCGGCATCGATTCCGGCGCCAACGAGATCAGGTCTGCCGCAGACGATCTCGCCAAGCGCACGGAGCAGCAGGCGGCGGCGGTTGAAGAAACGGCGGCGGCTCTGGAAGAGATCACCACCACGGTGAAGGATTCGACGAGGCGGGCGCAGGAGGCGGGTCATCTCGTCAGCCGCGCGAAAATCGGCGCGGAAAAGTCGGGGGAAGTGGTTCAGAAAGCCGTCTCCGCGATGGAGCAGATTGCCACCTCCGCCAATGAGATTTCCAACATTATCGGTGTCATCGACGAGATCGCCTTCCAGACCAACCTGCTGGCCCTGAATGCCGGCGTGGAAGCCGCCCGTGCGGGCGAAGCGGGCAAGGGCTTTGCCGTCGTGGCGCAGGAGGTTCGTGAACTGGCGCAGCGTTCGGCCAATGCCGCCAAGGAGATCAAGAACCTGATCACGACATCGAACGGGCAGGTTCAGCAGGGCGTGCAGCTGGTTGGCGAAACCGGCCGGGCGCTGGAACTGATCGTCACGGAAGTGCAGGAGATCAACCGGCACGTCGCTGCAATCGCCGAGTCGGCGCAGGAGCAATCCTCCGGCCTGCAGCAGATCAATACGGCCGTAAACCAGATGGATCAGGACACCCAGAAAAACGCCGCCATGGTGGAAGAAAGCACGGCGGCAAGCCACGGCCTTGCAAACGAGGCGTCTTCGCTGAACCGGCTGATCGCCCAGTTCAGACTGTCCGAAGGCAGCCATGCCGAGGCGTCTGCGCCCGTGCGTACGGCGTCGGTTGCCGACAGGCCGGCGGCGTCTCCCGCCCGTGCGCTTGGCGGCAGGATAAGGGCTGCGTTTTCCGGCAATGCGGCGCTGAACACCTCCGCCGACAATTGGGAGGAGTTCTGACACTCCGTTTATCTGCGCCGACCGAGCGTGAGGCATACGGGAGGTCGGATTGAACATTTGGCGCCGGAAAGCGGAGGCTGCTCTGCTTTTCGGTGTCATGTTTTTGGGCCATGCGATTGCGGCAACGACATTGGCTCCGCATTGCCATCGCTCATCAAGCTGACTAGCCTCGTCGCCATTTGCGGGACTGTTTGGAGGCGGAGAACCATGATCGCGGCCTATATCGATGAATTCATCTTTTTCTGCGCCGGGCTCTGGATGACGCTGGTGGGGTTCGGATATCTGGCCCTGTCCAAAAATCCCGCCTACCAGCCGCGGGTGGTCCGTCACTTCAGGTGGATGGGGCCGATGCTGGTCGCAATTGCCGCCATCCTCGCCATGGCGTCGTAAGGCGCAAACATGACGGCATGGGCGGGCTTGGCGGCAGGCGCGTTTTGCGCTAACCAGAAGCCATGATCAAAGCTTCGAGTATCACCTGCATCTAGCTCCCGCCGCAGCGCGAGGAGCATTGGGCGCAAAACCGGTCGGTTTGACGCCTTGCTTATGCTTGCCTGAAGGCAGGCGAATGCGAACAGATGCAGTGAGACAACTCCAATGGAAAACTATTTCGAAAGCCCTTTCAGGGGCATTACGCTCGACAGGCAGGTCAGGAACCCCAACCTTGTGGTCGGCAAATACAGCTATTATTCCGGCTATTATCATGGCCACAGCTTTGAGGATTGCGCCCGCTATCTGTTGCCGGATGAAGGCGCGGACAGGCTGGTGATCGGAAGCTTCTGCTCGATTGGTTCGGGCGCCGCCTTCATCATGGCGGGCAATCAGGGCCATCGCAACGAGTGGATCAGCACGTTTCCGTTCTTCTTCATGCCGGAGGTGCCGGAATTCGAGAATGCCGCGAATGGTTATCTGCCGGCGGGCGATACCGTTATCGGCAACGATGTCTGGATCGGCTCGGAGGCCATCATCATGCCGGGCATCACGGTCGGCGATGGGGCGGTGATCGGAACGCGGGCGCTGGTGACGAAGAATGTCGAACCCTATGCCATCGTCGGCGGCAATCCCGCGAAAACGATCCGCAAGCGGTTCGATGACGGCAGCATCGCCCTGCTGCTTGAGATGAAATGGTGGGATTGGCCGGCGGAACGGCTGAAGGCGGCAATGCCGCTCATGACCAGCGGCAACATCGCGGAGCTTTACCGGTTCTGGCGATCCGACAAATCCTAGCGGTCAGATGGCCGGCCCGTCTCGGCGAGGCGGGCCGGTGCTTGAGGCCCGATCAGGACAGATGGTGCGATTTTGCGACCCCTGGACGGGTGTCTTCAGCCCCACCTGTCTCGTCTTGGGCAGCAGCGACAGATATTGCGACACCGGCTGCCTGTCTCATCCGCTGCCCTTCAGGCCGCGTGATCGCAAACGCCGCAGCCGGACTTCCATCTGCCTCTTTGCCTGAATGTCGCCCCGCCTGACAGCCGCCGAGATGCCTTCCACCCACGCCGCAATGGCGCCGTCGTCATCTCCCAGCTTTGCGCGACATTCGCCGAGTTCGGCCCAGGCCGCCGAATAGTCGGGATCCTGCCGGATGGCCTCGTGGAGATGATGCGCGGCATCTTCGAACTGCCCTGTGGCGGCCAGGGTCTTTGCGATTGAAAAGCGCAGGAGCGGACTGTCCCGTCCGTCTTCCAGCATCTTCATGAGTTGTTGAATCATCACTATCCCGTTGCAATGGTGAAGCACCGTGCAATCGGTACGACCTCAAGCCCAGTTGAGGTCAAGCGGCGTTTTGCACATTCATCGCGCTAGGCGGCGCAATGCAAGGGGATCCCATATGTCGTCGAGCGGGCCTTCCAGCGCGGTTCGCGGCGGAATGAGCTTGGGTTCGATAATGGTGACTTCGGGCTCGGTCCGGTTCTCTTCCAGGAGTTCGAAACCCTTGTTGAGCATCTGTGCTATATCGGGCTTGATCATGTAGACCGGGAAAGGAAGGAACGAGGCGAACGGGTCGTAGTCAAAACAGCCGACAACGATGTCGCCAAACGCCTCGCCGTCATGACGCCCCATGAAACGAAGCAGCCCTTCGAAATTGATCGACGAATTGACGAAGAAACAGCGGGGCAGGCGGCCCTTGCGCTCAAAGAAACGTTCGAAAGCCAGTTCCGTCATGCGCGGTGAATAACCGGTGATCTCGATATCGTCTCCGCTTTCAACCCCGAAATAGGAAGCCTTGGCGGCGTGGAAGCCGTCGATACGTGCGCGGCTGGCGTGGTCGTCATGCCCCCCGAACAGGACGACGTCGTCAGGACCGAGAGGCCCGCCTTTTACCGCATGGGCAAGGATGGCGGACGTCAGTATTTCCGCGCCCTGCCTGTTGTCGGAAATAACCGAGGGCACAAATTTGCCGGGAAGGTCGATATTGACATGCGGCAGTGCGGCGCGGGCGCAGACCTGGTGCACGCCGTCGGGATCGGTCGCGCCGGCAATGAAGAGGGCGTCGATCGAATAGGCGATCAGGGTCTCCACGGTGCGGCGTTCCTCCTCGGGATCGCGCCGCCCCGAAACGACCATGGGCGACAGGCCGCGTTTGCGGGCCTGCCCTTCGAATGTCTGCGCCATCGATGAAAAGAACCGGTTGTCATAAATGGGCACAAGAAGCCCAACGAGACCGGATTTCGAACTCCTCAGGCCACGGGCCTGCAGGTTGGCGGTGTAGCGATGCGCCTTGGCGAGCGAGAGAATCTTGTCGGCAGTCTCCTCCGAAATCCGTCGCTTGCGCCACGATCCGTTCAACACGGCGCTTACCGTCGAGGCCGATGCACCCGACAATATCGACAAGTCATAAATAGTGGCTTTCTTGGAACTTATGCCCGTCACTGTGATCTCCCCAACTGATTCCAATTATTAGAGCACGCGTCCCCTTGACGGAAGGGCGCTTCATGATATGGTTATTGCACCATCGATTGTGCAGCTTGGCAATATCGATTGTGCAAGATGGTTGCTGTGGGAGTGGCAAGGGAGAGTCTCGAATAAGCGAGATGAGAAATTTCGAACGCGCCAGATGAAAAATGGCTGCGGCGGGTTTCGTTTGCCTGGTTTTTTGAGGAGGAACATCATGAAGAAAATTATTGCTGCAGCGGTCGGCCTGTCGCTCGCACTGCTCTCGTCCGCCGCCTTCGCCGAAGGCCCGAAGGTGGGCGTCGTCGTCAAGATCGGCGGCATTCCGTGGTTCAACGCCATGGAGGCCGG
>QFOL01000207.1 GCA_003241215.1 Agrobacterium fabrum
TGCGGGAAGTCAGGCCCAGTTTGCTATAGGCGTGGGTGAGATGGGTTCCCACGGTGCGAGGTGAGATGAAAAGCCTTGTGGCGATTTCGCTGTTAGCCAGTCCCTCGCCGACCAGTCGCACTACGTCGCGCTCGGCGGGGGTGAGCGCTGCCCACCCGATGGCCGGGCGCTTGTATTGGCCGTGCCCGCGCTGCGCATACGCGACCGCCTCCTCGACCGATAGCGCTCCACCCTCGGCCCATGCGTTGTCGAATTCCTTGTCACCCATCGCATCTCGCAGCGCAGCGACCGAAGCCTCGTAGGCAGCGTCATAGACTTTGAATCGCACAGCGCCGATGCGCCCCCAGATGGCCTGCGCCGCGGCAAAGAGGCGGGTGGCTTCGCGGTCGTTGCCGTCGTTGCCCGCCAGGACCGCAAGGCCGGCCCCCGCACCCCGATTTCCGCCAAGCTCGTCGCCAATCTGATCACCGAAGCCGGCGCCGACCGCGTCCTCACCCTCGATCTTCATGCCGGCCAGATCCAGGGCTTCTTCGATATTCCCACCGACAACCTCTTCGCAGCGCCCATTCTCGCCCGCGACGTGAAGGACCATTACGACACCAACAATGTCATGGTCGTTTCGCCCGACGTCGGCGGCGTGGTCCGCGCCCGTGCACTCGCCAAGCGTCTCGACTGTCTGCTGGCCATCGTCGACAAGCGCCGTGACCGTCCGGGCGAATCCGAGGTCATGAACGTCATCGGCGATGTTTCCGGCAAGGACTGCATCCTCATCGACGACATCGTCGATTCCGGCGGCACGCTCTGCAACGCTGCTGAAGCCCTGCTGAAAAAGGGCGCGACCAGCGTCACCGCCTATATCACCCACGGTGTGCTTTCCGGCGGCGCGGTTGCCCGCGTGGCCTCTTCGAAGCTGCGCGAACTCGTCATCACCGACAGCATCCAGCCGACCACCAGCGTTCAGTCCGCGCATAACATCCGCGTGGTCAGCACCGCAGGCCTGCTCGGCGAAGCGATCAACCGCACCGCACAGGAACAGTCGGTTTCCGGCCTGTTCGACTAAAGAGCTTCAGAAACCTCGGCCGTCATGCTCGCGCCCGCCCAGCTGCGGTCGGGCGCGGTGCCGGGCATTTTCGCAACGGCGTCCTTCGGGCTTTCCCCATGGATGTATCACGTCAACGACATCAATCGGTTGCAGATTCCCGGGACAGGCCTGAGGATGACGCGGCAGCGTCCGGCAGGCTCGCCATTCACATCGATGACGTCGCACAACTTCCTCTCAAGACGAGGCCGTCCCCGTATCCGGAGGCCGCTGCAGCCGGGAGACCGCCGCCTTGATTTTCGGCCACCAGCGCCGAACGCGGGTAAGGATGGCATGGCGGCCATTGCGCCAGATGCTGGCCGTATCGGCCGAGACGGCGTCACCGGTGAACAGCTGGCGATGGCGGCTTATCGCCAGCGCCCGGTAGAGAAACAGGGTGGTAAGGGCGGAAAACAGGATGGACATCACCACATCGCTGAGGAAATGCCCACCGGCCGCGATGCGCAGACCGGACATCAGGGTGATCGTACCGACGGCAATGATTCCCATCACGAACCGGCCACGCCATTGCAGGCGGTGCCAGACAAGCACGCAGAGCGGCAGGAAAAAACTGGCGATCAGCGCGGTTTCCCCGGAAGAGAACGAACAGTTCGAATAACATTGCGTGCTGTACTGGAAAGGCGGCGTGAAAAGCTGCTGTCCACCGAATTCTGTAACGCTGAACGGGCGCGCCCGACCGATGGTCGCCTTCAACACACCGTTGACGAGAAGCCCGGCGCAGAGGATCACCGGCCCGCACAGAAAGGCCCAGACACGCCAGCCGGTTCGCTGCAAGGTACCCAGCCGCAGATTGCCGACAAGGACGATGAAGGCCAGAAGCGTGGCAAGCTCCGTGCCTTCGCGCAGCGTGTCCCGCAGCCATTCGGGAAACGGTTCACGGCCGGACCATGGCTGCCCCACGGGAGAAAAAAACAGCGCGGAGAATTTGAGATCGATGGAGGGAAAGGTTGCAAACAGGATGACGAGCGCCAATGTGGCGAGCGTCAGCCAGATCGTGATCCGCATATGCGAAAGATCATTATCCATTGCTGCCCTCCGGCATGCATTGCGGCGGCAGGCGCCAGAGGCCGATTTCCCTGCCCTCGAGGAAACCTGGCCCGGCGATCCAGCGGGCAACCGGCACCTCGCCGGCAAGGCAGGCCGGCAGGCCATCCGCACTCGCCAGAAACAGGGGATTTTTCGCCTCGCCGGCTTTCAGCGGGTAAAGAAGCGCATAGTGGCTGGAAGGCACGCCGGTTTCCGGCAATGCACGCGTCAGCACCTGGTTTTCATCCCGCAACTGATAAAAAAGCTCTGCCAATATGGAACGATCCGTCGCGACGATGGCATCCGCCCCCGCCTCGCGTGCCCGTAACAGACCGGTCGACACAAGCTCTGAGCGGCCGAGATAACGCTTCATCGCCAGCTCGCCGCTCGGCAGGCGAAGCTCCGTTCCGGCAATGGTCATCAGCGGCAGTGCGACCGCCACGATGCCGCCGAGCGCGAGGCTGGACACGGTGAGCCAGCGCCGCGACGCCAGTACCGGCACCGCCAGAAGCACACCGGCGGCATAGGCACCCACAGCCCAGTTGGCCAGCGCCCGCGACATCAAGCCCTGCGCGGTGATCAGGAGAACGATCGGCACCGAAAGAGCGACCAGCGCCCGACTTTCAGCGCTCTTCGCGCGGATTGTCGCGACGATCATGCCGACGAAAACGAATGGTCCGACCACGCCCGCCTGCGAGAAGAAGAACTCCAGCGCGGAACCGATCTTCAGCTGGACGCCATTCCAGTTCGCATTGTCAGCCGTATGGCGTGCGGTCATGAAGTCATGCGCCGCGTTCCACCACAGATTGGGCGCGATGACGGCGGCGCAGACCAGCACGGCAATCGCCGCATCCCGCAGCCGGATGCGCCACGCCGCGCAAAGCCAGCCGGCGGCGATGAAGCAGGGCAGGAAATAGATCATCGCATATTTCGACATCAGGCCGAGGCCGAAGCAGAGGCCGAGAGCGATGCTCCAGCCAAGCGCCGGCCTGCCCTCGCCGCGGGCCAGCGCAAGCTTCCGCACTGATATCATCGACAGCACGATGAACAGCATCATCGGCGTATCGGTCGAGATCAGCAGGCTGCCGAGCGTCACGGCCGGCAAGGTCAGATAGATAAGGGCGGCCAGCGAGGCCAGCCTGACATCATAGATCATCCGCCCGAGCGCAAGGATGGCCGCCGCCGCGACGCCATGCACCACGGGTGCGGCCAGCCGCACCTGAAACGTGCCCTCGCCGCCACCGAGAATGGTCGCCGCGCGAATGAGCCAGCCGATCAGCGGCGGCTTGGAATAGGCGCCAAGCGCCATTTCCCTGCCCCATAGCCAATATTGCGCCTCATCGACGAAAAGATCGGTGCGGTTGAAGGCGAGCCCCAGAACGCGCAGCCCCGTCACGAGGACAATCGCTGTCAGCGCGAATGTCAGCCATCGCCGCTCATCGCCGGCCTGCGCATAAGGCAGGGTCGCCCCGTCATGCATGCTGGCGGCGTTCTGCATGGATCAACCAGAGATTTCGGGCATAGATGAAGAGGCCGGAAGCCTGCCCCAGAATAAAGACCGGATCGCGTCGCCAGATGGCATAAGAGAGCAGCACAAGGCCGCCAAGAACGGAAAAATACCAGAAGGCCACCGGAATGACCGAGCGATTTGCCCGTTCCGACGAAATCCATTGAACCAGAAAGCGCATGGTGAACAGCATCTGCCCCATGAAACCGGTCAAGACCCAGATGAATTCCTTCCAGCTGTTCACATGCAGCATGGACCATATAGCCGGTGCATTCACGGCAATGTCTCCGTTTTGAAAGTTTCAGCCCAGCTTGAGCGCTTGCGCCGGCGCAGCAGCCAGGCGACGCCGATCAGATCGTGAATGCCGACAAGCGCGCGGCCGATATTGGTGTAATGGGAATTCCCGTGCAGCCGCGCCCGGTGCGTGACGTCGACATGGGCGACCTGCCAGCCGTCGCGGTTGAACAGCGCCGGGAAATAGCGGTGGTGATGATCGAAATAGGGCAAGGAAAGATAGGCGTCGCGACGGAAGGCCTTGAGGCCGCAGCCGGTATCGCGCGTGCCGTCCTTCAAGATGCGGGCGCGCAAACCATTGGCGAAGCGGGAGGAAAGGCGTTTACCCAGCGTATCGCGCCGGCCGACGCGCTGCCCCGCCACGAGGCCGAGCCGGTTCGGCGCATTGGCGGCGAGAAGCGGCGCAAGGAGTGCGGGCAGATTGTCCGGCGGGTTTTGCCCGTCCCCGTCAAGCATGCAGATAACAGGCGCACGCGCCGCCTGCACGCCGCTGTGGATCGCCGCCGACTGACCGCCCTGGCGGTCATGCCGGACAAGCCGCAGCATGGGATAACGGTCGCCAAGCGAAAGCACCGCATTCACCGTACCGTCGGAAGAGGCATCGTCCACCACCACGATCTCGAAAACGCCGACCGGCTGGCACGCGGCCACGATCTCCGCCACGAGCGTTTCCACGCTCGCTTCCTCATTGTGCATGGGCACGACAACAGCGAAATCCGGGCTGGGTTGCACGCTGGCTCCGTCATATCCGTCCGCACGCATTCCGCAGACATCATTGATAGTGGCGAGAGAAGAAGCGCGAAAAGCTTGCATGAATATGAACAGCCGTTGAACTTCACCCGATATGCGCCCGTTCTATTGCAGTTTTATTACGGAAGAGGCGTCGGTCGTGGCCGGTTATTTTCTCACGGTATGCGGGAAATAATCGTACAATTCCCCGCGCTTTTAACGCGACCGTAAGCAATTTTTGCCACATTGCGGTCACGTTTTTTTGGGGGGAGGAAACAGGATGCCGGATGTAAATCCGACTGCTGTCAAAGCTAAGTCATTGTCAATCAAAGCTAAATTCGCAGCGCTCGTCACGGGCGCAACGCTGGTTTCATGCCTGTCCGTGGGATTGTTGTCCTACGAGACGGGCAAATCGGGCCTGATCGACGCCAGCAAAATCAGGCTCGAAACGGTTGCAAGCAACCAGTCGAAGCAGCTTGACGCCTATACTTTGCGTGTCGAACAGAGCATTTCCGAACTGTCGCAAAATGCCGCAATCGCCCAGGCGCTGGAAACCATGACCAATGTGGTGCCGACGGAAAAGGATGCGATCATCCAGGCATTCCGCCGCGAGGGTGTCTCCGAGGAGGAGCGCGCTTCCTTCAACGGCGAAGGGCTGCGGCTGCTTTACGCCATCCGCCATGCAACGATCAACGCCACCATCGCCAGCGTCTGGCGCAACACCCGGGTCAGCGATATCTACGTCATCGACAAGACCGGCCTCATTATCTATTCCGTGACCAAGGGCAAGAACTTCCTGACCAGCGTGACGGAAC
The DNA here is from genome assembly GCA_003241215.1 of Agrobacterium fabrum. Lineage (GTDB taxonomy): Bacteria > Pseudomonadota > Alphaproteobacteria > Rhizobiales > Rhizobiaceae > Agrobacterium > Agrobacterium fabrum_A. The sequence goes on from QFOL01000207.1 coordinate 5,471, forward strand.
CGCAGAACGCCGCGATCAAGGAACTGTTCGAGCGCATCGAAGCCGGCAAGGACGGCGTCGTCAGCACCACCGGCTTCAGCGGCGGCGCCGATGATTCGGCCATGATCGGCATGCCGCTCGCCGTCTCCAACTGGGGGCAGCTGCAGCGCAAGGGCGCCGTCATCATGCGCATTGCGGCCGACCGCATCGGCGCGGTGGTGACACCTGAAGAAACCGGCAAGACCATCGACGACGCCGTTCTTCTGAGCGCCGACGGCAAACGCCGGGCGGGTGTGCTCTCGGGCGGTGCGGATGCCGCGGTTTCCGAAAGCCTTGCGGCCCTTTCGGGCACAAGCGGGGATGGCACCGTGATGGCGCAGACGCCCGCAGGCAACATCTTCTACGCTTATCGCCCGGTCTCCGTTTTTGGACAGAAACATCTTCTGGCCATCGGCCAGCAAGAGAGCAAGGTTCTCGCCGCCGCCAACGAACTGGCCTTCTGGGCAACGCTTGCAACACTTGCTGTTCTCGCGATCATGACATTCATCGGCATTTTCGTATCCGCCAGCCTCACCAGGCCGCTGACCGGTCTCGCCGGGCTGATGGAGCGCCTCAACGGCGGCGAAAACGATATCGAGATCAAGGCCGTTTCCCGCGGCGATGAGATCGGCACCATGGCGCGTGCGCTGGAATCCTTCCGCCAGGGCATTCTGGACAAGCAGCGCATGGAAGCGGACGCCCACCGCAAGGGCGAGGAACTGGATGAAGAGCGGGCCCAGCGGGAGATGGAAAAGGCAAGAAGCGCCAGGGAGCTGGAAGAGGCTGTCGATGCGCTTGCGACCGGTCTCGCCAATCTCGCGGCCGGCAGGCTCGATCTCCGCATCGAGAAATCTTTCGTGCCGTCGCTCGATCATCTGCGCATCGATTTCAACAACTCCATGGCCGGGCTGGAAGCGACGATCTCCAATATCGGCGAAAGCGCCAACACCATCCGCTCCGGTTCCGGCGAACTGAAAAGCGCATCGGAAGACCTGTCGCGGCGCACCGAGCGCCAGGCCGCAGCCCTTGAAGAGGCGGCCGCAGCCCTCGGAGACATGACGCAGGCCGTCAATCTCTCACTGTCGCGCTGCAATGTCGCCGTCGAGGCGACGGCCGGCACGATGCAGGATGCGCACAAGTCCACGGCCGTCGTGAAGGAAGCGATCGTCGCGATGGAACGCATCGAAACCTCGTCGGCCAAGATCCGCCAGATCATCGATGTCATCGACCAGATCGCCTTCCAGACCAATCTTCTGGCGCTGAATGCCGGCGTGGAAGCTGCGCGCGCCGGTGAAGCCGGAAAGGGCTTTGCCGTGGTGGCGCAGGAGGTTCGTGAACTGGCCCAGAAATCGGCCGCCGCCGCCCGTGACATCACGACGCTGATCGCCACCTCGGCGGGCGATGTGGAAAGCGGCGTAGCCCTGGTGCTGAAGACGGGCGAAAGCCTCGAGCAGATCCAGAAACGCATCCAGTCGGTCAACGACCAGATCGGCGAAATCGCCACGGCCTCGCGCGAACAGTCCGGCCGCCTCAGCGAGATCAACGCCTCCGTCAACGAACTCGACCATGTAACGCAGCAGAATGCGGCGATGGTGGAGGAAACCAC
>QFOL01000208.1 GCA_003241215.1 Agrobacterium fabrum
ATTTGGATGGGCGTGTCTGACTGTCTCGTTCATGGGAAATCCCCTTTCGAGACCCTATGTAGGGCTTCCCATGATGGGAAGGTCAAGGTACGGGCGAGTTTTTTGTTGAACACACAATCGTGAGTACGGGCACCGGCCATAAAAGCAGGAATTTACACCGTTTGCCGCTGCGATCGAACGGCCGCGCGGTCGCCTCTCAGGCCACGACCCGTCTGGCGAGATAAACCGTCGCCCCACCGCATTGCGGATCGTTGACGATGTGATCGAGAAGCCGGAACCCGTGTGCGGCGAGCAGGCTTTCATAATCTTCGCGCGCAAGGCTGGCGTGATAAAGCGGCCTGCCCTGAAACGTGCCCATCGCTTCCCCATGCCCCGGCCCGGCCGTGAACATCAGGGCCGCACCGTCATTGGCGTGCTGGCGGAAAGTGCCGAACATCAGACGCTGATCTTCAGGCTTCAGATGGAAAAAACTGTGCCAGGCGATCAAACCGTCAAACCGGCGACCGAGAGCCAGCTCGCGCATATCGGCGACCGCCCAGAGGTTTTCCGGAAACCGGCTGCGGCAAAGTTCGATCAGCGGCAGGGACGCGTCGATGCCCGTGACGTCATAACCGCTGGCGATGAAATAGCCGGCAATCGGTTCGCCTGAACCGCAGCCGATATCGAGAATGGAACCGCCGTCGGGCAAAAGCGAGATGAACCTGTCCAGCCAGGGTTTTTCGGCGAGGGAGCGGCCGCGCTCCCTGTCGAAATCAGCGCCGTGTTCGGTATAGAGCCCGATGACATCGCAGGAGGCATTCGACATGTCCCGATATCCTTTCCCGGGTTCAAGGCATCCCGACCACACCGCTCTTTAGCGATGCACGGCCAGCCGCGGAATATCGCGCAGGAAGGCATCGCGCACGGCGGGGCCGAGCGGCTCGTTGGACGGTTTGTCGGAAACGCGCAGCCTTGCGAAGACGATGTGCTGGCCTTCGCGCTCCGCCCAGCCGACGAACCAGCCGAAGGGGCGGTTGCGGTCGGGGTTGCCCTTTTCGTCGCGCATGTAGCCGGTGCCGGTCTTGCCATGCACCGCCCAGCTTTCCGGGGCATCGAAGACCGGCAGGATTGCCCTTGTCTTCGCCTGCGCATCGCGCGAGACCGGCAGATTGCCGGCCAGAAGGCGGCGGAGAAAGCCGACTTGTTCCACCGGCGAGACCGTGAGCGACGAGCCGAGCCAGGAATGGGTCAGGCCGTTGTTCTTGCCCGGCTCACCGGAGACATCGGCATTGCCGTAACCGAGGCGCTTCACATAGGCGGCGAATTTTTCAGGCCCGAGGCGACGGGTGATTTCACGCGAATACCACAGCACCGAATCCTGCTCCCATATGGTGGGATCGACCGTCTTGCGGTCCGAGGCGCGCGCTTCCGTGCCCGGTTTCCAGTCCCAGGCGGGCGTCTTCTCGTCCTGAAGGATGCCGGCATCGAAGCCGATCAGCGCCAGCGGCACCTTGAAGGTGGAGGCCGGCGCCACACGCTGGTCGCAGGCGCCCTGCTGGTTGATGACCGCACCCGTCTCGATTGACGTGACCAGCGTGCATTCAAAGGCCTGGGGCTGTTGCTGGGCATGGGCGGAAAACGACAGGAGCCCCGGAAGGGCAAGGCATGAAAGAACGATGGCGGGCAGCCGGTAGCGCATGCGTTTTGATGTCCCTTGTCCGCATTTTGCGGATCATTTGCCGGAATGGCCGGAAGCTGTCTTTGATTTCAGACAAGTCGTATCCCGAAACCGTGACACGCTTTCGGATGACATGCCTTAAGAGAATGATGGGGCAGGAATAGGACCAAAACGAAAATTGACTCTTTCCATCAAGTCCGCTGCTTTTCGCCCGCCCTCTCGCCGACCGTCAGCGGCCAGTCGACCACATAATCCTCGAAGTCGTCAACATCCACATCGGCCTCGCTGACGGTGCGCCCACGCGCGGAAATGCCGGCCTGATGCACCGTTTCCGTATCGCCGGAAACGAGATAATGCCACCAGTAGAGATCCTTGCCGTCGCGCACCAGCGCATAGGCGCAGGTGGGCGGCAGCCAGCCGATCTCATGCACCTTCTTCAGGTCGAGCTGGATACAATCAGGCACGGTGGCGCGGCGGTTTTCATAGTCGGAGCATCGACAGCTCTCACCGTCGAGCAGCACGCAGCGGACCGAGGTGAACACCACTTCGCCGGTGTCCCAGTCCTCCAGCTTGTTCAGACAGCACAGGCCGCAGCCGTCGCACAGGCTTTCCCATTCCTCACCGGTCATCTCGGTGAGCGATTTGGTTTTCCAGAACGGCGCGTCATTCATCGTTAACATTTCCGTTTCATTTTGATTACTTGGACGGGAGTGTTTAACCGGTCCCTAATCCTTTATATCGTATCGCCAAGGACTGGTTTGTACGATATTTTAGCATATTGGCAGGCGGCAGAGGGTCATTGGCCCGCGAAAGGCCGCCGCGTCAAGCAATTCCGACATAACCATGCCACGGTTTTGCGTCGGGAATGGGTTGAAGCGCAGAATATCGGCGACCGCGTTGCGTTGAACAGGAACACATCGGCACGTGCAGGAAGAAAAAGACGAAAAAAAAGGCCGTAAAAAACGGCACATCCTGCTCCGGATCGATAGCTTCATCGACTCCGGCCTGTGGACGGCTGCGGCAAGGCTGGTGGATTTCTGGGAAGACGTCACCATCGCCTCGCGCAAGCTGCATGTGCGCGGCTGGAAGAAGCTTCTCGTCAACCTCACCTGCGACGCGCTGACCTTCGGAACGGCGGGTTCCGTCGTGCTTCTGGCGCTCGCCATGCCCGCCTTCGAGGAAACCAAGAAGGACTGGCGTTATCGCGGCGATTTCGCCGTGACCTTCCTTGATCGCTACGGCAACACCATCGGCCATCGCGGCATCATCCACGAAGACTCCGTCCCGATCGACCAGATGCCTGACCATTTCATCAAGGCGGTGCTGGCGACCGAGGACCGGCGCTTCTTCGACCATTTCGGCATCGATTTCATCGGCCTTGCCCGCGCCATGAGCGAAAACGCCCGCGCCGGCGGCGTTGTCCAGGGCGGCTCGACGCTGACGCAGCAGCTTGCCAAGAACCTGTTCCTCACCAATGAGCGTTCGCTGGAGCGCAAGATCAAGGAAGCCTTCCTCGCCTTGTGGCTTGAGGCCAACATGTCGAAGAAGGAAATCTTGAGCCTTTATCTCGACCGCGCCTATATGGGCGGGGGCACCTTCGGCGCGGCGGCGGCGGCGCAGTTTTATTTCGGCAAGAACCTGACCGATGTGACGCTGGCGGAATCCGCCATTCTGGCCGGACTGTTCAAGGCGCCGGCCAAATATGCGCCGCATGTCAACCTGCCGGCCGCCCGTGCCCGCGCCAACACCGTGCTTTCCAACCTGGTGCAGAGCGGGTTGATGACCGAGGGCCAGGTGATCGGCGCGCGGCGCAACCCCGCCACCGTCATCGACCGCGCCGATGTGAAGGCGCCGGATTATTTCCTCGACTGGGCTTTCGATGAAGTGCAGCGGCTGGCCGCCGAGGGCAAGTTCAAGGACCACACCGTCGTCGTGCGCACCACCATCGATACCGGTCTGCAGCAGGCGGCCGAACAGGCGATGGAAATGGGCCTGCGCGAATTCGGCGAAGGTTACCGCGTCAAGCAGGGCGCGATGGTGATGATCGAGAATGGCGGCGGCGTGCGCGCCATGGTCGGCGGCCGCGATTATGGCGAAAGCCAGTTCAACCGCGCCACGGCCGCACTTCGTCAGCCGGGCTCCTCCTTCAAGGTCTATACCTACTCGGCCGCCATGGAAAAGGGCATGAAGCCGGAGACGCTGATCTCCGACGCGCCGGTGACCTGGCGCGGCTGGTCGCCGCAGAATTACGGCCGTTCCTATGCCGGCAGGGTGACGCTGCAGATGGCGCTCGCCAAATCCTACAACACCGTGCCGGTGCGTCTTGCCAAGGACGTGCTCGGCACGCAGGTCATCGTCGATACCGCCAAGGCCATGGGTGTCGCCACACCGCTGCGCAGCGACAAGACCATTCCGCTCGGCACCTCCGAAGTGACGGTTCTGGATCAGGCCACCGCCTACGCGGTTTTTCCGGCCGACGGCATGCAGTCGCGCCGCCACGGCATCGAGCAGGTGCTGGATTACGAGGGCAATGTTCTCTACGATTTCAGCCACAACGAAGCGCCCGCCAAACGGGTGCTTTCCGAAGACGCCAATTCGAAGATGAACCAGATGCTGGTGACCATCCCGGTCATGGGCACGGCGCGGCGCGGCGCGCTGGATAACGGCATCGTTTCCGGCGGCAAGACCGGCACCTCGCAGGCCTATCGCGACGCCTGGTATGTGGGTTTCACCGGCAATTACACCACGGCGGTCTGGTTCGGTAACGACGATTTCACCCCGATGAACAACATGACCGGCGGCGCGCTTCCGGCCATGGCCTTCAAGCGGCTGATGGATTACGCCCATCAGGGCATGGAGCTGCGCCCGATCCCCGGCATCCAGAACCCGCTGCCGACCGGCGCGCGCCCGCAGCCTTCGGCACAGGTCGCCGCCGCAGCCACCAGCACACCCGCCATGCCGGCGCTCACCCGCCCGCGCTCGCTTTCCGCCGAGGCGACGCGTGTGATCCGCTCCATCGCCAAGAAGATGAAGGACGCTTCGGCCTTGAGCGTGACGGCGCAGAAGGTGGCGGATGCATCATTGCGCGAGGGCGCGGAGGATGCGGCGCGGCAGTGAGGTTGCGGCGCGGGCAAGACCTTGTTGCCGGAGTACTTGGCTTTACCCCCCTCTGCCCTGCCGGGCATCTCCCCCACAAGGGGGGAGATCGGCAAAAGGCGCTACCACCACTTCATTCGCAAAGGTTGAGATAGGCGAGACCTCACCGCAAATCGATCTCCCCCTTGTGGGGGAGATGCCCGGCAGGGCAGAGGGGGTAAGCGTCACGCTCCCCGTCTCTACAATCGGAAAACCGCGACCCCATCTGGCGCAAGATGCTTCACGGCATCGGGGTCAACACCCCCCTCGCCGTCTCCACCACATGCGACGTCAACACCCCGAGGCGCTCCGCCGCGAGCCGGTTGACCTGCCAGTAAAGCGGAATATCGAGCGGCGTGCCGGGAACGACCTCCACCAGCCGCCCCGCCTTGAGATGCTCCCCCACAAGCTGCACCGGGTTGAGCCCCCAACCCATGCCGGCAAGGCTCGCCTTCACGAAACCGTCGGTCGAGGGCAGCCAGTGGGTGGGATAGGCGATATCCTCGCCCAGCACCTGCCTGACCCAGCTCGCCTGCAGCCTGTCCTTCTGGTTGAAGGTCAGCCCCGGCGCGCGGGCAAGGGCTGCAGGCGTCACACCCCCGGCGAAATGGCGGGCCATGAAATCCGGGCTGGCGGTGGCGTGATAACGCAGCACGCCGAGGGCCAGGACCCGGCAGCCCTGCACGGGCTTGGCATGGGCGGTGACGGCTGCAAGCACCCTGCCGCCGCGCAGCCATTCCACCGTGTGATCCTGATCGTCCACCGCGATATTGACGAGATAATCGCTGCCGCCGGTGAATTTTGACACTGCATCCAGAAACCAGGTGCCGAGACTGTCGGCGTTTGTGGCAATGTTGAGCGTGACCCGCTCCTGCGTCGATCCCGCCTCCGCCAGCGCCGGAAGCTCTCGGAACAATTCGTTTTCCAGCATGCCGACATGATCCATGTGCCGGCAGAGCCATTCGCCCTTCTCCGTCGCCACACACGGGTTGCCGCGCACGATCAGCACCACGCCAAGCCGCTCCTCCAGCTGCTTGATGCGCTGGGAAACGGCCGATGGCGTGACGCACAGCACCTGCGCCGCCTTTTCGAAACTGCCGGTCTGGGCAACGAGCGCCACGGCCCGCATGGAGGGATAATCGAGCATTACGGCACCTCATGCAGGGTTTGGAGGTGGCGTGGGGGCCCTGGAAGCCATAGGCGACGGCCTCTCCTTCCCTCATTCCTGTGCTTGTCACAGGAATCCAGTCGACGCACGCGGCGGAAGAGTCTTTTCAGCCCAAGGACTTGGGCTGGCTGGATTCCTGTGACGAGCACAGGAATGAGGGTGGAGAGATGGCAACGTTGTGGAAAACCGAGAGGTTGAAGAGAGAAGTGCGCCATTAGCTCAGCTTATCTGGATTGAGTTTATTTAACTGGATTAAACTATCTGACGGAAATATCCAAGCACTCGGTCCGGAAGCAACGCCTTCGGCCACTCCACATATGGACAGAGGCAGGGGCCGCGACGCGCATGGACACACAGATCTTCTTTACCGGCCTGACGATGGGCCTCAGCCTCATCGTCGCCATCGGCGCGCAGAATGCCTTCGTTCTGAAGCAGGGGCTGGCGCGCTCGCATGTGTTTGCCGTCTGCGCCACCTGTGCGATTTCCGACGCGCTGCTGATTACCGTCGGCGTGTTCGGTTTTCAGCGGATCAGCGCCATCATGCCGGCGCTCGATCCCATCATGCGTTATGCCGGCGCCGCCTTCCTCATCTGGTATGGTGCGAAAAGCCTGCATTCGGCGTTGCGTTCATCGGAGGCGCTGTCGGTGGCCGAGCGGCAGGAGGCGAGCCTGTGGCAGACGCTCGCCATCTGCCTGGCGCTGACTTTCCTCAATCCGCATGTCTATCTCGATACCGTGGTGCTGCTCGGCACGATTTCCACACAGTTTCCCGGTTTCGAAAAGACCTTTGCGGCGGGCGCGGCGACCGGCTCGCTGCTGTTCTTCTTTTCGCTGGGTTATGGCGCGCGCTGGCTGCGGCCGATCTTCGAAAAACCCTCCGCCTGGCGCATTCTCGAAGGCGTCATCGCCATCACCATGTGGGCCATCGCCTTCAAGCTGGTCATGGGTGCATGAGGACAGGAATTTCGCGCTCCGGTCACTTTCACGAGGACTAAACAAGCCACGCCATTTTACACACGGGGAATCAGTGATAGTCCTCGACCTGTTCATAAACGGGAAAACAGCGTGTTCCGAGTTCCATTCCTTGTCGGCATCGCCCTTCTGATCGCCTTTGGCGG